>JAYVFP010000266.1:0-9316 GCA_043773025.1 Archangium sp.
TCAAACGTACGCGTTGTTCATCACTTCGCCCATGCCGCCGCCGCCGGGCACGATGTACTGGCGATCATCGAGGCCGCGCTCTTTTTCCCAGAGCTCGCCCGGCGCCGTGCTGAGCACCTCCGGCGGGGAGAGCCCGCGGTCGAGCCGCAGCGCGTAGAGCACGGTGTCGGGGTGATCGGTGGTCAGCCGCTTCACGAACTCGGGCGTGACGATCAGGTTCACGCAGATGACCTTGCGGATCTTGCCCGGCACCTTGTGCTTGTACATGTTGATCGCCGTCGACAACGAGCTGCCCGTCGCGCCCATGGGATCGGGGAAGATCACCATCGCGTTGTCGACGTCTCCGCCGATCTTCGAGCCGCCGATGTTGCTGCCCACCACGTGGTCCCTGGCGTCGAGTTCGCGGCTCATGATGATGTGATCCTGCCGCACCAGCCGCGGGTTCAAGATCGTGTTGAGCAGATCGTACGTGACCTGGCTGGGCAGCGTGCCGGCGCGCGCGATGTTCACCGAGATGGCGCGCACTTCAGGATCGAGGATCTCACCCTGGTAGATGCCGCGCGGCGTGTACTGAATCATTCGCGAAGGAATGGTGACCTGACGCCTCGGGAACTCGTGGTTCACCACCATGGTGATCAGATCCGCGTACAGCGTGCGCACCAGCGTATTCACCGCCGGCTGCTGCGTGTCTTTCGCGCACAACGACGCGAGCAGAGACAACAAGTACGGGTTGCCCACCAGGTGCACGTTGGGGCCGTAGAAGTGCTTCAGCTCAGACAGCGCGTAGGGAACGTTTTCGTAGAGGGAGTCGCGCATGGTTGAGGTCACCGGCTGAAGAGTTCGAGGTTCTGCGGAGGCGTGGCTTCGACGGGCGTGGGCACGTGGCACTTGCGGCAGCGCGCTTCATAGGCGCCGACCGCGCCGACCACCACGCGCTCGGAAGAATCAGACAGACGCTGGCTGCGGTTTGCGGGGTTGCCGCACACCACGCAGATGGCGAGTTCCTTGGTGACGTACTCGGCCACCGCGAGCAACTGCGGCATCGGCTCGAACGGTTTGCCCTGGTAGTCCTGATCGAGACCCGCGCACACCACGCGTTTGCCCTGCGCTGCGAGCGCTTCGACCACCGCGATGATCTCCATGCCCAGGAACTGCACCTCGTCGATGCCCACCACTTCAGTGTCGTGCTTCACCGCGTGGAGGATCTGATCGGCGCGCGCCACCGGGGTCGCGATGATCTTCAACTGCGAGTGGCTGACCACCGCGAGTTCGTCGTAGCGGTTGTCGATCTGCGGCTTGAAGACCTGGATCTTCTGCTTGCCGTAGAGCGCGCGTTTGAGCCTGCGGATCAGCTCCTCGGTCTTGCCCGAGAACATCGAGCCGCAGATGACTTCGATCCACCCGATGTCTTTGGGGAACTGGTGCATCGTCAGGAGTCCAGGTCGAGCAGCTTCGCCAGCGTGCGCGCATCTGCGGGGGGAAACTGGAACTGGCCCATCTCGTCGAGCGAGGCCCAGCGGTGATCGTTCACCACCCGGTGGCTGACCTCTTGTTCGGGGTGGGCGAGCTTGCAGTGAAAGACGCGGAACTCGACCGAGTAGGTGTCGTACTCGTGGCTGGTGACCATCACCTCTTCGTCGACGATCACGTCGATGCCCAGCCGCTCCTCGAGCTCGCGGTGCAGTGCATCGGCCTCGCGTTCGCCTTCGTGCACTCTTCCACCCGGGAACTCCCAGAGCAGGGGCAAGGTGGCGGTCTTCGAGCGCTGGGTGACCAGGTAGCGGCCCGGCTCGCGCTCGAGCATGGCTCCGACGACGCGGATCTTGCGGCGGTTCACGAAGCGTCGCGTAGCAGAACGAACGGGTCAGCGCAGCCCGTAAAGCCCCCGGGCCCTCGCGACCTCGAGCGCCCGTCGGGGCACCAGCTCAGCAGGCGATTCCCCTGCCTCGAACCGTTTGCGGATCTCGGTCGAAGAGACCTCGGCCATCGGCGGCCCCAGCGCTCTTACGGCCGGGTAACCCGCCCGGTGCAGCACCGTCACCTCGACCATCGTCTCGATGCGATCCCACGACTTCCACTTGGGCAGATCACCCAGGATGTCCGAGCCAATCACCCAGCGAAACTTCACGCCCGGGTGCTTCGGGAGCAGCCACTCCAGCAGCTCGATGGTGCGCCCTTCCCCACCGACCTCGGCTTCTGCACGGCTGACTTTGAGCCACGGCCCCACGTCGAGCGCCATCGCCTCACACATGGCCACGCGCGCGTCGAAAGGCTCGAGCGGTTTGCCGAACGGGTGATTGAAGCTGGGCAACAACCAGACCTCGTCGCAGCCGAGCGTGGCGCGCAGGTAGAGCGCGGCCATCAGGTGCCCGACGTGCGGGGGGTTGAAGGAGCCTCCGAGGAGCGCGATTTCCTTCACGTCACTTCACCGAGATCTTCGTCTTGCCGCCGCCGAGCTGAATCGGCATGCGATCGATCACCGCCTTGCCGTCGAGGGTGAAGGCAGAGAACACCACCTGCCGCTCCACCATCTCGAGCAGCCCCACGGTGGGCTGTTTGCCCGTCAGCCGGCCCGGCGTGATGAACGTGCGCGGCCCGACCTTCACCACGCGCGGCTCGGGATCTTTGCCGTGCACCAGCACGAGGGCGTTGAGCATGTCTTCCTTGTCGAGGTCGTTCTTGTCGTGCACCAGGCAGCACAACGAGTCGCCCAGCATCTCCAGCACCTTTCGCGGCACCGCGGTGTCGGCGTAGGCGAGCGAGCCTTTTTCAGGCGCGCGCAGAATCTTGTCCTTCAGCTGCGTGAGCTCTTCGATCTCGCGCACCTGCTCGTGGGCCGTGCCAAAGGCTGCGGGGCGATCGACCTGGCTCAAACCGACGAGGTAGTTCCGCACGTCTTCGAGGAAGTCTTCGCCGCTGTAGTCAGACTTCGCTTTGACCTCGGCGCGTTTCCACTTCACCCAGTCGTCGAGGTCGGAGAACCGGCCGCCCGCGAAGAGGAAACGCCGGGCCCCCTTCGAGGCAAGAAACCTCAGCGCCGCATCGAACGCGGTCAGGTCACCATCGCTGTCTGAGAAGACGCCGATTGAAACCATCGCTTAGGGGTAGAGAGCATACCGTCGCCTCAGCGGGTCGAAAGAGCGCAACTGAGCTTCGAACCCCTCGAACAGCGAATCGAGCGATTGGCCCGATTCGATGCCCTTTCTGACCTGATCCGTGCCGCAGAGCAGGTCGAAGGCGGGCACGTCGTCCACGAACTCGTAGGCATCGTCGCGCCAGGCGAACGAGCTGCCGCCCAATTCGAAGCAGGCCTGGAAGATGGCCACGCCCGTTCTCAGGGGAAGAAACGCCTGCGCATCGGTCACGTGAATGAACGCGCCTTCACATGACTGGCCCTTCCACTTGTCGAAGGTGGGGGTGAACGCGCAGGGGCGAAAGGTCACCCCGGGCAGCTTCAGGGCCTGCAGCTTCTGGGCGACCTCGTAGGACTTGAGGTACGGCGCGCCGAACTGTTCGAACGGGCGGCAGGTGCCTCGGCCCTCCGAGACGTTGGTGCCTTCACCCAGACACATGCCCGGGTAGACCAACGCGGTGTCGGTGGTGGGCATGTTGGGCGACGGCGGAATGAAGGCGCGCCCAGTGTCCTGCCAGGAGGAACTGCGCGTCAGCCCCTCGACCGGCGTCACGTGGAGCTCGACGTCGATCTGTTCCTGATCCTTGAGCAGCTTTGCGATCTCACCTGCCGACAGGCCGTGGCGGGTGGGCAACGCGTACAGGCCCACGAAGCTGCGGTACTTTTCTCCGACCAGGTTGCCTTCGGTCAGCGAGAGGCCGATCGGGTTCGGCCGATCGAGCACGTGGAACGCGAGCTTCGCCCTGGCGGCCGCCTTCATCGCGAGCGCCATCGTGTAGATGTACGTGTAGTAGCGGCTGCCGACGTCCTGGATGTCGAAGACGAGCGCGTCGAGACCGGTGAGCCATTCGGCGCGCGGCGTCAACGACTCGAAGGTGTGACCGTAGAGGCTGTAGACGGGCACGCCGGTGCGGCGATCACGCGCCACGTCGTCGACCGCCACCATGTACTGCGCTTCGCCGCGCACGCCGTGCTCCGGGCCGAACAGTGCGCTCAAGGTGACGCCGGGCGCTTCGTGCAGCAGATCGATCAAATGAACGAAACGGGAGTCGACGCTGGTGGGGTTGACGATCGCGCCCACCCGTTTGCCCTTGAGCGCCGCGAAGCCATTGGCCGACTGCACATCGATGCCGAACCGCATCACTTGCCTTTCTTCTTCGCTCCGAGCTCGAACTCGAACACCGGCTCGCTCTTCTGCTTCGAGTACTCCGCGTCGCGCAGCCCGAAGTACACGTGGCCCAGCAGGAGCGGATCTTTGAGCGTGTCTTCGAGCACATCGACACCCTCCGCTACGCCCTCCTTCGAGATGCGGGCGCGCAGCTTGTACTTTCCCTCGAGCGCCTTGTTCGCGAGCTTGCGCTCATCGAAGAACTTTCCGAGTGAGGCCTGCACCGACCAGTAGACGTTGGTGGGGGCGCCCTTCGCCTTCTTCTTCGGGAGCTTGAAGTCGGCCTCGAGCTTCGAGACGGCGGCCACGCTCTGGGTGCGGGTGGGGTCGATGGCCACGGCCTTGCGGTATTCGTCGAGCGCTTCGTGGAGCACCCCTGCGTCCATCCGAAGGCGGGCGATCGCTTCGTGGGCTTCGACCCGTTTGGGATCGCGGGCGAGCGCCTCGAGCCACTGACCTTCAGCGCCCTCGAGATCTTTTCGCGCGTAGCGCAGCTCAGCGATGCGCAGGTTGGCGACCGGGCTCTTCGCGTCGATGGCTGCGATGGTCTGGAGGATGCGCTCTTCGCCCTCCACCTCGTTCAGCTCGCGATACAGCCCGGCGAGCCGCTCGAGCACCTGGATTTCAGGATTGCCCAGCCGCACGAGCCGGTCGTATTCCTTCGCGGCCGCCGCCTTGTCGCCTGCTTCGAAACGCAGCTGAGCCAACATGCTGCGCGCTTCCCGATCTTTCGGGCGCAGGTCGGCGAGCGCCTGCGCAGCGATCACCGTCTCGGGATCTTTCGCTTCCTGAGACAGCTTCACCAGGGTCGACAACGCAGAAGGTTGTTCGGGTTGTGCCTTGATGGCCTTGCGCAGCTCGGCCCGTGCTTCGTCGTTCTTGCCTTCGGCGGCCAGGGTGAGGCCGAGCCCTGCGCGCGCGAAAGGATCTTCACTGAGGGCCAGCGCCGCCCGGTATTTCTGCTGCGCGAGCGCGTAGTCCTGCTTGACGCGGGCGACGTCTCCGAGGCCGATGAGCGCGGGGTAGAACTTCGGGTCTTTCTTGAGCACCGCCTCGAACTCGGTGCGGGCCAGATCGCTCATGCCCTTCCAGTGCGTGTAGATGCGGCCCATGCCATACCGAACCCACGGGTTGTCGGGGAAGATCGTCGCGATCGCCTTGAGCTGATTCCACGCATCGTCGCTGGGCAGCGTGCACCACGCCACGAACACCCGCGGCATGGCGTCACCGGGTTTGGCGCGAGCGGCGTCCTGGTACTTCATGCGAAGCGTGTCGACGGTGCCGCGGTAGCTCGCCGCTTCAATCTTCTGAAGCTCGGCCATCGTCGGCGCGACGGGAGGCAGGACCTCAGGAGCGGCATGCGCCGCGCTCGCGACCATCAAAACGGTGACCAACACTCTCACCGGCCCAGCGAAGAACGGGATGGGGCTGAGCGCAACTAAAGGGTTGGTCAGGGTCACCGTTCTCCCCGAGAGGGGCGGCGGAAATAGGAATCGGGTTCCATGACCGGTCTCCCCGAGCCCAGTCGAGGGGGCACTTGCAGTGCGAAGGAGAGGTACTCTCTCGGCTCCGCTTGGGAGGAACGGTGCTCATCGGCTGCTCGGCTTGAGCTCGCGCAGCTGCCGAGCGGGTGGATCGATGGCCTGGCGCAGCTTCTGCGCCTCGGTGGAACGCCCCTGCGAATCAAGCAGCGCCAAGAGCTTCCGCCCCGCGAGCACCTTGAGCGGCCCGGCCTGCAACAGCGCCCTCAACTCCTTCTCTGCCCCCGCCACGTCACCCGACCTCACCAGCGCCTCGGCGAGCTGCAACCGCGCACCATTTGCCTCCGGGTGCGCCGCCACGTACGGCCGCAACAGGCGCGCGGCCCCCGCGTCATCACCCTCGGCGCTCAGCACCCCCGCCAGCCGCACCTGCGCATCGGCATACCCTTCGCGCAGCACCAGGGCGACCTCGAGCGCGCGCCGAGACTCGTTGCGCCGCCCCGCTTCATCCGCTGCGAGCGCAAAGAGATAGTGCGCCCGCGGGTTCTCTGGAGCCAGCGAGCGGGCAATGTCGAGCTGCTCGAAGGCCTGATCTGAGGCGCCCTGCTTGAGCTGCAACCGGCCGAGCTCCACCCGGGCCATCGCCCAGCGAGGATCGCCGGCCACCGCGGTTTGCAGCAAAACCAGCGCCGCACCGTCGTCGCCGTTCTGCTCCAGCGTCTGCGCCTGATCGAGCGGAGAGACGGCAAGAATGAGCAGGAGCGCCAGCATGGGAGGCCTTGACCTAACGCATTCCTCCGGGGCGGGCACTTGCCTTCGAGTCGGCCACGGGCCACAAGGCCCGCGAATGCCGCTCGTCAGGAACTCAGTGCCGCTGCGACAAGCTCCCGCATGTCGCCGCCCGATTCACCGCTGCCCGACCCGCAGGGTCCCGCCATGGAAGTGAGCGATCGCACCCTCGCCTCCCTCGGCTTCGACGACATCCGCACGGCGCTCGCCGGTCGATGCCGCACCGAAGTCGGCCAAGAGCGCGCTCGCGCTCGCGGCTTCCTGCAGACCCGTGACGAGGTGCAGGCCTCGCTCACGCTCTCCGAAGAAGCCCGCGCGCTGAAGGCCGAGCCGATCACGCTGCCCATCACTGGCATCGTCGACGTGCGCACTTCGATCGATCGCGCCTCCAAGAGCGGCATGTTGGAGCCCCGCGAGCTCATGAACATCTGCCAGGTGCTCTTCAGCTTCGAGCGCAGTCACGAGCTGCTGGTCGAGCGCCGTGAGCGCATGCCCGGTCTCGCGGCGTTGGGTCAACGCCTGCCGGTGCTCACCAAGTTGGCCACCCGGCTCGACCGCAGCTTCGAAGCGAGCGGCGAGATCTCGGATCGCGCCAGCACCGAGCTTCGTGACGCGCGGGAGACGGCGCGCGGGCTGCACCGTCGCATTCGTGGGCGCCTCGACGAGCTGCTGCGCGACGAGAAGTTCAACGAGACCCTGCGCGAGGGCTACTACTCGGTGCGCAACGATCGCTACGTCGTGCCGGTGAAGTCGAGTCACCAGCGTGACGTGACGGGCATCGTTCACAACGCCAGCCAGTCGGGTCAAACCCTGTTCGTCGAGCCGGCCGAGATGATCGGCATGGGCAACGAGCTGGCGATCGCGCAGTCGATCGTTCTCGAAGAAGAGCGCAAGGTGCTGCTCGAGCTGTCGGGCCTGGTGGGCCGTGAGGCGGGCAAGCTGGTCGATGGGGTCGACGCGTTGTCGTCACTCGATGAGCTCGAGGCGATAGCTTCGCTCTCGAATGATCTGAAGGCGGCCGCGCCGGACCTCGAGCCGGCCGACGGCGTGCTGGTGCTCAAGGGGCTGCGCCACCCGCGGCTGATGCTCAAGGGTGGGGAGATCATCTCCAACGACGTCGAGCTGGGTGACGCGCGTTCGCTGGTGGTGTCGGGCCCCAACGCCGGCGGCAAGACGGTGACGCTCACGGGCATCGGGTTGTGCGCGTTGATGACGCGTGCGGGCCTGCCCATACCGTGCGATCCCGGCTCGCGCATTCCGCTCTTCAACCAGGTGCACTCGGCGATCGGCGATCAGCAGGATCTCCAGGCGGGGCTCTCGACGTTCTCCGCGCACGTCACCATGTTGCGCGACATCACCACGGTCGCCAAACGCGGGGCGCTGGTGTTGATCGACGAGATCGCGGCCGATACGGATCCCCGTGAAGGCGCGGCGATCGCCACGGCGGTGCTGGAGGATCTGATCACCCGCGGCGCGATCGTGCTGGTCACCACGCACCTCGAGGAACTCAAGGCGCTGGCTCACCTCGATCCCCGCTTCGTCAACGCGCGCGTCGGGTTCGACGGCAAGCGCATGGCACCCACGTACCGGCTGCAGATCGGCTTCGCGGGCGCTTCGTCGGCCATCGACATCGCCCGGCGGGTCGGTCTGTCCGAGTCGATCTGCGTGCGTGCGCACGATCTGGCGATCAACACCGGCGGCGCGTTGAGCAAGGCACTCGCGGCGGCCGAAGAAGAGCGCAGGAAGCTGCACGAGCAGCGCGACGTCGCTGAACGTGATGCGCGTGAAGCGAAGCTTGCGCGAGAGCAGGCAGAGGCTGAGCTCTCCGAGGCCTCGAAGAAGCGCAAGGAAGAGGAAGTGAAGTTTCGCGAGGCGCTGCGGGCTGAGCTCGAGTTCGCCCGCAATCAGATCCGCGCGATCGTCGAGAAGCTCGAGACGGAAAAAGGCGAGAAGGCGCTCAAGAGCGCGCAGGCCGTGGGTGCTGAGTTCACTGCGCGCATCAATGAGCAGACCTCCGCCGAGCGTGGTGCGCGGCAAGAGCTCAAGGGCGATGCGCGTGAGCTCTTGCCGCTCGAACTGAAGGTCGGGGCGCGGGCGCGGCATCGTTCGATGGACGCTGAGGTCGAGATCCTCGAGATCAACGGTGAGACGGCCACCGTCGCCGCGGGTGCGCTGAAGATGCGAGTGCCGGTCAGTGAGCTCGGGCCTGCCACGAAGGCGAGGGAGGCGGCGAAGTTCCCCGGCGCGAACAAGAAGGAAGCGCGGCTCGAGAAGGTGAAGGAGGTCGCGGCGCAGGTGCTCACGCTGGCGAGCCCCACCATCGACGTGCGTGGCGAGCGAACGGAAGACGCGATGCGGAAGATCGATCAGTTCCTCGATCGCTGCACGCGCAATGGCGATGAGGCGGCGATCATCATTCACGGTCACGGCACCGGGGCGATCAAGCGCGACCTGCGTGATTCGCTGAAACGATCGCCGTACGCGAAGTCCTTTCGGCCTGGCGATGCAAGCGAAGGCGGCGACGGCGTCACCGTCGTCATCTTCTAAGAACAGAGGCTCCCTCTCCCCGGCGGAGACTGGTGAAACAGGTACCTCGACTCCGCTCGCAGGGTTGATCGAAATAAGGAGCGCTCACCGTTCATCCCGACAGGGTTGATCGAAATAAGGAGCGCCCACCGTTCATCCCGAGCGGCTCATGATCGCGCACATCTTTGATGGGGATCCACAGCGGCTACGAAGCGTGAT
>JAYVFP010000267.1:0-30123 GCA_043773025.1 Archangium sp.
CAAGAGCGACGACCGTGGAGGAAAGCGCGAGTTCGGTGCGAAGCGCGAATTCGGCGGCAAGAGCGACGACCGTGGCGGCAAGCGCGAATTCGGTGCAAAGCGCGAGTTCGGTGCGAAGCGCGAGTTCGGCGGTAAGAGCGACGACCGGGGCGGTAAGCGCGAATTCGGTGCAAAGCGCGAGTTCGGCGGCAAGAGCGACGACCGTGGCGCCAAACGCGAGTTCGGTGCAAAGCGCGAATTCGGCGGCAAGAGCGACTTCGGTGGCGGCAAGGGAGGCCGTTTTGGCTCGCGTGACGGCGGCAAGAACCGTTTCCCCGGCGATGAGCGTCCTGCGCGGCGCGGCGGGCGAGACGAAGAGCGTGGCAGCGGCCGCGATCGCAAGGAGCCGCGCGTGGCGGCCCCCGGTCGTGAGCTCTCCAAGCCGTTCCCCGGCGAGCGCGCGTACGGCGGTGCATCGTCAGGTGCGACGGCAGCGGTCGCTCGCACCGGAGCGCCCATCGAGGGCGCTTTCGGCCGCGGCGGCAAACGTGACGGCGCCCCGCGCTCGCGTTTCGGTGGTCCCGGTGGTCCCCGCAGCGACGGTGCCCGTGGCTTCGGCGAGACGGCCGCTCGGGTCGGTGAACGCGCCAGTGGCCCCCGTCGCACCGGCCCCGGCGCCAAGCCCGGCGGGTTCAAGAAGGGCGGCTTCAAGAAGCCCGGCAGCTCTTTCAAAGGCAAGCCCGGCGCTGGTTTCAAGGGTGGCCGAAAGAGCCCCGCGGGCGGCAGGAGTTCTCCGAGGAAGCCACGAGGCTCGTGGTAAGACGTGGGCATGAGTCGTCGTGTTCTCAGCGCGCTCGTTGCGGTCCTCGTCGTCGTCGGCGGCTGCTCGGGCGGGCGTGACAAGACGCTGGCTGATCTCCAGAGCGCCCGGCCCGAGGTCAGGGCGCTCGCGGTCAAACGCCTGGCTGAAAGGTTCGAGGCTGACGACGTCAGCCTGTTTTCCCAACTGGCCAGGGACCCGGTTTCCATCGTTCGTGCCGAGGCCATGACGGCGCTCGGCAAGACGCAGGACTCGCGCATCGTCGACCTGCTCGGCGAGGGGTTGGCCGATCCCGATGAACAGGTGCAGCAGGCCGCCGCGGCTGCGCTCGCTTCGTTCAAGACCGACAAGGCGCGCAGCTACCTCACGCTGCAGTACTCACGGCGCGGCCGCACCACGCGCATGGCGATCGTCCAGGCGCTCAAGGGCACCAACATCCCCGGCGCGATGGCCTCGGTGGTCGTCGCGGAAGCGAAGGCCATCTGGGATCGCAACATGAAGGTGCTCAACGATGGCTCGTTGCCTGAGCGCATCGGCGCCGCTGAAGAGCTCGGCCGGTCGGGTCGTCCCGAGGCGGTCAACCGGCTGGTCCCTCTCCTCAAAGACAAACACGTCGGTCTGGCTGCTGCGGCCGCGCGTGGCTTGGGCCTCGCCCGCGATCCCCGCGCAGCGCCCGCGGTCACCGCGCTGCTCGACGAGAACTATCCCGAACTCCGGGAAGCCTCGTGTGAAGCGCTCGGCCGCCTCGGCGACCCCTCCGCGTTGCCCAAGCTGCTGGCCGTCGCGCAGGAAAAGAGCCCCACCAGCCCGTTTGCCACCCGCGCAATCCTCGCGCTGCCCCGTTCTCCTGAAGTCGACAAGGCCCTGTGCGCGCTGGTGGTCTCCGCCAATGACGCCGAGGTGCTCAGCACCGGCCGTGAGCTGCGCAAACGCGGCGGCTGCCCGGTGGAGCCCCTCATCGAGCTGCTCAAGAGCCCCTCGACCGTGAACGCGGGGCTGCTCGCCATCATCGCGCTCGCGCCGCAGGGTGAGCTGGTGCCGAAGATCGGCGCGCTCACCACCGCGAGTGACGATCAGACCCGACGCCTCGCCATTGAAGCGCTCGCCGAGCTCAACGATCCCGCGGGCGCCGCCTTCGTGCAGAAGGCGTGGGACGCCGAACTCAAGTCACTCGAGCCCCGACGCCTCGATTGGATTGCCTCCGAGCTGCCCACCACGTACGCCGACGGCTTCGATCCCACCCAGGCCCCGTCGCCCGATGATGCGTTCGCCGTCGCCCGCGCGCGCACCAGCGAACTCTTCGGCCGCGTGCAGCAGCTCGACGCACAGCGCGCCAGAGAGGCGGGCAAGACGCTGCTCGAGGCCCGTGCCCCTCGCGAGATCCTCGATGACGCCGCTGAAGAAGAGGTCAGGGTGCTCGCTTCGATTCTCCGCGCGCTGGGCAAGCTGAAGGTCGAGAGCGCGAAGGCGCACGGCCAGGCGTTCCTGCGCGAGACCAGCCCGTCGTTGCGCGGCGCTGCGTACAGCGCGCTCGCCTTCCTCGGTGAAGACGCGCGGCCGGGGTTGTTCGATGCCGAACGTTCGGTGCAGGGCACCACCGCCCAGGCGCTCGCCGAGTCGGGGCCGAAGGGGCAGCTCGTCGTGCTGCAGGCGATCAGTGAGCTCACGGGCGATCGCACGCGCCTCATCGATCCGCTCCGCGGACTCAAGCTTCCCCCCGAGGCCACCGCGAAGCTCGAGCAGCTCGCCAAAGAAGGTGGCTCCGAAGCGGGCGCCTCTGCCGTGTTGCTGGGCGAGATGGGCTCGAAGAGCTCCATCCCCGTGCTGCTCGCCCTGCTCGATGATCAGGAAGCCGTCGCGCGCCGTGACGTTCTCCACGCGCTCGGCCGCCTGGGAGACCAACGCGCCGCAGACGCCATCGGCCGTGATCTCTACAGCGACAGCGCCGAGGTTCGCAGCGCCGCCGCCCGCGCCCTCGCGCAGCTCAAGGTGCCCGCGCAGGTCGAAGCCATCGACGCCCTCAAGGGTGACTACGACCTTCAGGTTCGCAACAGCGCCACCGCCGCGCTCGAGGCCCTCGCCCCCGCCGGTCCTCCGGAAGGGAAACGCTGATGGAGGCCCGCGCCCTCAAGGACAAAGCCTCTGCTTTCTTCACCAAGGGCCGCTTCGCCAAGGCCGCAGAGACCTACGAAGAGTTCTGCACGCTCGACAAGAAGGACCACCAGGCCCGGCTGCGCTGCGGTGATGCCTGGTCGAAGGCCGGCAAGAAGGACAAGGCGATCCTCGCGTACTCGATGGCCGCCGAGGGCTATGCCAAAGACGGCTTTCTGCCGCGCGCGATCGCCGCCAGCAAGCTGGTGCTCGAGATCGACCCCGCCCACAAGGGCGTGCAGAAGATGCTCGCCGAGCTCTACGCGCAGAAGTCGGGTGGGGCCCGAAGGCCCACCGGCCCAGGCACCCCCGCGGCCGCGCCGGTCGAGATGGAGCTCACGCGCACCGTCTCTGCGCCGGTCACCTCGAGCTTCAGCAACAACAAGGCGGCGATCGATCTCGACGCGCCGATCGTGAAGGCCAGGCCCACCGGCTACCAGCCCGCGAAGGTCGAGGCGCCTTCGCCGATGAACCGGGCCGACGCCCTCGAGCTGCCTGAATACGAAATCCCGATGGGCGATGGGCCGAGCTCGGTGGGCGGCATGAGCTCGCAGCAGGGGCCCCGCGCGGGCGCCCTCGAGATCGAAGTCGAAGAAGCGGCCGCCACGGGCCCGAGAGCGCTGGTCGAGACGTCGATCGACATCGACCTGAGCGGCGGCCAGCAGGTGACCCTCGAGGTGGAGATCCCCATCGAGGGTCAGCCGCTGCCGGACGCCGATCAGCTGCCGGCCGAGCTGCAGACGGCCCAGCCACTCGCTCCTTCGATCACCTTCGAGCTTCAGCCGCCCCCAGCGCCACCTGCCGATGCGGTCTATGAGCTGAGCGTCGAGGAGCCTGCGCCTTCGAGCACTTCGGCCGTCTACGAGCTGACCCAGGCCCTCCCCGAGCCGAAGCCTTCAGGGCCGGTGTTCGAGCTCACGGTCGAAGCCGATAGTGCGCGTTCGAGTGCGTTGCCTCCTTCGGTCGGCGAGGCGGCGTCTGCGCCTCCGTCGATCAGGCCCGTCTCGGCGTTTGAAGCGCAGCCTCCCGGCCTCAAGCCGCGCCGCCCTGAGGGATCACCGCCGGGCGTGCCGTCTTCGTCACCTTCTTCCAGCCGCATCTGGCTGCCGCCCACTTTTACGCCCGCCACCACGCGTGAAGAGGTCGACGTGCTGCCCACCGTGGCCACCAGCGCACCGGTGCCGGCAGAGGCCGGGCCCTCGACCGATCTCGAGCGCAGCCTGCAGGCCTTCATGCAGTTCGATCCCGACGCGCCTGCGTTGGCCGCCCCCGCTGCGGTGGTCAGCGAGCCCGCCCCGCGCGCCGTGCCCAGCTTCACCGAGCTCGATCTCGACGAGAGCGATTCGTTGCTCCACGCCGTTGAGGCGGCCGCGACCGGCGTCACCGGCCCCGCCCCCGCCCTCGAAGAGGCAATGGAGGCCCCGGAAGATCCCCGCGGCGAACCCGGTGGGCTTCCCAGGATCCCGCTCTTCTCCGATCTCCCCGAAGACGCGTTCATCGCGTTGTTCGAAAAGTGCCCGCTGCAGCGTTTCGAAGAAGGCCAGCTCGTCTTCGAGCAGGGAGACAAGGCCGACGCCTTCTATGTGATCTGTGGTGGGCAGGTTCGTGTGTTCCGCACCGACGGGGGCGAGCGCAGGGAACTGGCGACGCTCGAAGAAGGCAGCTTCTTCGGCGAGATGGCGCTGCTCTCTGAAGCGCCTCGCAGCGCATCGGTCGAGGCCGCTGCCGAAGACACGCAGGTGCTGGTCATCTCTGCGGAGATCTTGAAGGAGCTGTCAGGCAGCTACCCGGTGGTCTCCACCGCGCTCAAGAAGTTCTGCCGACAGCGCATGCTCTCGAACCTGATGAACCAGGCGGCGATCTTCGCGCCGTTCAACCGCAACGATCGGCGTGACCTGGTGCAGAAGTTCCGCGCCCGCGACGTGAACCGCGGCGACGTGCTGGTCAAAGAAGGCTTGAGCAGCGACGGCCTCTACGTGGTGCTCTCGGGCGAGGTGGCCATCGAGGCGAAGGGCCACCGCATCACGACGCTCAAGGAAGGCCAGGTCTTCGGAGAGATGTCGCTGCTCATGCGCACGCCCGCCTCGGCCACCGTGCGCGCGATTCGCCACACCTCGCTGCTGCGGTTGCCGAAGCAAGACTTCGACAGCCTGATCCTCAGCCACCCCCAGGTGCTCGAGCACGTCTCGGTGTTGATCGATGAGCGCAAGAAGTCGGATCTGGCGCGCCAGCAGAACGACGCCGCCGAAATTCTGTAGAGAAGTGGTCACTCCCATCACCGGTCTCCCCGAGCGCAGTCGAGGGGGCACTTACCCCCCGAAGGCGAGGTAATCCCTCGACTCCGCTCGGGATGAACGGTGGGCGCTCCTTATTTCGATCAACCCTGCGAGCGCAGTCGAGATGCCACCTTCCGCGCGAGCAAAGGTAATCCCTCGACTTCGCTCGGGAGGACCGGTGAATGCGATGCTCGGCCCGCCCCCAAAGGGAGAGGGAAACGGTTCAGTGCTCGGGGGCGTGCAGCTTCTCGAGGTACTCGTCACGCGTGACGAGCCCTGACTCGATGAGCAACTCCAGCAGCACTCGCAGCGCCCGCACCTGCGAGGCGTTGATCTCCTCGAGGCTGTCGACCTTCTCGCGCAGCACGGCGAACTCCCGCTTGAGCTGGGCCTCGGCCAGGCTGGGCGGTGCGTGCGTCAGGGGCGCCGGGGCCACCACCTGCAGCAAGGGCATCTCGGCGGTCTTGCGCGGTGGATCGCCCAGCAGCGCATCGAGTTCGAAGCGGGTGTCGGTGACCGCTCTGGGGTGCGCGGAGGGCACCGCCGCTTCGACGTTTTCGCCGAAGTAGTGTTTCCGAATCGCGCGCTCGATGGCCGAGGCGGT
Source organism: Archangium sp. (assembly GCA_043773025.1). Lineage (GTDB taxonomy): Bacteria > Myxococcota > Myxococcia > Myxococcales > Myxococcaceae > Archangium_A. Next base: position 5,831 of record JAYVFP010000267.1, read on the forward strand.
GGCCACCGTGGGCATCACCTTCAAGTTGGTGGCGAACTCGAGCGCCTCCAGGTGCTCGACGTTGGTGGGATCGGAGGTGGCGATGCTGATCGCCCGCGCCGCCGGGTTGATCGCCAGGGGAAACACCCCGTAGCGCTCACACAGATCGAGACGCAGCCAGGTAGGCGCGGCCTGATCGAGCGGCATCGTGTCGAGGTCGATGGAAGGCAACTCGAGCTGTTTGGCGAGCACCAACCCGATCGCGGTCTCGGTGACGAAGCCGAGCTCCACCACCGTTCTACCCAGCCGGCCGCCCCACTTCCGCTGCTCGTTGAGCGCGGCCTTGAGCTGCGTCTCGCTGATCAGCCCCGCCTCGATGAGCAAGTCACCAAGGCGACGCCGTCTTCCGGGGGGAGCCATCAGGGGTACGGCGTTACGGCGCCTTCTCCTCGCGAGCGGGCGGGTCGAACTTCTTCGACTCGGCCTTTTCGGCGGCCGTGGGGGGCTTGAGGCGGAGCATCTTGTACGTGCCCTGGCCTTCCTTCACGGTGAACACGGCGGCCATGCCGACCGACTTGGTGCTGTCGTTCATGTCCCAGCCCATGGTGTCTGCGGGGCCCGGGTTCAGGAAGAGCGACTTGGAGCCTTCGCCTTCCTTCGCCAGCTGCGTTCCGTCGGCGTCTTTGGTGGCCCGGCCACCGGCCTCTTTGATGTTCGAGAAGAGGCCGAAGGCGATGTTGCCCTCAGCGATGGCCTTGGTGATCGCCTCGTCACCGACGTTGCCGCCAGCGCCTGCGAAGTCGAGCGCCTGGTTGCCGTTGCCGTGCGGAGGACCGTGGGCGACGAGCGCGACCGGGGTCTTCGCCTCCTTCGCGGCGCGCACCACTTCGGCGACGGTAGACTTCACGTACTGGCAGCCCGTCTTGCAGTTGATGTAGTTCGGGTCGTGGTAGCCGGGCAGCGAGACGAGCGTCAGCTCGGGGAACTGCACCACGCGCACCTCGTTCAGGTTCACGATGTTCGGGTTCTTCGCGCGGGCGGCGGTCAGGCCGTCGGTGTACTCGGCGCGGCACTCGCGGTTGCCGATGATGACGAACACGGGCAGCTTGGTGGCGCCGAGCTCTTCGAGCACGCGGCCGATGCCGCTGGCCACTTCGCCCACGTCACCGGTGACGATGATGGCGTCGGCCTTCTCGGCCTGGAAAAACTTCACGTACTTCCTGATGGCCAGGATGTTGAGACCGGAGTCTTCATTGACCGGGCCCAGCACGCCGAAGGTGAGGGCACCGTCGGCGTCTTTCTCGGCGAAGGTCAACGTGGCGCCCATCTGCCTGGCGGAACGTTCGCCGAACTTGAGCTCACTGACGGGACCCGGATCGATGGGCGCCGCGCATTCCTTGTCGGCACGAGGCTCGGCCGCGGGCGGCGGTGCGACGACCACGGCGGGCTTCACTTCCGCAGGCCTGGGAGGGGTTGGTTCCCCTTTTTTCTCAGGGCAACCCATCAGTCCCAGTGACAATCCCAGCACGGCGGCGGCACATCGAAGGCTCTTCATCGCGAAATTCCCCCTCGCAAGTCGTTGAAAGGTCGACGCCTCGTAGCGGAATCAGACTCGCCGGTCCAGAGAGTTCGGGGTAGACCCGAGCGCATGCGCACGTTGCTGCCCGTGGTGCTGCTCCTCGGTGTTGGTTGTGCCCACAGGCCGTTGTCCGCTTCGGCCCTCGATGAGACGAAGGTGATCGCCTTCATCGCGCGCATCGAAGACGAGGCAGGGCCCAAGTCGAACGTCTTCCGCAACGACGGCTCGTACAAAGACAGGCTCAAGCGCCTCGACGACAAAGAGGGCGATCGACGCCTGGGCAACGCGCTGACGGTGGGCAGCCTCGAGAAAAACAAAGCCGGCGAGTTCGAGGTGACGCACCACACCATCTCGCGGTTCGAGGTGGCCGATTCACTGCGGGCCAACACGCTGGCTCAGCTTCCCCGCCAGTCGCCGTGGAGCGAAGTGGTGCACCCGGTCGAGGTCGCCCGCGTGCTCGAGAGCTTCCTCGTGCACGAGGTGCCGGCGAACGCGCCTGACTACGACCGGCTGGGCGCGCTCGGCGCCGACACCATCGTGGAGATCGTGGTCGAGGAGTACGGAATGCGCAGTGAGAAGGGCAAGGCGGGCGCGTACCTGATCGGCTTCGCGCGCATGTTCCGCATCAACGGGCCTGAGCTGTACCACCGGCGTTTCTATTCGGATGACCTGGCCGCGGGCCTGGAGCCGCTCGACCCGTTCGCTGTCCGGAAGAACACGGAGCTGTTCGGTGAGCGCATCAAGCAGATGGTCACGGCGATCTCTGCGCAGGTCGCGAAGGATCTGGCGCCCGAAGAGCGCCGCGAAGTGGCCCCAGCGAAATCCAAGCCGCGCGACACGAAGCAGGGCTCAGTGCCCGCCGCCGACGATCCACTTTGAAAAGCTGATCAACGAGAACTGTCTCCCTCTCCCCGAGGGGGAGAGGGTTGGGGAGAAGGCAGTCGCGCGCTGCGTTGCTGTGAAACGAGTGCGCCAGACGCTCGACACGGCCTTCAGCTGAAGCGCCGCCTGCGAAGCAGTCCGACGATCCCAAGCACCAGCGCCCCGAGCGGCCCGCCCGAAGCACCACACCCGCACCCGAGATCCGTGGTTCCGCCGCCGCCACCACCACCCGCGGCCGATCCACCACCACCCCCACTGCGCCCACCGCCACCACCATTCGACGTGCCACCACCACCCCCGCTCGAGACGATGTCAGCGCAGAAGTTCAACCCACCGACGTTCTGACATGCCGTCTCCGGAGGACAGTTGAACGGAGCCATCGGATCGCACGGAGCCCGGCACACGCCCGCAAGACACTTCGTCCCCGCCGAGCACGCATGAACATCAGGCTGCGTGCCACACGGCCCGTTCTCAGGGCTGATCTGATCCTGGCAACCGCAAATACCCTGACCACCCGCCATCGACTGCACGCAGCTCGAGCACGCGCCCGCGAGGTTGACGTTGCACGCCTCGTAACAACGGCCGAGGTAGCAGGTCAGCCCGGTGTTGCAGCCGCCAGTGTTCGTACACGCGGCGCAGGTGCTGCCTTCGCTGCCGGGCATGCAGACGCCGACGCCGCTGATGAGCTGGCACGATTGCCCCACCCGGCACGAGCCTGACTGCGCCGGATCACACCGGGCCCTGCACACGGTCGAGGTGCTGCCCACGCACGCGAGCCCCGCACCGCACGCCGCCAACGTGTTGCCGATGTTCCCGCAGGGCTCACCCTCGGTACCGATCTCATCCGAGCAAGCGCACGCGCCACCGTTGGCCAGCGAGAAGCACGCCGAGCACGTGCCCGGTGCGAGCGGGTTGCAGCTCGCGCGGCATCGCCCGGCCACGCAGCTCAGACCTTCCGCGCAGCTGGTGCCATTGCAGGGCTCGCAGGTGCCCGGTGCAGACGTGCCCGGCAGACACACGCTCGAGCTGCCCGTCGAGAGGGCCGCGCAGGTGTTTTCAGAACCGCACGCGGCGTTCGGGCACGAGTTGCAGAACCCGCCCATGCCCATGCCGTCGCAGCACGAGCGGCAATACGACAGCGCACTCGAAGCGCTCTCGCGCGTGCACACGTTGCAGGCCTTGCACACCAGCGAGACGGTGCACGGATCGCCCGTGTCGCCCCGCGGAGTGCACGTGCCCCCGTTGCAGGTGTAGCCCGCCGCGCACTGATCACCCGAGGTGCACTGGTTGGTGCAGGTCATCGCGTTCGGCACGCAGAAGCCCTCAGGCTGCTGGCAGGTGTAGTTCGGCCCACACTGCGCATCTGCGCTGCACGCCAGGCTGCAGAAGGTGATGCCGGTGTCGAACCGAAGACACAGACCTGAGCTGCACTCGCCGCCCGTCTGACAGAACTTGCACTGATCGGGCGCGCCGACTTGCGGCAGACACGCCATGCCCAGGTTCGCCGCCTGGCAGGTGTTGCCGGTGGTGCAGGTGCTCGAGGTGGTGCAGCTGGTGGTGCAGATCTTCGCGGTGCCACCGCTGCGGGTCCGGCACACCCGGCCTCCGGTGCACTGACTGTCGGAGGTGCAGGTCTCTCCCTGCCCGCCAGAATCGCCCGGGTACACGGTGCACACGTCGTTGGTGTCGAGACCGGTGAGCACCCGCTTCGAGTCGGCCAGGTTGACGTCGGCGTACATGACCGCGTTGGCGCTCGAGGTGTGATCGAGGCCCATGAAGTGGCCGGCCTCGTGGAGCACCACCGACTCCATGTCGTAGGTGTTGGCGGCGAGGTTGTCGGACCAGCGCACGTTGTTGTTCAGCTCCATGTCGGCATCGATGATCTCGTTGTTCGCCGTCAGGTAGCTGGTGGTGGTGATGGCGAGCTGGTTCGCGAGGTAGGTCCACTGCGTGCCGCTGAGCCAGATGATGTTGTTGAACCGATCGCTGCCGTTCTTGGCGGCGACGCCGGTGGGGCTGGCGAACGAGCCGACCAGGACCGTGTTCCAGCTGGTGCTGCAACTGACGCGGCTGCCCGTCCACGCCGCGAACGCAGCGGGGGTGCGGTTGACGAAGCTCGCGTAGCTGAGGCTCGGGTTGATGGTCATGCCGCCGGTGTTGTCGACCGAAGCGGCCATGCGGAACTGCGGCACGCAGCGGTTGCTCACGCACTGAGTGCCCATGGGGCAGGCGGTGCCGCAAGCGGGGAGCGCCCATCGGCGACCGCTGGGATCTGCGAAGGTGGCGGTGGAGAGCAGCGAGATCGCCAGCATCACCATGCGGGCGTTCACTTGGCCCCCCCGGTCGAGGCGCGGATTCGTTTGATGAAGTCCGTGGGCGTGCCGAGGACCTCAGGCGACTTCACCTGCTCGACGATCTTCCCATGGGCCGGCCGCGCGAAGGCGAGGCCTGTGGTGTCACGCACCGCGGCAGGCATGCCCTTCATTTCGGTCATCAGGATCTTGCCGGCCGACATGCCGCTGACCATGAACGCTGAGGACTCCTGCGGCGCAGGCTCCAAGAAGAGCACGCAGTCTTCACCTTCCTTGAAGGTCGCCGCGCCCGCGACGGCCTGGCCCAGCTCTCCGACTTCACCGCCCGGCTGTTTGATCAGCACCAGCCCGCCCGGCTTGCCCTTGATGGCGTCGGTGACGGTCAGCTCGGTCCAGGTCCAGATGGTGCGCTTCTCGGCATCCCACGCAGAGACGGAGCGCGCGACGCGGCCGCGAACGATCAACGGAACCCGCTTCGCCATGGCATCGAGGGTCTCGTGCACGATGACGGAGGCGGAAGCGAAAGTGGCGAACAGGGCAGCGGAGAGCGCGGCCACACGAAGCTGAGGGGAGTGCATCGACGTCTCCAGGAGGTCGACCTCGGGTGGCCTTTGAACGAGCCGAGGTCGAGCGGCGAGCCTAGCGCAGCGCGAGTTCATCCTCGACCGCCACGTGAGCTACAGTGGGAAACGTGTCCCGACGCGTCGTCTTCTTCGTGAGCAACGCAGGCTATGAAGCCGCTTGGCAGACCGCCTCGACAGGCATCACCGCCGCAGCGATGGGCGACGAGGTGATCTTCGTTTTCTCCTTCGAGGCGCTCAGGGCTCTGGCCAAAGGAACGTTCGGCAAGCCGCTCACCGATCGTGAACGTGCCGAAGCAACGCGTGGTGAAGGCCTGGGCGCGCCGCTGCCCGGCCGCATGATTCAAGACGCGCGAGGGCTTGGTGCACGAGCGATGGCCTGCGACACCACAGTGAAGTTGTGCGGGTTGTCAGCCACCGAACTCAAAGAACTCGGCGTGCTCGACGAGGTCCTCGGCCTGCCCCAAATTTGGCGGCTGACCGAGGACGCCCGGGTGCTCAACTTCTGAAGGAGCACCACCTGTCGAGTTGGAAAAGAGTCAGGTCAGAAGTCACCGAAGGAGATGCCCGTTGGCTGCAGCCCCCAAACCCGCTTCAGCCCAGACGGCAGGAAATGGAGTGCGGGGTAGTTAAAAAAGCTTCCACCGAGGGGCGTCCAGCCACTCCAACCCGAACTGCTATTGTAGGTGATTGACCTGTACTGGTTGCTGGAGGGATCCTTTGCGACCACCGTTAGTCCGGTCGTCCCCTTAGGCAGTGCCGAACCCCCAACGATCGAAGGCGAGTAGCCGCCACAGCCAGTGGCAGCAGTGGTCCACGCCCCCCATGTTCCGCCAAAGAAAATGCGGTGACGCAGTGCTCCAGATGAATCGCAGACTACAAGGTCGATTCGCCCGCCAGTGGTTGCGACCGCGGCCGGATCCGTCGCTGTGGTGATGGAAGTGTCAGTCGTCCACGGGGCCCAGGCCAATGACGAGAGGGCTCCCGTTCCCGTTGTGCTCACTAGATTGCCGTTCGAGTTTCTGACGAACACGTCGAATCGGTGAGTAGTGCCTGAGAAACTCGAAGTGACGGCGGGTGAACCGCTGACAACTGGTGAACCAAAGATCGTTTGGAATGTCGCGGTTCCCGAGCGGCACCAAAACTCACCAAACAGAGCCTGAATTACGAATCCAATTTGTCCGTTCAGCTTTTGCACGAAAACTGCGTCGCAGGCAATGCTGGTGACGGCAGCGGCTGGCTTGCCAAGGAACCCCTCGGTTACAAATCCCTCTTCGCCCCAAGGATTTACCGGATTGTTCTTGCTCATGATGTGAAGCCGCTGGGTGCTTGTGTTTCGTCCGTAAATCCAACCGCTGCCCGATGCGCCTACCGCGGTCCCTACCTGCTGAACGCCGCCTGATCCTGGAGATACGGCATATGTTATCGCATCCCGAGTCACGCCGACGCTCGCGAATGTTCCCTCGTCTTCGATCTCAGACACGCCACACGCAGTTAGTACAGCACTGCCAACCAGTAGCCCAACCGCCACCCTAAACTTCATCATCGTTGCCTCTGTCTTGTTTGAGAATTGTCCCGCGCAAACCCCAAAATCGAACCATTCGATCGTTGGGAGCGAGAAGAATCTCAGCGCGAACACCAAAGTTCTCAAGTTGGAAGCTGAGGTGCCCCAGAGTTCGTAACGATCGATTCACCAAATGTTGTGTTTTTCTAAATTCCCAGATCGCCCGAGCTCCAGGAGCCGCACGCCACGCCTCGCACGAAGTGATCGGGGCTGATCCACGCAGCGCAACAATCGTGCCCGAGGCAATATTTTGATTCGAACTTTGTCGGCGGCCAACCCCCAATGATGACTCGACTGTTGGCGCGACCAAGAGAGATCGTTTGGAACTCTGGTGCCCATGCCCGTTCATTGAGCGAACGTGATGAGGCGCGGCCGCGCGACCCGCGACGTGGGCGTGAATCGCAACTGAGTCGAGCGCTCTCCGGAATTGGCCGCGCTCACCATCTTCGATGCCGCGTTTCCCGCCTCTGAGGCAGCGCTGCTCGCCTCGTCCGCTGAGCACTGAACTCTACAACGGCGCGCTCGACGGCGTACCTCGCGGTGCCAGCGTAACGCGCGCGAAGACCATCATCATTCACGCGCGTCGTCTCGCACCGAGCTTGGCCGCCTACCGCGGCAGCCTCGAGCGTGATGCCCGCCGCGAAGAGCGAGACCGCCACCGCATCGGCTTCTGACCAGGTACCGCTTTGCACCTGGCAGCCGAGCGCGGTGGCCGACATGCGTGGGTCACCAGCACAACCCCGCGACCAGCGTGGGACCGATCCCCGGGACGAGCGCGAACTGGTACAGCTGACAGAAACGGCGTAACCGCCGGACCAACACGCTCCACGACTTCATGAAGTTGATGGGTGAAGAGGGAATCCGCTTCATCAACGAGTACGCAGTGCAGTGGTCCGTGGCGGAGAAGCTGGCCGACCCAGCCGCCGACGGCGTACGCCTACGACCCAGGTGGCTGGAGCGCAGCTAATCCGGATCAGCGACGTCTGCTGGTGGAGCGCAGCGACATTGCAATCATCAAAACCGCTCGACGATCCGGAACTCGACGTTGACCGGGTTCTGAGTTGTCGACGAATTGAGCTGGGTGCAAAGAGGACCGAGGAAGGTGACCTTGTTCGAGTTCGGGTCGTATGAGTATGTGGTGCCGCTGGCGGCGATGCTCTGGTTGTTGATGACGACCGACAGGTAACGGGGGTCGGAGGGGCGCGCGGAAAGCGTAAATTCGCACGGGTCACCCTGGAACGCCTCACTGATTTTCCTGAGGGCGGCGGCCAACTCCGTGCCGTTGGCGGCCTGAAAGAACGCGGCCGAGCACTGCTTGGTGCTGGTAACGCAACTGCCCGCGGCGCCGCCACACTCGGCGTCAGTCATGTTGGGGCACACACGGGCAAAGCCACCCTCACGGGCCATCGCATTGAGCACCGTTGGCCCAGAGCCAGCCGCCGTGTCAGCGCCAAAACCAACGACGATCGTTCGGATGCCCTTCTGCCTCAAGCCTTTCACGGCCTGAATCGAGCCGTCTTGGTCGAGACATCCTTTTGAACAGGTGCTCCGCAGGGGATCTGTGCCAACGCAACTGCCAGTCGTACAAGCGCAAGGATCGGTCTGAGCCACCGTGCAACTCATGCCGCACGAGCATTGGTTGTTCGCGTTGACGCCATTGCAGTTGGGAAGACCGTCAGTAAGCAGCAGCACGAAGTCATCGCGAAAATCTGCTCCATCGGTCAGACCGCCGTACGTGCCGAGGAAGCCAAGCGAGCCACCCGTCGGAGTGCCGCCATTGGGCGACAACGCTTGGATACGTGCATTGATCGACTGGGCAGACGATGTGAGCGTCGAGTCGGTGCCGTCGTCGGTGGGTGTTGGGACGGGGAATTGCTGCTCGAAGCCCGCGGAAGGGTCACAGCCGAATACGCCGTTTGCGTTGCCATTTGGTGTGGGGAAGATCGTCAAGCCCAGGCGCACGATCGAGCCGGATGTCTGGAGGAAGGTCGACATCGCGGTCTTGAGTTCGGATATGCGGGTCGGGCAATTCGGGGGACACGCCACCCCCGACCTTCCGCAAAGCGTGGCTCCGACCATGCAGTCGGGGTCGCTCGCATCGCTTGGAAAGAGCATCGAGCCAGAGTTGTCGACCAGCATCATCACGTTCGGCTTGAGCCGCTTGCTGGCGACGATGGTCTTGTCGGTGGTTTGCGCGACCGCGAGGGGAACGACCCGCTCGAAGTCGTAGGTCTGGCAGGAACCGGCAACGATCAGCACGGACAAGAGCGCGACGGAACGCATCATGGCGCGGACCCTACCTGACTCAGTCGGCCCTTAGAAGCGCTCGACGATCCTGAATTCCACACTCACGGTGCGCTGGGGGGTGGACGCCGTGATTTGGCCGCACGTGGCCCCCTGAAAAGTGACCGTGTTCGAGGGGAAGTCGTACGAATACGTCTCTGGGCCCTGGGTGAGGTTCTGCTCGTCGACCAGCACCGAGAGGTATCGCTCGTCAGACGGGGTCGCCTTGAGCACGAACGTGCACGGGTTGACAGGCACCAGAATCTCCAGAATCTTGCGCAACGTCACCGCCAGCTCGGCGCCGTTGGCTGCCTGGTAGAACGCAGTCGAGCACTGCCTTGTGGTGGTGATGCAACTCCCCGCGGTGCCGCCGCACTCGGCATCGGTTCCGTTCCGGCATTGGCGCGGAACGCCGCCTTCTTGCGCCATCGCGTTGAGCACCAGCGGCCCAGCACCTTGCGCGAGCGCCGCGCCGAACCCCACCACGATGGTCCTGATGCCCCGCTGACGGAGCGCCTTCACGTTGTCCACGGCGCCGGCCTGATCGAGGCACCCCTTTGCGCAGTTTACGCCTGCACAGCTTTGCGAGGTGCACGCGCACGCATTGGTCTGCACCGGGGTGCAGCTCAGGCCGCAGGAGCACACGGCGTTCGGATTGGCGTCGTTGCAGTTGGGCAGCCCGTCCGTCAGCAGCAGCACGTAGTCCTGCCGGAAGTCGTCTTGCTCAGGCCGGCCCAGCCCGGCGTAGGTCCCCAGAAACGCCAGCGCCTGGCCCGTCGGAGTGCCCCCCAGCGGAGGCACGAAGGTGATGAGCCGGTTGATCTCACTGGCCGTGGCCGCCAGCGCGGGCTCTGCCCCGTCGTCGGTCTGCGTGGGCGGGGGCAGGGCCACGTCGATGTTCGTGGGCGCAGTACAGCCTTCACCCGCGGGGTAGATCGTCGCGCCCAGCCGGGCCACCGTTCCTGAGTTCGCCAGGAAGGTCGACATCGCGCTGCGCAGCTCGCTCATGCGCGTCGGGCACGAAGCGGGGCAGTCGGGAAAGCCGCTCTCCCCGCAGTTGGGGGTGCAAGGGGGGGCAGCGTCGTTGATGGCCTCCTTCATCGAGCCCGACTTGTCGACCAGCAGCATCACGTTGGGCTTGAGCGGCCGGGTCGCGATCACCGTCCTCGTGGTCGTTTGAGCGACGAAGAGCGGCACCACGCGCTCGAAGTCGTACGTCTGGCACGCCATCAGCGGGAAAAGGAAGACCAGGGCTCGGAGTCGCATCGAAACGGATGAGTGTGAGGACGCACTGGAATCCGTTGCAGGAGTTCGCCATACGCCTGTGCCCGATGAAGATCGTTCTCCTCAGCCGCTCGCGCAGCATCCCTTCGACCCGAAGAATGGTCGAAGCCGCGAAGGCGCGCGGTCATCAGGTGAGGGTCCTCAATCCACTCGAGGTCTCGGTGCGCCTGGGCCGAAAGAAACCCGGCCTCGTGTACCGCACGAAGACCATCCGGGTGCCCGACGTGGTCATTCCGCGCATCGCCTCGTCGATCGCCAGCTACGGCCTGGCCATCGTCGATCACTTTGAGGCGCTCGGCGCGGTGGTCCTCAACTCGGCGCGCGCCATCGGTCTTTCCCGAAACCCCGCGCGTTGTCTGCAGCGCCTCGCTTCGGCCGGTCTCGAGATCCCCGTCACGGTCATCTCGCGCGAGGTGCGCGATCTCCAGGCGATGGTCGATGAGGTGGGTGGGGTGCCCGTGCTGGTGAAGTTGATGGCCGGCAGCGAGCGGCGGGGCGTGATGCTCTGCGAGTCGCGCCAGTCGCTCGAGGCCGCGTTGGAAGCGGTGCTGGGCCTTGGCCACAACATCGTGATGCAGGAATACGTGCGCAAGGCGCAGCGTGACGTGCGCGTCTTCGTGGTGGGCGGCGTCGCGCTGGCCGCGGCGTCCCGCGTTCCCCGCGCGGGCAGGCTCAGCCGCACGCTCTCCCGAAACGCCCGCATCGAGCCGACAGAGATCACCGGACCGCTCCGACTGGCCGCCGAAGCCGCCGCCCGGCTCACCGAATTAGAGGTCTGCGCCGTGGACCTGCTCGAACTCGGTGGTCAGAAGCCACCCCGGGTCTTCGAGGTCAACGCTTCGCCGTCTTTGCCCGAAATGGAGGCCGCGACCGGCGTCGATCTCGCAACGGCCATCATCCAAAGGGCCGAAGTGATGTACAGGGACCTGCACCCGGCTTGAAACCAAGGGCCCTCGGGGTCCATACAGAGGACATGATGCGTACGCTGATGGTGGTGATGACGGTTCTGGCAGTTCCCGCGTGGGCCGCGGAGATCGACATTTCGTCGTTCTACGAGGTCAGCACCGAGGGCACGTCCACCAAGCTGAAAGCGGGCGACACCGGTAAGGTCGTCATCTCGATCAAGTCGAAGAACGGCGCCCACGTGTCTGATGAGGCGCCCCTGAAGATCGAACTCTCGAGCAAGCAGAGCAAGTTGAGCAAAGAGAAGCTGACGCTCGCCGATTCGGTGAGCGCGAAAAATGAAGATCCGAAGTTTGAAGTTCCCTTCACTCCGACGGCGCATGGCATGAGCAGCGTCGAAGCGAAGATGACCTTCTTCATCTGCACCGAGAAGCAGTGCTCGCGGCAGGTCAAAAACATCACGCTGCCAGTGGAGGTCATGTGAGCAGCCTTATTTACGGAGTGAACCCGGTGATGGAGGCCCTGAAGGGCCGCCCCGATACGGTCGAGCGCATCGCGATCGCCGAAGGTGTCGTCAATCAGCGCGTGCAGGGCGAGCTGATGACCCGCGCGAAAGAAGCGAAGGTGAAGGTCGAGATCGTCGATCGCGAGCGCCTCGATCGCATGACCGAAGGCGAGTCGCACCAGGGCATCGTCGCCGAGGTACGCGACTTCGAATACATCGGCCTGACCGAGCTCATCAAGAAGGCCAAGGGCAGTGGCCGACAGCCGCTCATCGTGCTGCTCGACGGCATTCAAGATCCGCACAACCTCGGCGCCATCATCCGCTCGGCGGCTGCGTTCGGGGCGCAGGGCGTGGTGATCATGAAAGACCGCGCGGTGCAGGTGACCGCCGTGGCCGTGAAGGTCTCGGCAGGCGCGACCTCGCACTGCCACGTCGCGCGCGTGACCAACCTCTCCCGCGCCATCGAAGAGCTCAAAGAGGCGGGCTTCTGGTCGGTGGCCGCTGACCCCGAAGCCAAAGAGATCGCCTGGAACGTCAAGCTCACCGGCCCGCTCGCGGTGATCGTCGGCGCTGAAGGCGGCGGCGTGCGCAAAGGCGTGCTCGGTCACGCTGATTTCAAGGTGCGCATCCCCATGCAGGGTCAGGTCGCGAGCCTCAACGCGTCGGTTTCTACCGGCGTGCTGCTGTACGAAATCGCCCGCCAGCGCGGCTGATCGAGCGCGCCGTTTGAGATCTCCTTGACTTGCCGCGGCACGCGTGGCTAGAGAGCGCCGCCCCTCGACAGACGGGTGGCCGGTTTCCTTAAGCAGTTACGGAACCTTGCCGGTGTAGCTCAGCTGGTAGAGCACCTGATTTGTAATCAGTAGGTCCCGGGTTCGAATCCCGGCGCCGGCCACGAAGTCGAGTCGAGGCGAAGCACAACTGAATAGAAAATACCCTTCCGGAGGGGTAGCCAAGTGGCCAACGGCAACAGACTGTAAATCTGTCGGTCCTCGACCTTCGGTGGTTCGAATCCACCCCCCTCCATTTTTTTTCATCTCGAACCGGGCTCATGCGGGGATAGCTCAGCTGGTAGAGCGTCAGCCTTCCAAGCTGAATGTCGCGGGTTCGAATCCCGTTCCCCGCTCCATCTCGAAGTCTTCGAGAAGGTCGTTGGAGCAACAGCAGGTGCAGTGATAGCAGTCGCAGCAACAAGCAGTCGAAGAGCAGTGCAGTGCCCTGATAGCTCAGTTGGCAGAGCGCGTCCTTGGTAAGGACGAGGTCACCAGTTCAATCCTGGTTCAGGGCTCCATTTGAAGTCTGATTCGAAGTCCCTCACGCAACACTCAAGTCCAAAGAAGGAAGCCCGACATGTCGAAGGAAAAGTTCGAGAGAAACAAGCCGCACGTCAACATCGGCACGATCGGCCACGTTGACCACGGCAAGACCACGCTGACCGCCGCGATCACCAAGGTGCTCGCCAAGTCGGGCGGCGCCACCTTCCTGGCGTACGACATGATCGACAAGGCGCCCGAAGAGCGCGCCCGCGGCATCACCATCTCGACCGCGCACGTCGAGTACCAGACCAAGGCGCGCCACTACGCGCACGTCGACTGTCCCGGCCACGCCGACTACGTGAAGAACATGATCACCGGCGCCGCCCAGATGGACGGCGCGATCCTGGTCGTCAGCGCGCCCGATGGTCCGATGCCCCAGACCCGTGAGCACATCCTCCTGGCCCGCCAGGTCGGTGTTCCGTACATCGTCGTCTTCCTGAACAAGGTCGACATGCTCGATGACGCTGAGCTCCGCCAGCTGGTCGAAGAAGAGATCCGCGACCTCCTCAAGAAGTACGAGTTCCCCGGCGACGAGATCCCCGTGATCCCCGGCTCGGCGCTCAAGGCCCTCGAGGGCGACTTGTCTGAGATCGGCGAGCTCGCCATCCTCAAGCTGATGGAAGCGGTCGACTCGTACATCCCGACCCCCGTTCGCGCCATCGACAAGCCCTTCCTGATGCCCGTCGAAGACGTGTTCTCGATCGAAGGCCGTGGCACCGTCGCCACCGGTCGCGTCGAGCGCGGCATCATCAAGATCGGCGAAGAAGTCGAAGTCATCGGCCTGCGCCCCACCCAGAAGACCGTCGTCACCGGCGTCGAAATGTTCAAGAAGCTGCTCGACAGCGGCATGGCCGGGGACAACATCGGCGCGCTCGTTCGTGGCCTCAAGCGTGAAGACATCGAGCGTGGCCAGGTGTTCGCCAAGCCCGGCTCGGTCAACCCGCACACCAAGTTCAAGGCGCAGATCTACGTGCTGACCAAGGAAGAGGGTGGTCGTCACACGCCGTTCTTCAAGGGTTACCGCCCCCAGTTCTACTTCCGCACCACGGACGTGACGGGCTCGGTGCTGCTCGCTGAAGGCGTCGAGATGATCATGCCCGGCGACAACACCGGCATCGAAGTCGAACTCATCACGCCCATCGCGATGGAAAAGGAACTGCGTTTCGCCATCCGTGAAGGTGGCCGTACCGTCGGTTCCGGCGTCGTCGCCGAGATCATCGCTTAAGTCTCCCAACCCATTTCCACGGGGGCGCGCCCCTCAAGGCGCGTACCTCTTGACACGAGGGGACAGCTTCTGTCAGGGAGCCGTCCCCTCTGTCGTACATCTTCAAGGAGTCGTGTCATGCCCAAGGGCAACCGCAGCCTCATTTCGCTCGAGTGCACGGTCTGTAAAGACCGGAATTACGTGACGACCAAGAATCGTCGCAAGCAGCAGGACAAGCTCGAGATGTCGAAGTTCTGCCGCAAGTGCCGCAAGCACACGGGCCACAAAGAAGGCAAGGTCGGCTGAGTTCTCTCGGACGCCAGTAGCTCCAACGGTAGAGCAGCGGTCTCCAAAACCGCGTGTTGCAGGTTCAAATCCTGCCTGGCGTGCCAGTTTCTGAAGGAAATCCACTCGAGCGCTGGTCGGAAAGACTCCGACTGGCGTTCGAGGTTTCAGTTTGTAGAAATGGAAGGGTCCCGCCATGTCGGAGACTGAAGCGAGCCAGCAAGCGAATCGTGCGGAGATGGATCCGCGCCGCCTCGTCGTCGTGAGTTACCTCGTTTTCGGGCTGATCCTGACCTTGTTTCTGGGTCGGTTGATCGAGCTCTTGATGGCCCAGATCGGGGTGACCAACACCGAGATCATCGCGGGCACCGGCATCAAGCTGGCTGACGTGCTGGGCTTCGTGCTCACCGCCGGGCTGGCAGGTTTCGCGTGGACGAACCCCAGGGTGAAGACCTTGTCGATGGAGGTCGCCACTGAGTTGATGCGCGTGACCTGGCCTTCGTGGGAAGACGTTCGGGTGTCGACCATCGCCGTGGTCGTCGCCTCGTTGGTAGCCGCGATCATCCTCTTTGGGATGGACACGCTCAGCTACAACCTGATGGTCAAGTGGTTGCCGGCTGTCTGGGGGAAGTTGGGATGAGCGAAGAGAACGCAGAAAAGAAGTGGTTCGTCGTGCACACCTATTCGAACTTCGAGGGCAAGGCGAAGAAGAGCCTCGAAGACAAGATCAAGATCGAGGGGCTCCAGGAGTTCTTCGGCGACATCTTGGTGCCCACTGAACAAGTGGTCGAGATGCGTGACGGCCAGAAACGCACCACGCGCCGCAAGACCATGCCCGGGTACATCCTGGTGAACATGGCCATGAACAACCGCACCAAGAGCCTCGTGAAGAACACGCCCAAGGTGACCGGCTTCCTGGGCGCCGTGGGCCAGGACGACCCCCCGCCCCTTCGTGATGCCGAAGTGCAGCGCCTGACCACCCAGATCTCCGAAGGCACCATGCGGCCCAAGCCCAAGGTGCAGTACGACGACGGCGATACGGTGCGCGTCATCGACGGCCCGTTCGCGAACTTCAACGGCACCATCGAAGAGGTCAACCCCGAGAAGGGGCGCGTGAAGGTGCTCGTCAGCATCTTCGGCCGCTCGACCCCGGTGGAACTCGATTTCATGCAGGTGGAAAAGACCACCGGCTAAAGCAGTCAGTACCCAACGTAGCAACCAGCGTGGGAGGAGGGTGACCTCCGTTCGAACCACGGGAGATGTACCGAAATGAAGAAGATCACAGGGCAGGTCAAGCTGCAGATTCCCGCCGGTAAAGCAAACCCGGCCCCTCCGATTGGTCCCGCGCTCGGTCAGATGGGCGTGAACATCATGGAGTTCTGCAAGCAGTTCAACGCCAAGACTCAGCAGGCGATGAAGGACGGGATGATCATTCCCGTGATCATCACCGTGTACCAGGACCGCTCCTTCACCTTCGAGCTCAAGACGCCTCCCGCGTCAGTGCTCCTGAAGAAGGCGGCCGGTCTGCACACGGACAAGAAGAAGGGCTCCGGGGCCAAGAAGAGCGGCAAGGAGATCGTCGGCAAGGTGACCAAGAAGCAGGTCGAAGAGATCGCCAAGCTGAAGATCCAGGACACCACCGCCGGCAGCATCGAGGCGTGCATGCGCACCATCGCGGGCACCGCTCGTTCGATGGGCATCACGGTTTCCTAAGCGCTTCTCTCTTTTCTCCACCCACTTCTAAAAAAGAAAAAGGTTCCACCATGCCTGGTAAGAAATTTCGCGCGGCCGCTGAGAAGGTCGATCGCAACAAGCGTTACACCATCGCCGAGGGCTTTCAGGTCCTCAAGGCCACCTCCGAGCTCGTGAAGGGCAAGTTCGACCAGACGGTCGACGTCGCCATCAACCTCGGTGTCGACCCCAAGCACGCCGACCAGATGGTCCGCGGCGCCATCGTGCTCCCGCACGGCACCGGCAAGAGCGCGCGCGTCGCGGTCTTCGCCAAGGGCGAGAAGCAGTCTGAAGCGACGGCGGCCGGCGCCGACTTCGTCGGTGAGGCAGACCTCGCCAAGAAGATCGAAGAAGGCTTCATGGACTTCGATACCGTCATCGCCACCCCCGACATGATGGGTGTCGTCGGCCGTCTCGGTAAGGTCCTCGGCCCCCGCGGCCTGATGCCCAACCCCAAGGTCGGCACCGTCACGATGGATCTGACCCGCGCCATCAAAGAGGCCAAGGGCGGCAAGATCGAATTCCGCGCAGAAAAGGCAGGCATCGTGCACGCGCCCGTCGGCAAGGCGTCGTTCGAGGCCGTCAAGCTCGCTGAGAACTTCAACACCCTCATCGAGATGGTGATGAAGATGAAGCCTGCGACTGCCAAGGGCGTGTACCTCAAGGGCATCACGGTCAGCGCCACCATGGGCCCTGGCATCAAGATCGACACTGCCGAGATCACCGCTCGCTTCAAGTGAGCGTGGTCTCGAGAGTCAGGCGCCCGGCCGTTTTGCTAAGTCGGCTTGGCCCCTTGACTTTGCCGGTGTTGACACGCTGCGCCTACCTCGTGTAAGCGCGGCGAGCATTGCAATCGCGACGCCAATTTCAGGGCGTCAAATCAAAAAGAATAGACCCTGGATGAAGACAGCAGGGGCGACTGAGCCGAACGAAGCGGTCTCTTGGCAACCCTCACCACCGTGGTGAGGGGGAGACCACAGCGAGAAGTTCAGTTGCTTAAACGGTGGCCTTGACGGGTCGCCCTGCCGAGACGGGGAGCGGTGAGAGAGATGAGCGAGACGCTCATCTTGTGCCTCACGACGAATTCTCGCTCCTGCATTCGCTTTACCGGGATGTCAAAAACGGAAGGAGGTGTGCAAATGCTCAAGAGCGAGAAAGAAATCCTGATCAAGGAACTCAACGACAAATTCACCCGTGCAAAGGGTGTGGTTGCCGCTGAGTTCAACAAGTTGGACGTCGACACCGTGAACAAGCTTCGCAAGAAGCTTCGTGACGGCGGGGTCGAATGGAAGGTGCTGAAGAACACGCTGGCCAAACGCGCAGCGAAGGGCACCTCTGTCGAGAAGATCTCTGACGACTTCGTGGGGCCGGTGGCACTCGCCATCAGCTACGACGACGTCGTGGCGCCCGCCAAGATTTTGGCGGCGTTCGTGAAGGGCCTCGAAACGGTCAAAATCCGTTCGGGTGTCATTCAAGGTCAGAAGATCGACGCTGCAGGCGTGCAGGCACTGGCGAAGTTGCCGGGTCTGAACGAGCTGCGGTCGACGATCCTCGGCATGATCAACCAGCCGGCTACCAAGTTGCTTCGGACCATCAAGGAACCGAGTGCTTCGTTGGTGCGGGTGATCAAGGCGAAGTCGGAGAAGGCGTAACCAAACCCTGTTTTTCAACCATCTACCGCTGTTCAATTTTGAAGGAATACAAGTCATGGCAGACATCAACGCAATCATCGACCAGCTCTCGGGCCTCACTGTCATCGAAGCGGCCGACCTGGTGAAGCAGCTCGAGTCGAAGTGGGGCGTCTCTGCAGCAGCGGCCGCGGCCGCTCCGGCAGCGGCTGGCCCGGCCGCGCCTGTCGAGGCGCAGACCGAGTTCACCGTCATCCTCGCCAAGGCGGGCGACAAGAAGATCGACGTCATCAAGGTCATCCGTGAACTGACGGGCCTGGGCCTCAAGGAAGCCAAGGACCTCGTCGAGGGCGCGCCCAAGACGGTGAAGGAGGGCGTGAACAAGGAAGAGTCGGCCAAGATGAAGGACAAGCTGGCCGCCGCCGGTGCCACGGTCGAGCTGAAGTAATTCGTTTCTAAGTCGATTCGTTGGGCGAGCCGGTGACCTCCATTGGTCACCGGCTTTGCCCGTCTTTGCAGTCCTCAAGTTTTTTAGTCCTGTCTATCTGGAGAGCCGGCAATGCCCACCCTGCAGAACAACTTCCGTGTGCGGAAGAGCTTCGCGAAGATCAGCAAGGTCATTGAGATTCCCAACCTCATCAACATCCAGAAGCAGAGCTACGAGAAGTTCCTGCAAGCTGATGTGCTTCCAGAGAAGCGCGAGGACGTCGGCCTCCAGGCCGTGTTCAAGTCGGTCTTCCCGATTCGTGACTTCAACGAGACCAGCTCGCTCGAGTTCGTCAGCTACAACCTCGAGAAGCC
This sequence comes from Archangium sp., assembly GCA_043773025.1. Taxonomy (GTDB): domain Bacteria; phylum Myxococcota; class Myxococcia; order Myxococcales; family Myxococcaceae; genus Archangium_A. The sequence goes on from JAYVFP010000267.1 coordinate 24,668, forward strand.
CAAGTACGACGTCGACGAGTGCCGCCAGCGCGGCATGACCTTCGCCGCGCCCATCAAGGTCGTCGTGCGTCTCGTCGTCTGGGACAAAGACGAAGAGACCGGCGCGCAGTCGATTCGCGACGTGAAGGAGCAAGAGGTCTACTTCGGCGAGATTCCGCTGATGACCGAGAACGGCACCTTCATCATCAACGGCACCGAGCGTGTCGTGGTGAGCCAGCTGCACCGTTCGCCGGGCGCCTTCTTCGACCACGACAAGGGCAAGAGCCACTCGTCGGGCAAGCTGCTCTACAACGCGCGCGTCATTCCCTCGCGTGGTTCGTGGCTCGACTTCGAGTTCGACCACAAAGACCTGCTGTACGTGCGCATCGACCGCCGCCGCAAGCTGCCGGTCACCGTGCTCATCCGCGCCCTGGGCGCCGTGAAGGACACCGCCAAGAAGTCGCCGCTCGAGTTCAAGGGCTCGACCGAGGAGATCCTCAACTACTTCTACGCGTCTGAGACCATCTACCTCTACTCTGAGAACGAGTTCGAGAAGTCGGTCGACTTCGAGCTGCTCTACAACCAGCGCGCCACCCGCGACGTGAAGACCAAGTCGGGCGAGGTGATCGTCAAGAAGAACCGCAAGTTCACCCGCGCGAGCTTGAAGAAGCTCGAGGCCTCGAAGATCACCCGGCTGCCGCTCGACGCCGAAGAGCTCTTCACCAAGGTCTCTGCCTTCGACGTGGTCGACGAGTCGACCGGCGAAGTGCTCATCGAGTGCAATGAAGAGCTCAGCCAGACCTCGATCGACGAGCTGCTCAAGCGCGGCGTGAAGGAAATCAAGGTCCTCTTCATCGACAACCTGAACGTCGGCCCGTTCCTGCGCGACACGCTGCTGATGGACAAGATCGAGTCGCCGGAAGAAGCGGTGATGGAGATCTACCGCCGCGTTCGCCCGGGTGACCCGCCGACGCCAGAGACGGCCGTCAACCTCTTCAACAACGTCTTGTTCTTCAACCCCGAGCGCTACGACCTCTCGAAGGTCGGCCGCCTCAAGCTGAACTCGAAGTTCGGCCTCGACGAGCCCCTGGACAACCAGGTGCTGACCAAGCGCGACATTCTCGAGACGATTCGCTACCTCATCGATCTCAAGAACGGCAAGGGTCAGATCGACGACATCGACCACCTCGGCAACCGCCGCGTGCGCGCGGTGGGCGAGCTGCTCGAGAACCAATACCGCATCGGTCTGGTTCGTATGGAGCGCGCGATCAAGGAGCGCATGAGCCTCCAGGAGATCGAGACGCTCATGCCGCACGACCTGATCAACGCCAAGCCTGTCACGGCCGTGATCAAGGAGTTCTTCGGCTCGAGCCAGCTCTCGCAGTTCATGGACCAGACCAACCCGCTGTCGGAAGTGACGCACAAGCGTCGCCTCTCGGCCCTTGGGCCCGGTGGTCTGACCCGCGAGCGCGCCGGCTTCGAGGTGCGTGACGTGCACCCCACGCACTACGGCCGCATCTGCCCGATCGAGACGCCTGAAGGTCCGAACATCGGCCTCATCAGCTCGCTCTCGAGCTACGCGCGCGTCAACGAGTTCGGCTTCATCGAGACCCCGTACCGCAAGGTCGAAGACGGCGGTCAGACGCCCGACGTGGCCTTCTACTCGGCGCTCGAAGAAGAGAAGCACACCATCGCCCAGGCAAACATCGAGGTCGACAAGAAGGGCAAGTTCGTCGCCGACCACGTGCTCGCCCGCCGCGGCGGTGAGTTCGTTCAGGCCCGCCCCGAAGACGTCAACCTGATGGACGTCTCGCCCAACCAGCTCGTCTCCGTGGCCGCCTCGCTCGTTCCGTTCCTCGAGAACGACGACGCGAACCGCGCCCTCATGGGGTCGAACATGCAGCGCCAGGCCGTCCCCCTGGTGCGCACTGCCGCGCCCCTGATCGGCACCGGCATCGAAGCCGTCGTCGCCCGTGACTCAGGCGTGTGCGTCATCGCCAAGCGCGATGGCATCGTCGAGTCGGTCGACGCCAGCCGCATCGTCGTTCGCGCCGAAGTGCCGGCCGCGTTCAGCGACGTCGCCAGCGAAGTCGATATCTACAACCTGGTGAAGTACCAGCGCTCGAACCAGAGCACCTGCTTGAACCAGAAGCCCATCGTCAAGAAGGGCGACAAGGTCAAGAAGGGCGAAGTGCTCGGCGACGGTCCTGCGTGCGAGACCGGTGAGCTTGCGCTCGGCCAAAACGTGGTCATCGCGTTCATGCCGTGGCAGGGCTACAACTACGAAGACTCGATCCTGATGAGCGAGAACATCGTCAAGTACGACGTGTTCACCTCGATTCACATCGAGGAGTTCGAGTGCATCGCTCGCGACACCAAGCTGGGCAAAGAAGAGATCACCCGCGACATCCCGAACGTCGGCGAGGAAGCCCTCAAGGACCTCGATGAGTCGGGCATCATTCGCATCGGGGCCGAAGTGAAGCCGGGCGACATCCTCGTGGGCAAGATCACGCCCAAGGGTGAGACCCAGCTGTCGCCGGAAGAGAAGCTGCTCCGCGCGATCTTCGGTGAGAAGGCCGGCGACGTGCGCGACACGTCACTGCGCGTTCCGCCTGGGGTTACCGGCACCGTCATCGGCGCCAAGGTCTTCTCGCGCAAGGGCGTCGAGAAGGACGAGCGCGCGAAGCAGATCGAGTCGATGGACGAGGCTCGCCTGCTCAAAGATCAGAACGACGAGATCAAGATCCTCCAGGACTCTGCGTTTGCCCGCATTCGCAAGATGTTCCTCGGCAAGGATGCCCAGTCGAAGCTGATCGACGACAAGGGCAAGCAGTTGCTCAAGAAGGGTGACCCGCTCAACGAAGAGCTGCTCGGCCAGATCCCCTACAAGTACTGGGGCGAGATCTCGGTCAACGAGCAGGTCGACGGCAAGGTTCGCGAGATCATGAAGAATCTCGAGGAGAACAAAGAGGCCGTGAAGCTGGCCTTCGGCGAGAAGATCGCGCGCATCAAGAAGGGCGACGAGCTGCCCCCGGGCGTCATCAAGATGGTCAAGGTGTACGTGGCCATCAAGCGCAAGCTGCAGGTCGGCGACAAGATGGCAGGCCGCCACGGCAACAAGGGCGTCGTCTCGCGCATCCTCCCCATCGAAGACATGCCGTTCCTCGAAGACGGGCGCCCGGTCGACATCGTGCTCAACCCGCTCGGCGTGCCCTCGCGCATGAACATCGGCCAGATCCTCGAGGTTCACCTCGGGTGGGCCGCCAAGGGCATGGGCGAGAAGCTGCAGCAGTTCGTCGAGAAGGGCTCCGCTGACGCCTGCCGCAAGGGCCTCAAGGGCGTCTACGACGACGAGAAGTTCGGCGAGTTCCTCGAGAAGCTCTCCGACAAGGAAGCCATCGAGCTCGCGCGCCGCCTGCACAAGGGCATTCACCTCGCGAGCCCGGTGTTCGAAGGCGCTCATGAGACCGAACTGCACAAGCTGTTCGAGAAGGCCGATCTGCCCAAGACCGGTCAGATGGTGCTCTTCGACGGCCGCTCCGGCGACGCGTTCGACCAGAGCGTCACCGTCGGCGTGATGTACATGCTCAAGCTGCACCACCTCGTCGACGAGAAGATCCACGCTCGTTCGATTGGGCCCTACTCCCTCGTCACCCAGCAGCCTCTGGGCGGCAAGGCGCAGTTCGGCGGTCAGCGCCTCGGCGAAATGGAAGTCTGGGCGATGGAAGCGTACGGCGCTGCCTACTCGCTGCAGGAGTTCCTCACGGTGAAGTCCGACGACGTGGTCGGCCGCACGCGCATGTACGAGTCGATCGTGAAGGGTGACTACACGCTCGAGTCAGGCCTGCCGGAGTCCTTCAACGTGTTGCTCAAGGAGCTCCAGGCACTGGCGCTCGACGTCGAGCTGCTCGAGAAGGCCCCGCCTGAGCGTCGCCGCACGTCGGTGATGGTCTCGGACGAGCCTGCCAAGACGGGGACCGACGCCTGACCGATTGGGTCACTCGTCATTTCGATATCAGGACTTAAGTAGGACTCTTTGCCCCAGGTGAATCCGTGAAGGACATCTTCAATTTCTTCGAGAAGCCGAAAGACCCTCTCTCGTTCCAGGCGATCCGCATCGCCTTGGCGTCGCCCGACAAGATTCGCCAGTGGTCGCATGGCGAAGTGAAGAAGCCGGAAACCATCAACTACCGCACGTTCAAGCCTGAGCGTGATGGTCTGTTCTGCGCCCGTATCTTCGGGCCCGTGAAGGACTACGAGTGCAACTGCGGCAAGTACAAGCGCATGAAGCACCGCGGCGTGGTGTGCGAGAAGTGCGGCGTCGAAGTGATTCAGAGCAAGGTGCGCCGTGAGCGCCTCGGGCACATCACCCTGGCCACACCGGTCGCGCACATCTGGTTCCTGAAGAGCCTGCCCTCGCGCATCGGCGCCCTGCTCGACATGACGCTCAAGGATCTCGAGAAGGTCCTCTACTGCGAGAGCTACATCGTGCTCGACCCCAAGAGCACCGAGCTCACCAAGGGCGAGCTGATCACCGAAGAGAAGTTCCAGAAGCTCCTTCAGGAGCACGGTGACGAGTCGTTCGTGGCGGCCATGGGCGGCGAGGCCGTTCGCGACATGCTCAAGGCGATCAACGTCGACGAGCTCGCAGAGCAGATGCGCGCCGAGATGAAGGTCACCACCTCGGAAGCCAAGCGGAAGAAGTACGCCAAGCGCCTCAAGGTGCTGGAGAGCTTCCGTTCGTCAGGCCCCGCAGGTCAGCGCAACCTGCCTGAGTGGCTCATGCTGGATGTCATTCCGGTGCTCCCGCCCGATCTGCGCCCGCTGGTGCCGCTCGACGGCGGCCGGTTCGCCACGTCTGACTTGAACGATCTGTACCGCCGCGTGATCAACCGGAACAACCGCCTCAAGCGGCTCCAGGAGCTCAACGCGCCGGACATCATCATTCGCAACGAGAAGCGCATGCTCCAGGAGGCCGTCGACGCGCTGTTCGACAACGGCCGCCGCGGCAAGACCATCACGGGCCCCAACAAGCGCCCGCTCAAGTCGCTGTCCGATATGTTGAAGGGCAAGCAGGGCCGGTTCCGTCAGAACCTCCTCGGCAAGCGCGTCGACTACTCGGGCCGCTCCGTCATCGTCGTCGGACCCACGCTGAAGCTGCACCAGTGCGGTCTGCCCAAGAAGATGGCCCTCGAGCTCTTCAAGCCTTTCATCTTCTCGCGCCTCGAAGCCATGGGCATCGCGACGACGATCAAGGCGGCGAAGAAGGAAGTCGAGTCCGGCACGCCGGTGGTCTGGGACATCCTCGAGGAAGTCATCAAGGAGCACCCGGTTCTGCTGAACCGCGCCCCGACACTGCACCGCCTCGGCATTCAGGCCTTCGAGCCGGTGCTGATCGAAGGCAAGGCGATCCAGCTGCATCCGCTCGTCTGCGCGGCGTTCAACGCCGACTTCGACGGCGACCAGATGGCCGTGCA
>JAYVFP010000268.1:0-78181 GCA_043773025.1 Archangium sp.
GTCGAGGGATTGCCTCGCCTTCGGGCGGTAAGTGCCCCCTCGACTGCGCTCGGGGAGACCGGTGATTGGAGTCATTTCTATTTCGGCCAACCCTGTCGGGGCGAACGGTGGATCTCAGCTCAACTTCGAGACGAAGTCGGCCAGGCGCCCGAGGCCCTTTTCGATGTTCGCGTCGCTGGTGGCGAACGAGAGGCGAATGAACCCCTCTGCGCCGAACGGCTGACCGGGCACCGCGGCGAGCAGGAAATCCTCGAGGAGGATCTCCGACATGCGCAGCGAACCCGTCACGGGCTCGCCCTTGTACGACTTGCCGATCAACGCGCTCAGATCAGGGAAACAATAGAACGCACCATCAGGCATTCGGCACTTCACGCCGGGGATCTTGTTGAGCCCATCGGTCATCGCGATGCGGCGGCGCGCGAACGCAGCCACCATCTCGTCGATCGGAGCCGTCGGCCCATTGAGCGCAGCGACCGCGCCCTTCTGGATGATCGACGTCGCGTTCGAGGTCGACTGATCCTGAATCATCTGCATGCCGGCGATCAGCTCTTTCGGGCCTGCCGCGTAGCCGAGCCGCAACCCGGTCATCGAGAACGCCTTCGAGAAGCCGTTGATGATCAACGTGCGCGGCGCGAGATCGGGCGCGACGTTGGCGATGTTGAAGAAGGGCTCCTTCACGTAGAGCAGCCGCTCGTAGATGTCGTCGGTGATGATGAGGCAGTCGTGGCCGCGCAGCACCTCAGCGAGCGCCTCGAGTGCCTGCCGCGAGATCACCGCACCCGACGGATTGCTCGGCGAGTTGAAGATCACCGCTTTGGTACGAGGGGTGAGCGCCTTCTTGAGCTCGGCCGGATCAGGCGTCCAATTGTTCTCGACCGACGTCTGCACGAAGCGCGGCACGCCGTCGGCCAGCATCACCATGTCGGGGTAGCTGACCCAATACGGCGAAAAAATGACCACCTCGTCGCCTGGGGAAAGCAGCGCCTGGAAGCAGTTGTAGATGGCCTGCTTGCCACCGACCGTCACCACCACCTGCTCAGGCGTGAAGGTCAGCTTGTTGTCGCGCGCGAGCTTCTCGACGATGCCGGTCTTGAGCTCGGGGATGCCGCCGGTCGCGGTGTACTTGGTGAAGCCCGTATCGAGCGCGGCCTTGATCGCGTCCTTGATGTGAACGGGCGTGTCGAAGTCGGGCTCGCCGGCGGCGAAGCTCAAGACATCGGCGCCTTTGGCAGCGAGGGCACGGGCCTTCGCGTTGAGCGAAAGCGTCGGGGAAGGCTTCACGGACTTGAGACGGTTTGCGAGCAGCATCGGACTCACTTTTTGACGGCGTACTTCGCCTTGAGTTTCTCGAGCACGTTCGGGGGCACCGTGCCCTCGACGTCGCCACCGAACGAGGCCACTTCACGGACCAGGTTCGACGAGATGTAGAAATAGTCTTCGCCGGTCATCATGAAGACGGTCTCGAGCTCGGGGCTCAAGCGCCGGTTCATGTTGGCCAGTTGAAATTCGAACTCGAAGTCGCTCACGGCGCGCAAGCCGCGGAGCACCACGTTGAGCTTTCGCTTCTTGGCGTAGTCGACCAGCAGCCCCTGAAAGTCGTCGATCTCCACGCGGGGATCGTCGTGGAGCGCCTCGCGGATCATGTCTTTACGCTCCTCGACCGAGAAGAGGGGGGTCTTCTTCGGGTTGACCGCGATCGCGACGATCAACGAGTCGAACATCTTGAGGCCACGCTGAATGAGCGAGAGGTGGCCGTTGGTCAGGGGATCGAACGATCCCGGGTAGATGGCGGAGCGCACGGGAACAGAGTCCGTCATGCGTCCGACGGCGTCAATCTGAACATGGTGACGATCGCCGATCCGAAATCGCGCTCATCGATGCGCACGAAGTCGCCGACGCGTTCAGGCAGCTGCTCTTCTTTGCCGTGTTCGATCACCGCCACCCCTTCGTTGCTCACGATCTTCGCCTGGCCGAGCGCCTCCAACACGCTCAGACCCGCGCTCAACGCATAGGGCGGATCGCTGAAGACGAGCTCGAACACCGCCTTCTTCCGACCCAGCGCGGCGATGGCTTCGAGCGCGCTCGCCTTGAGGATCTCGACGCGGTCGCCAAACTTGAGGGCAGCGACGTTTTGCCGGCACAGTTCGAGCGCTTCGGGCCCGCGATCGACCAGCACGGCCTTCACGGCGCCGCGCGAAACCGCCTCGAGCCCCAGCGCGCCGGTGCCTGCGAAGAGGTCGAGCACGGTGAGCCCATCGCAGCGCTGACCGAGCACGTTGAAGATGGTCTCGCGCACACGATCCGCCGTGGGACGAATCACGTCGTCCGATTTCGGTGCGGCGAGCACCCTGCCCTTTGCTGATCCCGCGACGATTCTCATGCGACTGGAGCGGCCTTTCGCACACGTCTCCGCACGGTTCCACCCATCAAATCGTCGCGATTCAAGACGGTGACCGACTTAAGGTGTCTTCCTTCGCGACGGGAGCTTCAGCCAGTGGATTACGAGCGATACCAGAACCTGCACACCATCGTGATGCTGCGGGACATCTTGCGGAAGTGGTGGCGCGCCGAGCTCTGCTTCGCCGACAAGACCGGCACGGTGATCGAGTGGTCGAAGGGCCAGATCACCCCGCCCCCCAATGACTTCTGCCGGCTTTCTCTCTTTTCCAAAGAGGGGTTCCGCCGCTGCACGGCCTCGGTGCGCGTGCTGCACGAGAAGTTCAAGTCGTCGCGCAAGCTGCGCCGCAGCCAGTTCCACGATTGTCACCTGGGCTTCGCGATCGTGGGCGCGCCGCTGTATGTGCAGAACGAATACGAAGGCATGATCTTCGTGGAAGGCTTCGCCCGTCAGGAAGTGAGCCCGCGTGAAGCCGAGCAGCTCAAGGCGAAGATCACCGAGCTCAACCCCGGCACCACCGATCTCGAGCGCGCCCTCGAGCGCATCCCCCAGATGGATGATCGCGAGACCGAGAAGATCTGCGACCTGCTCGAGTTCGGCGCCAACGAGATCGCCAACTACGAATCAGAGCTCGCCCGCCGCGACGAGACCATCCAGACGCTCAGCACCGAGCTGTCGGATCGCTACAAGTTCGAGAACATCATCGGCAAGTCGAGCAGCATGATCGAGGTGTTCCGCATCCTCGAGAAGGTCTGCAACTCAGATGCGACGGTGCTGGTGAACGGAGAATCAGGCACCGGCAAAGAACTGGTCGCTCGCGCCATTCATTACAACGGCCCGAGGAAGGACAAGCCGTTCGTCGTGCAGAACTGCTCGGCCTTCAACGACAACCTGCTCGAGAGCGCGCTCTTCGGTCACACCAAGGGCTCGTTCACCGGCGCGTTACGCGACAAGAAGGGTCTCTTCGAGGTGGCTGACGGCGGCACCTTCTTCCTCGACGAAGTGGGCGACATGTCGCCGGCGCTCCAGGTGAAGCTCTTGCGCGTACTGCAAGAAGGCACGCTGACCCCGGTCGGCGGCACCGCGCAGAGACAGGTCGACGTGCGCCTCATCGCGGCCACGCACAAAGACCTGAGCGTGATGGTGAAGAAGGGCGAGTTCCGCGAAGACCTCTTCTATCGCATCAACGTCATCCGCATTCAGGTGCCGCCGCTGAGGGATCGCAAAGACGATCTCCCCGTGTTGATCGACCACTTCATGCGCAAGCATAAGAAAGACGGCCAACGCGCCCGCGCGCTGCACAACGACGCGCTGTCGATCTTCCAGCAGTACCACTGGCCCGGAAACATCCGCGAGTTGGAGAACGAGATCGAACGGCTGCTGGTGCTGGGAAACGAGTTCGAGATCCTTCCGGCCGACCTGATCTCGAGCCGCATCAAAGACGCGGTGTCGGGCGCTTCGGGCAACAACGTGATCGGCGCCTCTCGCATCACGCAGCTACCCCTGGGCAAGCTGAACGACGCGGTGGAAGCGCTCGAGCGCGAGATGCTCGGCCAGGGTCTGACCCGCACCAAGGGCAACAAGAGCCGGCTCGCGCGTGAACTGGGCATCAGCCGTTCGAACCTCATTCTCAAGATTCAGAAGTACCAACTCGAGCGTCCAGGAACTCCTGACGCCGAGGAAGACCCGGAGCTGTCCGCGTGACTTCGACGTATTTTCATCAAGGGCTGCTCGAGACCGATGACGGAGCGCCGCTGTGGTTCGAGGCGCGCGGTGAACCGGGCGCTGTGCCGGTGGTGCTCAACGATGGCCTCGGCTGTGACGGCTTCATCTGGCGCTATCTGTGGGAACCGCTGACCGCCAAGCGCCGCGTGATGCACTGGAATTACCGGGGCCACGGGCGCTCGGGCGTGCCCACCGACGATTCGCGCATCGGCATGGAATACATCACCGACGATCTCGCGCGCCTGATGGACGCCCAGAAGATGGATTCGGCGGTGATGTTCGGCCATTCCATGGGCGTGCAGGTCTGCCTCGAATTTCATCGCCGGCATCGTTCGCGCGTGAAGGGGCTGGTGCTGGTGTGCGGCTCGTACGGCACCCCGCTCGACACCTGGCACGATCACACGCTGCTGCGCGTCGCCTTCCCCTACCTGCTGCGGGCCGTCGAGAACTCGCCCAAGCTCGCCAAGGGCATCATGGCGCGCGTGCTCAACACGCAGCTCGCCGTCGAGTTCGGCATTCGCACCGAGCTCAACGCCTCGTTGATGAAACCCAACGACTTCGCTCCGTACATGGAGCACCTCGCGAAGATGAACCCGCTCTACTTCGTGCGCACGCTCGACTCGCTGAAGGATCACTCGGCGTGGGATCACCTGCCCTACGTCGACGTGCCCACCCTGGTGGTCGGCGGTGAAGGCGACAGGTTCACGCCCATCTGGCTGAGCCAGCGCATGGCCGAGTTCATTCCCGGGGCCGAGTACGTCTACGTGCCGGGCGGCAGCCACACCGCGCCGCTCGAACGGCCAGGCCTGGTGAACGCCGCGATCGATCGGTTCTTGCGCGAGCTCGTCTCGACGACTCAGCCCTGAGCGCAGTTGCATGCAGTGTTGCACTCAGCCTTTCTTCAAAGAGGGGTGATCAGATGAGCTGGGCTTTGCGCTACCGGGTGTCGGTCGCCGTCGCTCGCAGCACAGGCGAGCACGTCCGCCACCGCAGCCGTGGTGCTGACGGGCCTGCCTGCCACCTGCTCCAACTGCATCACCTGGTGCAAGCCGTCGGCTCGTGCGGAGCGGATGCATCGACCTGGCGCACAGCTTCGGTGGGCCCGCCCGCAACTGACTCCAGACGTAGAGCACCGTCACCACCGACTTCGCAGCCTCGACGACGTAGTAGATGTGCAGCTTCGTCTTCTCGGTGCCCATTCGGTACACGACGCGCCGCTTCGTCGTCTTGGCCCTGAAGCCGGTGGTGGGGGCTGACGCCAGCCGCCCCCTCACGATGCTGATGTCGCTCTCGAAGACTTCGGGGTGGCGCGCTTTACTCTCTCCATCGCTGCGCCATTCGGAGGAGGGCCTCGCGAGCGCGAGGCGTGAAGTAGACGTGCATGCGCTAGTTGAGTGCCCGGAGTTCGGCGAGGACCACGTCGGCGGGGATCAGCTCGCCCCTGTCGGCCTCGGCGATGGACTCGTCGATCTCCGCCCACTCGTCGTCGGACAAGTCCCAGCCGTCGGAATCTCGTGGCTGAGGCTATGGAAGTGCCGTTGGAAACCAGAGTTGAGCGGAGTGTCGCGAGGTCCGTCGAGAGGCTCGGTTTCTGCGCGAGCATCAGCGCCGCAACTCCCGCCACGAGGGGCGTGGCGAAAGAAGTTCCGTCGACACTTTGGGTCGACTGCAAGCGAGGGTGAAGACGCCGACTCCCGGCGCCACGACGTCCACGGTGCTCGCTCCGAAGTTTGAGAATGACGCGCGCGCATCGGCAGCGTCGATCGCGCCTACGACCAATTTATGTATCATCGCGACCTCAGCCGGCGCGCAGACGACGGCGACTGAGTCGCAGTCCTGCCCCATCTTGTTGATGCCGTTGCCAGCAGCGACCACCATCAGAGTGGTCTCTGACGCGGAGCCAAGACCGTCGGTGTACGCCTTGCCCAGCGGAGTCGCCCAGTCGAGCCGCGGTCGCTTCGGCTTCTTGGCGGGCGTCGCTCCTGGCGCCGGACCGAGGCGGCGACGGTGTCGGCAGCATCACCTCAGTGCGCAGGCTGGGAGCGGTGGCCGGCGGCAGCACCCGCGAGGGGAGCGTGAGCCGAGCTCGGTGAGGCGGGCCTGCTATCGGACCCCGCTGAGAAACTTCCGGGGTTAAGCGGCTATCTATTTTGGGCCTGATCGCGGTGCTGATGGAGAAGAGCCGTGAAAGTGAGCCTTCATTCGCGATCAGCGACGGCGTCGTGGAAGTCATTCTCATGGATGATAAGCAATCTGACGCCTGACTTGCGCAACTCGACTGCCTTCTCCACCTTGCGCCCGTAGCATGCATACGCCCAACATGGATTGCCATCAGCGCCAATCACCAGATACCTGACTTTTACAGTCATTGATGAAACCACCTCCCCACCGAGGCGGCTCACAGTTTCCGCAAGTTGCGAGCGTGTATGGCGCGCGGATGCGCCAGTGAAGCAGAACTTTGAGCCGTCAAACTCGATCTCGGGACAAACGGCACAAAGACCGACAAGTGTTGCGCCCTCGGAGATTGATGGGCTGACGATTGTGCGTTCATCAAGCACAGCAACGAACTCAGAGAAGAAGTCCTTGAGCATTCTGTGCTCTTGTTCATCGATCTTCTTGTCTGCGAGGACGCCGATGACAAGAGTGTCGATCTCGTCGTATGGCCAACAGGTCTTCAAGTGCTCGTGATCTTGAAGCCACGACGACAGACCCCGTAGTTCGTCTTCTGAGATCTGCATGTCGGCGACGATTCCACCGACCACTGCGTGAAGGCGCTGGAGGTCCGCGGTTGTCTTGCCGTAGTACTCAGTTGAGCACAGGCGATTGCACAGCCAAGTGATGTCGTCTCGTTCATCTTGCGTGAGCACACCATCAGCCATGGCTGCTTGAACGACCGGTACAAGTTCGGTGAAGGGATGACGGTTTCGTAGTTCGGTATGGTCACCAAGCCAGAGGCGAAGAAAGCCTAGTTCGGAGGCGTTAATCGCACCGTCAATCGAAATGCCTTCGACGATGCCCAAGAGCGAGTTCACCGACTTGTCGAGCCGCGCGCGGGTGGTGAACTTCGCGTATTGCAGATGGTCGGGATGCATATCGGGCTCCTGGTGAGTTCGAAGGCCGAAGGCCTGACGTTTCATACATCAAATTTTACGTATTAAGAGAGAGAGGAAGAACAACCCGGCGAAATCGAGGGAAGGAAGGGTGGGATGAGGGGAGCGCCAAGCGCAACGGGCTCGTCGGCTGCGGCGGAGGAAGGACTGGGGTAGCGCGTGCGGAGGCGCAATCCAGGGCTTCGGGCGTGCGGGTGGCCGGCGAGTCAGCCTCGCGCAAGAGCCCGAGCCGTCACATCGACAACGAGAGCTGAGGTGGTGAGTGAGAGGCAGGCTGCTCACTGCCCACCGCCATCTGCTCGTCGCCGAGGCGCTGTGGCTGGAGGACGGGACGGGACGGGACGGTGGTGCTGGCGTCTTCGCCCCTCACGCCAGGCGACGCCCTCACCCTGCCGCCCCCGCAGCCACCGGCGTCGGCGCTCAGCTCTCCTCGCTCTTCAGCGCCAACCCCCAAGCCGAGGAGACCCCGCCTGGACTGGGGCACTCCCCACCAGCGCACCTTCGGCACCGAGGTGCTGCACTGCCCCTGCGGCGGCCGCCGCCCCGCCCCAGTTCCTCCTCGCAGTGACGGCACCCCGCGCTTCACCTCGACCACTGCCGTCGCCACACCGGTGTGCGCCCCGCTCTCCGTCACCGCTGACGGCATCCCAGCTGGCCCTCGTGCTGCCGCCTTCGACCACCCAGCATCGAGCCTCGGTCACCGGGCCGGGCTCTCGGTCTGCCGGTTTGAACTTCTTGTTCTTCAGGTTTTCTTGCCCAGAGGCCCCGAAGCCGTTCTTGGCCATGTAGCGAACCCAGAAGTGGTCTCAGGGTCATCCCCTCCCCGCGAGTTCCGAGGGCGACAAGGGCTTCGGCTTCGGCAACTTCAAGGCGCTGTTCGAGAGCAGCGAGCGGGCTCAGGCGGCAGAGAAGGCGCGCGCCGAGCAGCACCGAGGTCGAATGGCAACGGCGAGGGCTCGCGGCTTTGGCATGACGTCGGTAGCAAACCCCAGTAGACGCCCCTTCACTGGAGGGGGCGGATGCGAGTTGGAGGATCCAGACTGCTGCTGTTGCTCGCGTTGGCCGGGTGCGTCGAAGAAGAGGATCTCGTCACCGGGTTCAGCTGCGATTTCGAGGGTCGCTGCCCGGGAGCGCTCGCCTGCGCCCCTGACTTCACGTGCCAGCCCGCGGCTCCTGAGTGTGAAGCGCCCAGGGCGACCTGCGGCCTTCAGTGCGTCGATCTGGAGAGCAGCGATGGCCACTGCGGCTCGTGCGGCAACGCCTGCCCGTCGAACGAGTCCTGCGTCGCGGGCGAATGTACGGGCACCGGCAACATGACGTGTCTGTTCTGCGGCCCCGGCGTCGCGTGCGTCAACGGTGGCTGCAACTGCGAGGGCCGCGGCGAGCTGTGCTCCATGGCGTTGTGCATCGACACCGCGCAACTGGCCTTCTCCTGCGGGGGGTGCTTCGCCACGTGTCCAAACGCGGGCGAGCTGTGCCGAGCCGGCGCCTGCACCTGTCCGCCAGAACAACGGCTCTGCGGCTCGGAGTGCACGAAGATAGACGACGTTCAGAACTGCGGCACGTGCGGAGTGGCGTGCGGTTCCGGGCAACGCTGCGAAACAGGCCAGTGCGTCGCCAGCTGCAGCCAGCCCCAGAGCTGTGGCAGCTCGAGCTGCTTCGACGTGGCGAACGATGCCGCACACTGCGGGAGCGCTTGCCGCACCTGTCCTGAAAACGGCCTCTGCGCGGCCGGCGTCTGCGGCTGCCCCGCGGGGTCAATCGACTGCAACGGCAAATGCATCGATACCACGCGCGATACCTTGCACTGCGGCTCGTGCAACCGCGCCTGCGCCAGCGGAGAGAGCTGCACCGCGGGCGCGTGCGGGTGCCAGGCCGGCCTCACTCGCTGCGGGGCCGCGTGCACACAGGTGCTCGACGACGCCGACAACTGCGGCGTGTGCGGCAACGCGTGTGGGCCGGCGCAGCTCTGCAGCCGGGGCCAGTGCGTGACTGGCTGCGAGCTCGGGGTCGAAGCCTGCCAGGCAGAGCGGATGTGCCGTTCGGGGCTCAACCCCTTTCATTGCGGCGACTGCGGGACAGTGTGCGATCCGGGCGAGGTGTGCATCGACGACTCGTGCGAAGTGCAGCGCCCCGCGCCCGGCTGCACCGGCTGCCCCTGCGAGGCGTGTGACGAGCTGTGCTGTCTGCGCGACGGAAAGCCGACTTGCGTGGCTGCCTACCGGTGCCCGCAATGAACCTGGAGCCACTGATGACCCGCCTGCTCTCGTTGAGCCTGCTGTTGTCCTTCGCGGGTTGCCGCTGCGCCGGCGCTTCGCTCGGCCCGCTGGAAGACCCGAAGCCCGCGAGCCTCCCTGAATCCGGCCTGCTGGTCGATCAACCCGCCGAGGGCGAGACGATCGACGCGCAGTGGGTGACGGTGTCGGGCTGGGTCGATCGAAGCCGTTACGCGTTCGTCGCCGTGGCGGGAGCGCCTTCGAGCTCGTTCTACGCCACCACCGGTCACGCCGGCGTGCCGACGGTTCCAGTGATGGTGCGCGACGATGGCCGCTTCGTCGCCGCGCGTGTGCCCTTGCAGGTAGGCCAGACTGAGCTGCTCATCATCGCGCTGACGCCAGAGGGCACCGCCGGTGCGCAGGCCGATCGTTCGGTGAAATCCACCACAATCGGGACACCTGCGACGATCCTGGTGACTCCGCCGGAAGGAGGGCGTGCGTCCCTCACGGTGAGCTTCGAGCCGCACACGTACACCAAGGTCGACAACTGGCAGTGGGACTACGACGGTGACGGCCACTTCGACGAAGAGAAGCTCACCGGCAAGTACACCTTCGACGAGCCTGGCAGCTACGTCGTCTTCGCGCGCACGCGCATGAATGGGCGTTGGGTGACGACGGTCGCGCCGGTACAGGTGATGGGCGACGACGACATCACCGACCAATCGACCGCGGTGACAAACCCCCGTGCGGTGATCGTCGTTCCCCGCAAAGTCGACCCGATGATGAGCTATCAGGCCGGCGATGCCATCGAGAAGAGCGATCCTTTGAGCTTCACGCGCGCGGTGCTGGTGGCCGACGGCGACGAGGTGAAGGAGTTCGACGCGCACCTCAAGCTGGTGCGCACCTTCATTGGATTGAGGGCGCCGGAAGGCGCGGGCCAGGATTTCCTGGGCCGTACGTACGTGGCCGATACCGGGAACAACCGGGTGGTTCGGTTTGGGGCCGACGGCCTACTCGATAGCTCGTTCGCCGACGGGGGAGCGCTGACCGGAGTGAATGGGCAGCCGATCGTATCGCCCACCACGTTGCTGCTCGAGAACGGCTGGCAGCAGCCCGATGGTGGTTACGAGGTCGAATTCACCGTCGCCACCGCCAATGGTATGTGGACCTGTAAGCAACTCGACGACTGCCACCTCGACCCTCAAAAGGCGCAGCGGTTGATCACCACCGCGAACGCCTTCGGCGGCCGCAAGGACAGTCCGTGGTTCCTTCTGAACGGAACGCTCCTCCGAGAGAACGATTTGTTGCCGCAGGCGCCGGGCGACGACGCGCTCGACGCTGCGTTGGGTCTCATTTCCTACAATCCGTGGTGGGTCGTGCTTCGCCCTGACGGCCGGTTGGAAGAGCACTTCAGCAAGGTGAGCAACACTCGCGTCACGAGACTCGGATTCCCCGCGACTGCCCTCGCCGTCGATGGGAGCGCTGACTTCGTTCTCTATCAACGCCTGGGAGAGGACAAATCGTCGCGCGTCACCGGCCCTCACGTGATCTACCTGGCGGGGCCCAATCGCCTGGAACGGCGCGTCCTGCCGCAGATGGCGGAGGGCCTGTGGTGACGCGCGTGCTCGTCGCTTCGTTGCTCGGGTACTGGGCGACGGACCACAAGAAATTCAACGTTCAGATGCTCGCGGACGGTCGACCGTTCGAGTTCGAACGCGGCGGCACGCAGGTGAGGAGCGTCGATGACTATTTGAAGCGAGTGCTCTACGTAAGCGACGGCAACGGCACCAAGGTGATCGGCGTCCCTTTCAAGTCAGACCCTCGGGGATCCGATACCCCGCTCGACCTCCCGACGGGAACGCTCTCTCTGGCCAGTTGGCATGAGCAAGGCGGGCTCTGGGAAGACGGATTCCTGAACATGGGCGAGGCCACCTCATGGGGTGGCCTCCGCGCGGTGAACCATTTTCACGACCCTCTCGCGTTCGGAGGCGGGGGCTACACCGGCATCAAGACGGAGACCGGCTTCACCGCTCATTGGCGCACCGAGAAGTCAGGCAAGCCGCTGATCGACCTTCTTCGGCCGGGAGTGTCGGTGACGCTGTGGGTGCAGGGCGGGAAGGCCAGCGAGAAGAATGACTGGGGCTACCCCACGGTCTCGACGGGCTTCACCGAGTTCTTCACGAAGCTCGTTCCCGACCAGCGCGAGCGTGGGCTGGCCGCAGCCTTTCGCAGCCTCGGCCAAATCGTGCACCTGGTCACCGACAACACGGTGCCCGATCACACCCGAGATCTCGCCCACCCGGGCAACGGCTTTGAGGAGTGGCTCCACGACAGCCCCGGCCTCTTCGGGAACACGCCGCGCCCCTGGTCACGCTTCCCCCTGGATCGGGTCGAGCGCTCAGGGATCCGCGCCTTCTGGGATCAAGACGTCTACTCGGGCCGCAATCCCGAAGCTGCGCTCGAGGAAGGTGCCGGCATCACCGAGTTCACACAGGCGCACTTCCTCGCGTGGAATCGCTTCACCCCTCCCAGGAAGTTCCACTGGCCCAACATCGTCACCAACCCGATCGGTGCGCTGCTGCTCGAGAATGACATCGTCTATTTCACCACCGTGCCGGCGGAGACCGGCGTCGGCTTCGACCCGGTGAAGATGCCGTGGCCCCGGCTCACCGGGCCCGTCAATGACAACTTCGGCGCCGAGGCACCGGGCCTGTCCTTCCCGACCTGCATCGCGCGCAAGAAGGGTTCCCGCAACATCGTCACGGAGAAGTGTTGGAAGGACTACGCGATGCCCCTGATGAAGCGCGCGCACGGCACCGCAGAGGCCGTCTACAAGCTGGCGATGCCTCCGCTGCGCGCAGAGCTGATCCCCGAACCGGGTGACCTCACCCGCTTCCGCGTGCGGCTGTGGAATTTGGGCGCTGCCGCGGGCGACGCGGTGACACTGCGGCTCGACGAGGTGTCCCTCACCTCGGTGCGCTTCCAAGACGAAGCGATGGGCACGGTCCCGGTGGAGTCTCCTGGGGGCGAGCCCCTCCCGCCTGGCGCCGATCCGTGGACCTCGCAGGCCTTCAGCTTCACCCTGCGACAGCAGGGCCTGCTCAAGCTCTCCTCGTACAGCGCGGTGGTGTTGAAGGCCCACCTCGGCACGAATCCTCAGACACCGGTCTCCTTCGCGGTGCCCATTCCAAACGGGTTCCCGGTCGTCAACCAGCTCACCTCGACGGTGCGACTCAATGCCCAGACCCACGGCACCAACAACCAGTCGAACTGCTGCAACACCACCTGCACTGCCTGTGGCGAGAGCGGCGAGTACGTGCAACCGATGATTCAAGACGTCACCGGCGTCATTGGACGATACGCGAGCCACCTGGACACGCTGGGCAGGCCCGCCACGGGAGTGACCCTGGCAGCGATCGATGCAGACACCCGCATCGCAGGGGTGGCCCTGGTGGCGTGGGGCCGCGTGGGCGGAAGGTACGACGCGCCGATTCGGCCGATGGCCTCGCGGCTCACGGTGACCAGCCCTCACCTCGAGCAACTCGGAGACATGTGGGTGCGCAAGGCGGACGCGGCAGACGAGGCCGATGCCGCGCGAACCCCCTTCTCCATCGAGCTCGATGCGCGCGACTTCTTGAGTTCGAGCGCAGGCTCGTACACCGCGACGCAGACGGTCCATCTGCTCGTGTGGATGACGTCGGGCGCGGTCTACACGCAGAGCGTGGCGCTCTGGCCGTTGCGCAGACCAGAGTCGGTCGACGTGGCGCTCGCGGGTAACCAGTGCAGAGACCTCGAAGGGCGCAACATGCAGTACGAGGCCGCGGGTTGGTGCACGTCCACCCTCACCGGCGCGCCGATGTGCTCGACGGTGAGCGCGTTTGACTCCGCGGTTCGCACGCACCTCTTTGGGCCCCTGCGCGGACTGGGCACGGCCGACACCGAGTACTTCGCGCTCTATCCGAACCTCAAGCTGCTCCAGTTGGGCGGGGTACAGGTCAGCTCGCCCAGCCAGACGTGCGCGGCCCTGACGACGCAGACCGGCAGCTATTCGTTTCGCTGCTTCTCCGACTACAACAGTTTCATCATGGAGAATGTCGCGACGAGCGGCATGGGCGCGTGCCCCTCGATTCCACCGAAGCCCGCGATCGCCCGAACCGCGACCATGAGACCCGAGTGGAGCCCCGAGATGAAGATGTCACTCCGGAAGCTGTTCGGCCGTATGGACGAGCCGGCATTCGAGAACGTCGAGCTGCGGTGAAAATCGCCTCATTCATGTTCGAAGGCTGAAGCGATCGTCGCCACATCGGCGTCGGTGCCTCCGTATCGCCGAACCTCCTGATCCCAGTGCGTTCGAATGAGAGAGAGGAAGAACAACCCGGCGAAATCGGGAGGAGACAGGAAGGCCCGAGCAGCGCTCGAAGGCGTGACGTTCCTGACCGAGCCCGCGAGCACCGCGTGCGTGAGCGTCACGTTGCCTCAGACCCTGCCGGTGACTGAGGCAATGGACCTGGGGATGGGCCTCGCCAAGCACAAGCTGCCGGGCATCCTCACTGCTGGTGAGGGTGGCTTGCACCGGGGCGGCGCCGTTGCTGAGCCGCCGAGTGACCGTGCGCCAGCGTCTTCAGGTCGTCGAGCGTGATGTCGGGACGATCAGCCAGTGAATCCCTCCGTTCAAAAAGCGAGCGGACGCCAGGTCAGTGCCCCGATCGATCTCCACATTTTTGACGAGCTGATCAGCAAACAGTCCCTGATGCCGGTGACCACATTCCTTTTGCACCTGACGTCGCGCTCGGGTGTTCGCGCTCCATGACTGCTCTGCTCGAGTTCATTCCCGGGGCCGAGTACGTCTACGTGCCGGGCGGCAGCCACACCGCGCCGCTCGAGTGGCCGGGCCTGGTGAACGCCGCCATCGATCGGTTCTTGCGCGAGCGCGTCTCGACGACTCAGCCGTAGGTCACACCCCGGTACGCGATGATCTGCTCGCGAAACCCGAAGCCGAGACTGGGCGCGTCGAACCGCAGGTAGACGATCCAGTCGCCGTCGTTCCTGAATTTCACGGTGCCACCAAATGCCCTCTCGGCCGCGAGCGTCACGGCGACGCCGTAACCCGGGGCCTTCTCGAACTGTTTCTTCACTTCGTCCTCGGGTGGCAGGCCCGGTTGCCACTCAAACGAGGGCACGTGAAAGTGCACCGCAAGCGCGAACGAGAGCCATGCTGGCAGGGTAGCAGCGGCGCGGGCTGGCTTGAACGCGGCGGCACGCCGGTCGAGCGCGACGTTCAATGCCGCGTCGAGTTTTGCGGCGGATTCATCCTTCGCGTCGAGCTCGTTCCACGACTTCGCGCTGCGGAACACGAGCCGGCTGACCGTCTCCGCCTTCTGGAGTTCTGACGCCTCGCCGGGCAGCGGCATCTGCGGCACCTCATGCCTATCGGAGCGCCTGTGCATCAAGGCCCGCTTGCCGTCCCACGCCACCACCTGACCGTCGTCGAATGGGCCGCCATCCGCGGCGTTCGCCAGGTACGAAATGCGGCAGTGGAAGAAGCGGTGAGTCGTCACGAGGTCCTGCGCGAGTTCGACACAGGTGACCTGCACCACCTCGTTGTTCCTGGTGAGACTGTTGAGCACCTTCATCGCGTCGAGGTACGCGGTGGCGATCTGCTTCTGTTCGGGGGTGACTTTGGTCCCGGTCTTCCAGCCGGCAAGGTCGAGCGTGAAAGCAGTGGTGGCGCCGAGGGCTATGGTCTTCATCAACACGAACGCCAAGAAAATCATGAGCGCAGCCTACCGCTTCGCTCGACCGTCCCCTGGTTGCTCGCACGGACTTCAAGCTTGAGTCCCTCGACTGTGAGACCGATCACGATGCCCTCCATCCTGGCGCGCTGGGCTGCGACGCCGCTCGGCTCGTTGCCGTCCCTCCCGACGTGAACTTCTTCGTCCACGCGGGCGTGAAGTCTGCGCGGGCTCGCGCAGCAACGCGTCCTTATTTTCTATTCAGGGTCGTCTCACAGCAGCGCACCGACATGCAGCTCGATCGAGTCGAAGGGCTCTGCGCGGACGCGTTGGGGCCGACGACGTCAGGGCGATAGCCGTTTTTACCGAGTTGAACGTCAACCTCCGGCAGGATCCACCAACCGCCCGCCCCCGGTCCTGTGCCACCGGGCTTCCGCTGAAAGGGCGATCGGATGCTGACCAGCAAGCCACCCTGCGACATCGCGTGGGGAACGCCAGGCAGCGCCTTCTCGATGAACTCGCCATCGATGAGCGCGAGCCGTCGCTCTGCTGGCTGAGCCAGAGAGCCTCATCATCTCTGGAGCATCGCGTTGAAGGCGCAGCAGTATTGAGCGCCTCGAGCCAACCGCGGCGCGCATCGCCCGCCACTGCTCCCACGTCAGCTTCGGGTCGAGCTTCGTCTCGAAGAAAAACGGGGGCGTCATCGCCAATCTTCGAAGCGCATTCGCACCGAGCGTTCGGGGTGCAAGAGCTTGTTGAACTCAGCCTTGTACGCAAACCGTCGGCAGAACTCCTCGGCTGCGAGCGCCGTGTCTGGGTACTCACGAGGCTTGAACTTGTACGACTTCACCAGCGCGTCGATGATCCCGCTGCGCAGATCGAGCCCCGGCAGATACTCGTCTCGCAGGTGCAGCTGATCGCTGACGATGGCCTCGAACAAGGTCTGCATCGCCGCGATGTTGTTTCTCACCCACACGCGCGGGGCGATCGTCACCTTCTGTTCCCAGGAGTGGCCCTCCACGTCGTCGAAGAAGACCCCGGAGTCGAAGTGAAAGTTCGCGACCACGCCTTTGAAGAGGTGCGCGAACGCGGGGCTGACTGAGCACGAGCCCACCCACGTTCCCTGCGTGTCGGCCACCAGCAGCTCGGCGACGTGAACGCTCTTCTGGCTGAGGAGCTCAGGAAAGAAACAGGTATAGCGGAGCACGGTGCTGCTCTGCGAGTAGACGAGGCCCAGCGCCTTGTTTTCCCACCAGGGCGCCCCCAGGTCGGCCAGCCCTTCGAGGTCGCTGCGCTTCATGGTCTCAATCATCGTCGATCGACGCACGTCGCGCTCGCCAGCAGGGAGATCGGCTCCCGTTCCGTATTGGGGTTGTGTCTAAATGCAGCGATGCAAATTGAATCACGCTGGTTGCTCGGCCTCGCGCTGATGACGGTCGTCTTCTCATCGCCAGCGCTTGCGGCTGATACCGACGCCGATGGCATCGATGTCGGCGACAACTGCCCAGCCGTGTTCAACCCGCTCCAGGCCGACTGCAACCGCGATGGTGTCGGCGATGCCTGCAACACCACGGGCGCCGCGGGCGCAGACGCCGATGGAGACGGAGTCTGTGACGCCGTCGACAACTGCAGCGCCGTCCCCAACCAGGACCAGGGCGACTGCAACGGCAATGGCACCGGCAACATGTGCGAGGCCGCCAACGCCAATCGCGATGACGAACGTGACGGCATCTGCAACGGCGTGGACGCCTGCCCACTCGAAGCGGGCAACTGTTCCATGCAGGCCATCACCGTCTTGTTCGACCCTCCAGCGCCGCTCAAGCCGCACCCCACGTACACCGGCGCGACGCACACGCTGAAGGGCATCGCTCGCTACGGCGGAAACCAGTTCATGTGGAACTTCGGTGACGGCACTGCATCGACCGCGTGGACGGCCATCAGCAACGCGTACAACCTGGGCGTCAACCACGTGTACTCGGGAAGCGTGGGGCAGACGTTCCTCGCCACGCTCTCGGTGCGCAACTCGACGGATCCAGCCGTCGTCGCGAGCGCGACCTATCGCGTGCAGATCCAGGACTCCGGGCCGCTCCCCGCCAATCTGCAGATGACGCCGGGGCGCATGGACGTCCGAGCGAACATGGCCATCGATCAGGGGCTCTGGTACCTGCACACCACCATGACCCGCAGCTCGTACGCCGACGGCGCACCGGGCTTCGCGCAACCGTACGGCAGCTGGAGCGGAGTCATCGAAGGCACGTGCCACGCCGTGGATGCCATCATGACGCGCGGTCACCGGCTCGATGGCGCCTATGCAACGGACCCGTACGTGGAGACAGCGCAGCGCTCGATGAACTACCTGCTGGCCGGAAACACCACGTCCATCGCCGTTTCGAACCAGATTAACGGGCGGCCCGACTACAACCTCAACGGGATCGGTCTGCTGATCGGCCCCAACAACTTGAACAACAACGGGCCCTGCGCAGCAGCGCTCGCACACACCGGCACGCCCCAACGGCAGTCACTCGTGGGAGCGAACACCAACATCAGAGGTCGCACCTACCGGGAGCTGCTGCAGGACGTCGTCGAACTCTACGCCTGGGGGCAGGCCGACACGGGCTTCCACCGGGGCGGCTGGCAGTACGCGATGACTTCCAACAGCACGACGGCATCCACCTGGGAGGGCGGCGTGGTGCTCGCACTCCCGGCGCTGATCGCGTCAGCAGGCATGGGCGTCACCGTGCCCCGCTTCGTGCGCACCGAGATGCCCTACTTCATGAACTACGCGCGCCACGCGAGCCTCGACAACCGAAACGGCGGGTGGGGCTACCAGGATGCCAATGACGTCTATGTCAACCATCGCGGGGTGGCGGCCGGGATGATGTTCCACACCTTCCAGGGCGACACGGTGGCTCACCCCAACATGAAGGCCGCGCTCGGCTTCCTGTACCGCTACTGGTCGCTGAGCAACTACGAAGGCGGCGGCGCGTGGAACGTCTGCCTCGGAAACGGCATCGTGATGTCGCAGGTGGCGATGGCCCTGCGCACGGCTTCACCGGCGCTCACGCGCATCGTCGAGTACAACTACAACACCGCGCTGCAGACGACGAACAGCTTCGATTGGTACTACCAACCGCCAGGCCAGACGCAGGAGAGCTTCGCGACCAACCTGGTCAGGCGCCAGGCAGCGAACGGCATGTGGTCAGACACGATCGGCAATGATGCCCAGACCGGCGCCTACGCCACTGCGCTCGGCATCCGCATCCTCAACATCGGCGCGACCCCGGCGCCGCCTACGGCCACCATCTGCGACTGCAGCGAGACGTACGACATCAATCAGTCGGTGACGCTCGAAGCGCGCTGTTCGGCGCACCCCGACTCCGCGAGATCGATCGTCAGCTACGAGTGGGACTTCAACTACGACGGTTCGACCTTCACGCCGGCCAATACCGGAACGACGGGCACCCTGGCCGCGGGGTATTCGACGTACGGCGCCAAGCCCGTCGCGCTGCGCGTCACCGACGACACGCCCGCCTCGCAAGGAGGCGCTCGCAGCTCGATCGCCACCTGCTCCATCGGCGTGGTCGTCGGCCCCTACTGCCCTCACGCCCGGGCTGGCACGGCGTACACCGGCTTCCGCTCCACGCCCGTGCAGTTCGATGCGTCGGCCAGCAGCGATCCCGATCGCAATCCCCTCACCTTTCAATGGGACTTCGACAACGACGGCGTGTTCGGCGCCGCGGACACCAACGTGTTCGGCGCCTCCTCCGATGGCGTGGGTGTGAGCCCGCAGTTCAGCTTCGCGACGCTGGGTGTCTTCACCGTGGCCGTGAAGGTCACTGACGCGCCGTCGTTCGATCCACCGTGCTCGAGGGTTTCGTACGCGACGGTCAACATCGTCAATCGCGCACCGATCGCCAACGCGGGCGGCCCCTACCGCGGATCGTCGGCCGCGACGTTCGCGTTGAACGGCGCGGGCTCCAGCGATCCCGACGGTGACGCGTTGATCTCGTACGCGTGGGATCTCGACGAAGACGGCCAATTCACCGACAGCACGTCTGCGACGCCCGACTTCACCATCGGCCAGGGAACGCCGCTCGGCACGGTCGTCTTCGTGTGTCTCAAGGTGACTGACAGCAGGGGCGCAGAATCCACCATCGCTTGCGCCAGCCTCACGGTGGTCGCGCCCAACCGCCCCCCGGCCTGCGCACAGGCTGTGCCGACCGCGACCGCCGAATGCAGCGGCACCGGAGTCAGCGTGAACCTTCAGGGCAGCGGCGCTGACCCCGACGGTGATGCGCTCACGTACGCCTGGAGCACCAACTGCCCCGGCGGCTCGTTCAGCCCCGCCGCGAGCGGAGTGACTCAGCTCACGCTCAGCAGCGCAGGCGGTGCGTGCACGTTGGGCTGCACGGCCACGCTCACGGTTCGCGACGGATCGCTTCAGGTGCAGTGTTCGGCCCAGGTGACCATCAACGACGCCCTGCCTCCGACGTTCGGCACGCCTCCGCAGAACCTCACGGTCGAGTGCGGCGCGGCACAGCAGGCGGCCATCACCACGTGGCTCGCAGCTCCGGCGGCGACGGACGTGTGTACCAGCGTGACCGTCACGCACGACTACACCGCCTTGAGCGGAGGTTGTGGAGCGCAGACGGGCTCAGCGCAAGTGCAGTGGACTGCCACCGATGCCTGCACGCAGACCGCGAGCCGGAACGCCACGGTGCAGGTGGTCGACACGGTCGGCCCAACGCTGAGCTGCCCGGTCTCGGCGAGCATCGAGTGTGCTGGCGCGAGCACGCCTGTGTTGCTGATGGCCAGCGCGGCAGACGTGTGCAGCGGGGCGTTGACTCCGACGCGCACCGGCAGTGGCTCGTATCCGCTCGGTGTGACGATGGTGGAGTTCCGGGCGGCGGATCCGTGCGGCAACACCGGCACCTGCTCGACGAGCATCACCGTGGTGGACAGCATCGCCCCCGCGATCGTCTGCCCGCCGAATGTCACGGTGGAATGTAGCGCCCCGGCGAGAGCCACCGGCGTCGCCAGCGGTACCGCGACGGCGAGTGACGCCTGTGGGGCCGTGACGATCACGGATCCCGCGGCCACCGAATATCCGCTCGGCGTGAGCACCGTCGCGCACGGCGCGGTGGACCAGGCAGGCCTCATCAGCATGTGCGCGCACCTCGTCACCGTGGTGGACACCACCAGGCCGGTGTTCGACGTGGCGTCACTCTCGGGCCGCTCGGTGACTGGCCTCTGCAGCGGGGCCGCCGTGGCCTTCGCGCTGCCCGTAGCGTCGGATACTTGCGGCAGCGTCACGGTGGCGTGCCCGCAGATCAGCGGAACGCAGTCCGGCGCGCAGACGATCGTGTGCACGGCCACGGATGAAGCGGGGCTGATCACGAGCGCGAACCTGGTCGTGACTGTGAGCGATTCCGGTTGCTCGCAGGACGCCGGTTCGGGAGTTGATGGCGGCGTGAGCAACGACGCTGGCGTGAGCAACGACGGCGGCGTGAACGTGGCCGACGCCGGAAGCGATGGTGGAGGAACCACTGGTCCGTCGTGTGGCTGCTCTTCGGGCGTCGACGGAAACTTCGGGCTCGTGCTCCTGGCGCTCGCCGGTCTGGCGACGCGCCGTCGGCGGAAGTAAGCCCGCTCCTCGCCCCTCTCCCCCGCGGGGGAGAGTGAGTTCTCAGGGCTCGGTCATCGTCCCCAATCTTACTCGCTCTTCACGCCTCGCCTCACCCGCCCGGTTTGCATGATCGCTGGCTATCACCGAGGTCTGACCCCCTCAGGCCTGAGCGCTCTTCAGTGCGTCGAGTTCACCGAGCAATGACTTGCCGAAGAAGTGGCCCAGCTCGTCGCGGCACATGTCGTAGAGGAGAGGCCCGGTGGCGCGGCAGACCAGATCTTCCGTCACATCCCAGCTCGGTCGCAACACGCCCTTGTCCCACGTCACGGGGAAGAGCCAACACACCGCCGGCTTGATCGAGTGGTAGTCGAGGCCTTTGGCCAGCGCGAAGGCGTGGATGCCGCAGCCCCGGCCGTTCGGGTTGAGGAAAACGCACCCGCCCTTCACCACGTTGGTGCGCACGAACTTGCCGGTCTCGTACTCAGGGTCTTCCTTCACCTCGCTTCCGAACCACGCCTCGGGCGGAGAAGAAATGAAGGGCGCCAGCTGGTCTTTGACGGCGAGGATCCTGTCTCGCTCCGCGAGGTTGACGTCGCAGCCATGCTGGCAACACCCGTCTGCGCAATACGTGCACTGCATGCAGTGACCGAAGTAGCGGAGCTTGAAGATGTCGGTGTCGACCTGCTGAAGACTGGGGACTGAAGAGATGGGAAGCAGCACGAGCGGCCTGTACCACGCCCAATTCGTTGTATTCGGCCTGAGAACCTGCGAAGGGCGCGACCAAGATGTTCCCCCGAGAAAAAATCCGAAACGTCGCAATCGTTGCCCACGTCGACCACGGCAAGACCACGCTCGTCGACCACATGCTTCGCCAGGGCGGTGCTTTCCGCTCGAACGAGCAGGTCGCCGAACGAGTGATGGACTCGAACGACCTCGAGCGTGAAAAGGGCATCACCATCATGGCGAAGAACACCGCCATCGGTTGGAAGGACAACTTCATCAACATCGTCGACACCCCTGGCCACGCCGACTTCGGTGGCGAGGTCGAGCGCGGTCTGCGCATGGTCGACGGCGTGCTCCTGCTGGTCGACGCGGCTGAAGGCCCGTTGCCGCAGACCCGCTTCGTGCTCGGCAAGGCGCTGGGCTTCGGTCTCAAGACGGTGGTGGTGATCAACAAGATCGACCGCAAAGACGCGCGCGCCAAAGACGTGCTCGACCTCGTCTACTCGCTCTACATCGACCTCGGTGCAGACGAGAAAGACCTCGAGATGCCCGTGCTCTACGCCGTCGCCCGTGAGGGCAAGGCGGGGTACGACCTCGAGAACATCGGCGACACGCTCCACCCGCTGTTCGACGCGATCGTCAGCCACATGTCGCCGCCCCCGGCCCCCGCGCCTGGCGCCGGTACGCAGCTGCTGCTCGCGAACCTCGACTACGACGACTACGTCGGCCGTCTGGGCATCGGCCGCATGAGCGCGGGCCGCCTCGCGCCCGGCATGCAGGTGACGATCGCCCGCGACGCAGGCAAGGTCGAGAACGGCAAGGTCGTCAAGCTCTACGGCTTCTCGGGTCTCAAGCGCGTCGAGATCGCCGAAGCAGGCCCGGGCGAGATCGTCTGTGTGGCCGGCATCGAAGAGCTCTCGATCGGCGACACCATCTGCGACTTCGAGAACCCGCAGCCCCTGCCCCGCATCAAGGTGGATGAACCCACCATGATGATGGTCTTCAAGGTGAACAACGGCCCGTACGCCGGCCGCGAAGGCAAGTACGTCACCTCGCGCAACCTGCGCGACCGCCTCATGCGCGAGTCGTACAAGAACGTGTCGATCCGCGTCGAGCCGACCGATTCGCCCGACGCCTTCCGCGTGGTCGGCCGTGGCGAATTGCAGCTCGCGGTGATCATCGAGACGATGCGCCGCGAAGGCTTCGAGCTGACCGCCTCGAACCCCGAGCCGATCATCAAGACCATCGACGGCGTCAAGCACGAGCCGATGGAACTGGTGTTCTGCGACTTGCCCGAGCTGTCGGTCGGCGTCGTGACTGAGCGCTTTGGGCCCCGCAAGGGCCGCATGGTCGACATGGCCCCGCTGGGCGGCGCACGCACCCGCGTGCAGTACCGCATTCCCGCGCGCGGCCTGGTTGGCTTCCGCTCCGAGTTCCTCACCATCACCAAGGGTGAAGGCATCATGAGCTCGCAGTTCGACGGCTGGGAGCCCCACATGGGCTACATCCCCCGCCGCGCGAACGGCGCGATCGTCGCCGACCGCCTGGGCGACGCGATCCCCTACGCGCTGTTCAGCATCCAGGAGCGCGGCAAGCTCTTCGTTTCTCCGGGCGATTTGCTTTATGAAGGCATGGTCATCGGCGAGAACGCGCACCCCAGCGATCTCGACGTGAATGCCAGCCGCGCGAAGAAGCTGACAAATATTCGCGCCGCGGGGCGCGATGACAACGTCATCCTCACGCCCCCGGTCGACATGAACCTCGAGAAGGCGCTGGAGTGGATCGCCGAGGACGAGCTCGTCGAGGTCACCCCGAAGTCCATCCGCCTCCGCAAGCGCGTGTTGCCCTTCCAGGATCGCTACCGCGACCAGCGCGGCAAGAAGCGCGACGACGACTGAGCTGAACCGAAGTCATTGAAGTCCCCTCTCCCCCCTGGGGAGAGGGTCAGGGTGAGGGGGCGCGTTCGCGCTACACTCCCCGTGGTGCGAGCCTGGTTGGAAAGAGAAAGCCCGGAGGGCGCCCGAATCACCCTCCCCGACGGTTCTGGCTCGCTCGTGTTTGGCCGCTCCTCCAAGTGCACGCTGGTGTTCGACGACATCACGTTGTCAGCCCGTCACTGCGAGCTCTCGTGGGACGCCGGTTTCTGGAAGCTTCGCGATCTCGGCAGCGAAGCCGGTACGCGCCTCAACGGCCAACCCCTCACGCACGCGCGAGCCTTGTTCGCCGGCGACCGAGTGGAGTTCGGCTCTGTCAGGCTCCGTTTTCGCACCAATCTCCCCATCGACGATCCGCAGCTGCTCGACGCGATCGGCCGCTCGCCCGAGGCCGAGTCGAACTGGCTCGTCTACGCCGATCAGCTGCAGGAGCGGGGCGACCCGCTGGGTGAGCGCATCACCCGCTCGCGCTCGGGCGGCCGGCTCGATCACATGCCGTGGCTGGGCCCCCTGTGGGATTCCTTCGTCGCCGGCGAGCTGGAGATCGAGTGGCAGTTCGGGTTCGTCAAGCGCGCCACCATTCGCACCGCGGCGGGCCGCCTTCCGGCTGAGTGGAGACCGATGGTCGCGACGCTCCTCAACCTGCGCATCGGCCGCTTCTTGCGTTCGCTGGTGATCGATCTGCCGCGGCTGGAGAACCTCACCCCGGTGCAGATCCCGCACGAGGTGGTGGCCGCACAACACTTCCTGGCTGAGCTGCCGGCCTTGCCCAGCACGCTCGAGCGGCTCTCGTTCGGGTACCACGTGGCGCAACCCTCGAACGGCGCCCTGTCCGTGACCGAAGAGCTGGCGCTGCGCGTTCCCCGGCTGCGCGGCACGCCGGTCTATCAACGCGTGAACGGGGTTCGCCTCAGGGTGATCAGCGTGGTCGACGGCGTGAAGCTGGCCGGCATCGAAGGCAGCCGGGTGCTCACCGGGGTGACCCGCGTTCGCCGCGGCAACCGCAACGAGCTGTTCCTCGAGAGCAACCCAGGCATGGCCTTCATGGCCGACGGCAACCCGTGCTTCTTCTCGTTGACCGGGGGGCGCGCGAAGTTGGTCGCCGGTCGCATGCGCGGCGAGGTGCGCATCAACAACCGCATCGACGCCCTCTACGAGTTGTTGCCAGACGACGTGCTCGACGTGATCGCGGGCGGGAAGTTCCGGGTCGAGGTGGTGGCGTGAACAGCTGGGTGCGGCGCATCGATCTCGACACCTTCGCGTCGACGATCTTCGAGCTCGTTGAACGCAAGGCCGTGGTGACCGTAGGCCGCCGCGACGCTGACATCCTCATCGACTCGCCGCGCGTCTCTCGAAAGCAGTGCGCCTTCGTGAGCGACGACGGGCGCTGGCTGGTGGAAGACGCGACCTCGACGGGTGGCACGTTCTTGAATGGCCGAAGGGTGCACCGGCAGAAGCTCGTGCACGGCGACACGTTGTGGCTCTACGACGCGCTGTTGGTCTTCCTCGAGGCGCCGCCCACCACGGCCGCAGGGCCGGATTCAGGTCTCGACGAAAATCCCGACGACGCGAACCGGGTGCAGGTCTGGGCGGACTGGCTGCTGGAGCGCGGTGACCCGCTCGGGGAACACTTGCTCGCGAAGCAGCCGATCGACACTGCGCTCGACGGGCTCTCGCCGCTGGTCAAAGACGGCCGGCTCGAGCTCATCTGGCGTCACGGGCTGATTCACACGGCGCGGCTGCGCTGCATCAACGACGCGACGTACAGCGATGTCGAGCTGATCGCGCGGTTCCTCTCGTTGAGGGTGGCGCGGTGGACGCGTGAGCTGACGGTCGATTTGTCCACCTGGGTGATGCCTTCGGCCAACCGCATTCACAAAGACGCCGCGGCCGTGTTGCGAGGGTTGCTGACGGGCCCCCACCTGCCCTGCCTCGAGAAGCTGTCATTCGGGTACTTCGCTGAGCCGCTGCCGCCGTCGGTGTTCCTGCTGGCGATGCTGGATCGGCTCAAGGCGCGCTTCCCCCGGCTCACCACCAACCCGCGCACGCTGCTCTCTTTGGCGAAGACGGCCACGTTGGAGGTGATCCACGTGCCGCTGGAGCTCGACTTTCACGCGCCTGCTGCACGAGCTGAGCGCATTCCGCTCGACTCGGGGTTGTGGGTGGGGAGTTCAGCGCGGGGGCAACTGCGCGCGTTGGCGCCGGGTGTTCATCGCAGCGGCGTGGTCGAGTCGTTTCTGGTTCGGCAGCAGTCGCCGCAGTGGTGTCTCATTCCGCTGGAGCATGGGGTGCTGCTGAACGGGCGCCGGGCGGTCGAGACGCGGCTGTTGCCGGGGGATGTGATCGAAGAGCCACGGGGCACGCAGTTTCGGTTTGAGGTCAGGTGACGTGTCTCCCTCTCCCTGCGAAGGGGAGTGTTGAAGTGCGCCCTCGACTTCGCTCGGGCTGAACGGATTTCGGCCGGTTCCGTTCGTGCCGAGCGGAGTCGAGGCACCTATTTCACCAGTCTTCTTCGCAGGGAGAGGGAGCTCAGGTTCGTTTCGATGGGAGTCGCGAAGGCTTCTGCGTCAGAAACGTATCGACCGATCGAGCCAGCTCACGGCCATCGCTGATCGCCCAGACAATCAACGAAGCGCCCCGGGAAGAATCTCCACCCGAGAACACGCCCGGCACGCTGGTGGCAAACGACGAGCTCACCTTCACGTTGCCCCTCGCGTCCAACTCGACGCCCAGTTGCTCGTGCACCTGCCGACCATCGGCGCCCAGAAAGCCCATGGCCTGAATCAGCACGTCAACCTCAACCCGCTCCTCATCTGCCGGATTGTTCACGTCGGCCCAGTGCAAAGCAGTGAGCTGACCGTCACGCCCCTCGAGCCGCGTGGTGCGGCGAGCAAACAACCGCTTCCCGCCCTCCTCCTGGCTCGACGAGGTCCTGAAGACGAGCGGCCACTGCGGCCAGGGGTTCTTCTCTGAGCGCACCTGAGGGGGCGACGGCATCAACTCAACCTGCATCACCGACGCGGCGCCTTGGCGATGCGAGGTCCCCAGACAGTCAGACCCGGTGTCACCACCGCCCAGAATCACCACCCGTTTACCGGTGGCGATCGCGGGCTGCCCGCGGTTGTGCGCCTCGAGAAAGTCCATCGCCAGCACGACGCCCTTTAGCTCCGTGCCGGAAAGCTCGAGCAACCGCGGCCGTTGTGCACCGATGGCGATCACCACCGCATCAGAGCCGGCCTTCAGCTCAGCCCACGTCGGCGACCGCCCCACGTCGACGCCCGTGCGGAACTCGATGCCCTCGGCCTCGAGGAGCTCCAGCCGGCGATCGATCACCGACTTTTCCATCTTGAAGTCGGGAATGCCGAACCGAAGCAGCCCGCCAATCTTCTCGGCGCGCTCGTAGACCGTGACCGTGTGACCGGCCTGGTTGAGCTGAGCGGCCGCAGCCAGCCCCGCCGGCCCCGAGCCCACGATCGCCACTCGCCTTCCGGTACGAGCCGAAGGAACCCTCGGCACCACCCAGCCCTCAGCGAACGCGCGCTCGATGATCTCCTTCTCGAGGTGCTCGATGGTCACCGGGTCTTGATTTATCGCCAGCACGCACGCGCCTTCACACGGCGCCGGGCACAACCGGCCGGTGAACTCGGGAAAGTTGTTGGTGCTCGAGAGCACCTCCCACGCCGCCTTCCACCGGCCCGCGTACACGTGCTCGTTGAAGTCCGGGATGATGTTCCCGAGCGGGCAGCCCTGGTGACAGAACGGAACGCCGCAATCCATGCAGCGGCCGGCCTGACGTTTCGACTCTTCCGGAGAGAGCGGAAGAATGAACTCGCGTGAGTCCTTCACGCGCTGCGCCTCATCGCGCTTTTCGGGCGTGTGGCGCTCCCAATCCATGAAGCCAGTCGGTTTGCCCATGACTCAGCCCTCCTTTCCGCCGACGACCCGAAGCCGGGGCTCACCCGGAGTCGGAGCAGGAGGCCGCAGCCGCGAAGCCCGCCGCGCCTGGAGCACCTTCCGGTAGTCCGTGGGCATCACCTTCACGAACGACGCGACCAGGTGTTCCCAGTTGTCGAGCACCCGTTGCGCGAGGGGGCTGCGGGTCAGGCGCAGGTGACTTTCGACCAGCCCGTACACGAGCCAGATCTCCGACTCGTCGATGAGCGACTCGAGCTCGACCATCTCGAGGTTGCAGCGCTGTTTGAAGCTGCGGTTGCGATCGAGCACGTAGGCCGTGCCTCCGCTCATGCCTGCTGCGAAGTTGCGACCCGTCGCGCCGAGCACCACCACCACGCCGCCGGTCATGTACTCGCAGCCGTGATCGCCGACGCCTTCCACCACCGCCTTCGCGCCTGAGTTGCGCACCGCGAAACGTTCACCCGCGAGGCCCGAGAAGTACGCCTCACCTTCGGTCGCGCCGTAGAGGACGGTGTTGCCGACGATGACGTTCTCCTCGGGCTGAAAGTTCGTTCCGTGCGGCGGGTAGACGACCACGCGGCCGCCCGAGAGCCCCTTGGCGACGTAGTCATTCGCCTCGCCTTCCAGCTCGAGCGTGACGCCGCGGCAGAGGAACGCGCCGAAGCTCTGACCCGCTGAGCCCTTGAGCTTGAGGTGCATCGCGTCGTCCGCGAGGCCCGTCGCGCCGTGACGCCGCACCAGCTCACCCGACAACATCGCGCCGATCGCACGATGCGAGTTCGCGACGTGAATGACGCTCTTCTCACCCCGAGCGCGGGCGAGCAGCGCGAAGTCGAGATGCCCGGTGAGATCCTTCTTCTGAGGCGTGACGCAGAACCGCGCCCCGTCTCGCGGCGGCTGAAGCAACGGACTGAGATCGACCTTGCGCGCCTTCCAGTGCGTGACGTTCTTGCGCTGCCGCAGCCACTCGACGCGGCCGACGATCTCTTCGACCTTGCGCGCGCCGAGCGCAGCCAACTGACGCCGCACGCCTTCTGCGAGCTGCATGAAGAAGTGCACCACGTCGTCAGCGCGGCCGTGGAAGTGCGAGCGCAGCTTCGGATCCTGCGTGGCGATGCCCACGGAGCAGGTGTTGAGGTGACACTTCCTCAACATCACGCAGCCCTCGACGATGAGCGCCGCGGTGGCCATGCCGAACTCTTCCGCGCCCAGCAGCGCCGCGATGGTGACGTCGCGCGAGGTACGCAACCCGCCATCGACCTGAAGCCGAATGCGATCACGCAGCCCGTTCATCACCAGCACCTGCTGCGCCTCGGCGAGCCCGAGCTCCCACGGCAGGCCAGCGTGTTTTATCGACGAGACCGGCGATGCGCCCGTACCGCCTTCGTAGCCGGAGACCGTCACCCCACCCGCGCCCGCCTTCGCGACGCCCGCAGCGATGGTGCCGACGCCGACCTCGCTCACCAGCTTCACGCTCACGCGCGCGGCGGGATTGACGGACTGCAGGTCGTAGATGAGCTGAGCGAGATCCTCGATCGAGTAGATGTCGTGGTGCGGGGGCGGCGAGATCAACGTCACGCCCGGCGTCGACCAGCGCACCTTCGCGATGCGCTCATCGACCTTGTGACCCGGTAGCTGCCCGCCTTCACCGGGCTTCGCGCCCTGGGCCACCTTGATCTGCAGCTCATCGGCGTTGACCAGGTACTCGGTGGTGACGCCGAACCGCGCAGAGGCGACCTGCTTGATCGCGCTGCGACGGGAGTCGCCGTTGGGATCCTTCAGATACCGCCGGGCTTCTTCGCCGCCTTCACCGCTGTTGGACTTCGCGCCGATGCGATTCATCGCCACTGCGAGCAGTTCGTGCGCCTCTGCGCTGATCGATCCGAACGACATCGCGCCCGTGACGAAGCGCTTGACGATCTCCGTGGCCGGCTCGACTTCTTCCAACGCGACCGGCTTCGCCCGCGACGAATCGATCTCCAGCAGCCCTCGAATGAGCGCCGGGTCTTTGTCTTCTTCGTCGGCCAGCCGCTCGTACTCTTCGAAGAGCGTGCGATCGTTCGCGCGCGTGGCAGCCTGCAGCTTCGCGATCGTCTCGGGGTTCCACTTGTGACGCTCACCGCGCTGACGCCATTGATACACGCCGCCACTGAACGGAATGGAGAGCTCATCCTGGGTCAGCGAGCCGAAGCCGCGTTGATGTCGCTCGCGAACTTCCTGGCCAAGCTCATCCAGGCCGACCCCTTCGATGCGTGAGGGCGTGCCGGTGAAGTAGCGATCGATCAACGTCCGTTCGAGCCCGACGGCTTCGAAGATCTGCGCCCCGCGGTACGACTGCACCGTCGAGATGCCCATCTTCGACATGACCTTGAGCAGGCCTTCGTTGATCGCCTTGATGAAGTTCTTAGCCCCCAGCGCGCGCTCGGCCGCGGGGATCGAGTCGATCACCAACCAGGGATTGACGGCCGCCGCGCCGAAGCCGATCAACAGCGCGAAGTGATGCACCTCGCGGGCTTCAGCCGTCTCGATGAGCAGACCGGTGTGGCGGCGAATGCCGTCTTTCACCAGCCGCTGATGCACCGCGCTCACCGCCAGCAATGCGGGAATGGGGAGCCTGCGCGCGTCGACTCCGCGGTCACTGAGGATCAACACGTCAGCGCCGTCTTCCACGGCAGCCACGGCGTCGTTGCACAGGCGCGCCACCGCCTCATCGAGCGCGCCCGAGTACGTGATGGGCAACACCCGCGGCTCGAACACGCCCAGCGACCGCATCGCCTTGAGCCGCGCCACGTGCGCGTTGTCGAGAATGGGGCCCGGCAGGGAAAGCCGGTGACATTGCTCCGGAGTCTCCTCGAAGGTGTTTCCGTCAGGCCCGATGCTGGTGGCCAGCGACATCACCATCGCTTCCCGCAGCGGATCGATCGGCGGGTTCGTCACCTGCGCGAAGAGCTGATGGAAGTAGTCGAACAACGAAGGAGCGCGATCACTGAGCACGGCGAGCGGCGCGTCGTTGCCCATCGAGCCCGTCGGCTCTTTGGCGGTCTGCGCCATCGGCGCGAGCAGCAACCGGAGATCTTCATCAGAATAGCCGAACGCGCGTTGCAGCCGTGCGAGCTCTTCCGGCCCCGGAGCCGCTGGCGGTTCACTCTGCGGCAGCTCGTCGAAGGTGAACACGTTGCGGTCGAGCCACTTGCGATACGGCCAGCGGTGGACGATCTCATTCTTCACTTCAGCGTCTTCGACGATGCAGCCTTCCACCGTATCGACCAGGAACATGCGGCCCGGTTGGAGCCGGCCCTTACGCAGCACTTGTTCCGCCGGCACGTCGATCACGCCCGCTTCTGAAGCGAGGATCACGCGGTCATCACGCGTCACCACGTAGCGAGCGGGCCGCAGGCCGTTGCGATCGAGGGTCGCGCCGACCAACTGCCCATCGGTGAAGGTGATCGCCGCCGGGCCATCCCACGGCTCCATCAGCGAGCTGCTGAACTCGTAGAAGGCGCGCCGTGCGTCGTCGATCTCAGAGCTCGCGTCGCACGCCTCGGGGATCATCAACATCATCGCGTGGGGCAGCGAACGGCCACCCAGCGTGAGCAGCTCGAGCATGTTGTCGAACTGCGCCGAGTCGCTCTTGCCCGGAACGATGATGGGGTGAAGGCGATCGAGCGTGCCGCCGAATTTCGCCGACTGGAGCAGGCTGCGCCGCGAGTTCATCCAGTTTCGGTTGCCCTGCACCGTATTGATCTCGCCGTTGTGCGCGATGAAACGAAACGGCTGCGCGAGATCCCACGTGGGAAAGGTGTTGGTGGAGAACCGCGAGTGCACCACGGCGATCGCGCTGACGAAGTCGGGATCGCGCAGGTCGCCGTAGAACTGGGGCAACTGGGAAGGCAGCAGCAGGCCCTTGTAGACGATGGTCTCCGCGGACAGAGAGGCGACATGAAAGCGCCCCTCGGGATCCACACCTGACGCGCGCACCCGGTTCTCCACCAACTTGCGGATGATGAAGAGCTTTCGTTCAAAGGCGCTGGGCACGCAGCGGCGACGCGCGATGTAGATCTGCCTCATCACCGGCAAAACTCCGCGCGCCACAGGCCCGAGCTTCGAGGGATCGATCGGCACGTCGCGCCAACCCAGTAACTTCTGATCTTCCTGGTGCACCACCTCGGCGAACATGCGCTCGCATTCAGCGCGCGCGAAGGCGTCGGCCGGGAGGAACACCTGGCCCACGCCGTAACAGCGGCGGTGCGGCATCTCGAAGCCGAGCTTGATTCCCTCGCGCTTGAAGAAGCGGTGCGAGATCTGAACCATGATCCCCGCGCCATCTCCGGTGAGTGGATCGGCGCCGGTCGCCGCGCGGTGCGCCATGCGCTGCAGCACCTCGAGGGCCTGCTCGACGATCGCGTGCGACTTCTCGCCCTTGATGTTCGCGACGAAGCCGATGCCGCAGCTGTCCTTCTCCGTCTGCGGGTCGTACATCCCAACGGGGCCGGGCTGACTCATGCCCCCAGCGTAATGCGACGCGTCATGGCTGCGCACCCAGTTCGGAAGCTCGCTCCCAGATGTTTTCAGGGAAAGCCGTCGCGGCCCATCACCCTGAAAGGCAGTGCCCCTCAGGTCAGGACAAAAGGGTAAATCCCAGCGCGCGAAAGTCGCCGTCGAAGCCGAAGACCGTCTTGATGGACAGACCTCTGGCCAGAACGGCAGAGGTCGCATCGGTCAGACTCAGCGTGACCCCGGGGTACTTCTCCCAGAGCGCGAAGGCCTTGTGCTGCGTCGAGGCGTCGACCCGGAGCACCCGCAGGAGCCTGGATTTCTCTGCCTTGGCGACCGCGTCTCGGAAGTCGAGCGCGGCGACAAGGCTCACGTCGTAGCGGAGCCTTGTCGCCGTCTCGTCGATGACGTCACTCGAGGTGACCAGCCGTGTACCCTCGTCAGCGAGCGACGAATAGACCGCAACTGCCCGCGCATGCAGCCGCTCGCGGCCGTTGAGCAGCGCAATCCACGCGCCGGTGTCGACGTAGACGGGGTTCACTTGCGCTTGCGCCGGTAGGTGTACGCGTCGTGACGTTCTGCGCTGTCACCGGGCCCGCCGGCGTGTTTGCCGGCGATGGACAGGAACGGGTCGGAGGCCCTGCCCTTGGTCGGGGGCTTGAGGAAATGGGCCACGGCCTCGCGAATCAACGCGGCGACCGATCGACCTTCTGCGACCGAACGGCTGCGGAGCGCCTGTTGCGAGCCTTCGTCGAGATAGATCTGCGTGCGGATCATGGGACCAACATACATCACCTTAAAATGTGATGTATACACACAGGTCCCGGAGGATGGAGGGCACACCGGCAGCGCCGAGCTGAGTTCGCTCTCGGGCTTGCCAAAAGACGGCGCCCGCGCGGGAAGAGCGGGGGCTGTTCCCATTTCAATCAACCTCTCGGTGGCTCCTGCGCCATCGCGGCACCGAGCGCCTCCAAAGTCGGTTGGAGCGGCTCGGCGTTCGACGGCCGGGCCAGGATGTCTTCAAGAGCCGGAGGCACCGGAACCGCCCGCCCGATCAACGGCTCGACGATGGAATCGAACTTGGCCGGATGCGCGGTCGCAGCGACGATCCACGTCCCCTTCCTTCCGCGAGATCGAACTCGCCGAAGCACCTCGATGCCACACGCCGTGTGAGGACAGATGATCTCACCGTGATGTTCGAGCGTGCGCTTGATCGTCGAACGAATCGTCTCGTCATCGACCCAATCCGCCTCGACCACTTTCGCCACGTCGGGAAACCGATGCCGCAGCCGCTCCACGTTGCTGGGCGCCCCGACATCCATCGCATTGGCGAGCGTCGCCAGGCTGGCTTTGGGCTCGTAATGACCCGTGGCCAGAAAGTCGGCGAGCACCCGGTTCGCGTTCGTCGCGAGCACCACACGATCGATCGGCAAGCCGCACTCCTTCGCGAGCAGGCAGGCGAACGCATTCCCCAGGTTCCCCGTCGGCACCACGAATGACGACGAGCCCTTGCCCTGCTCCTGCGCCGAGAGCGAAGCTTGCGCGTAGTACGCCATCTGCGGCAGCAGTCGCCCCAGGCTGATGCTGTTCGCCGACACGAGCGCGTGCTTCGTCGACAGCGCGCGATCACCGAACGCCGCCTTCACCAGGCGCTGGCAATCATCGAAGGTGCCATCGACGCGGAACGCACTGACGTTGTCCCCGAAGGCTCCCAGTTGATGCGCCTGTCGCGGTGACACGCGCCCATCGGGATACAGGATCACCACGCGAAATCCCGGCCGGCGATGGAAAGCCGAAGCGACCGCGGCCCCCGTGTCACCCGAGGTGGCCACCAACACGGTGGTGACGCGATCGACCTTCGTCAGCCGCGCCAGACACGCCGCGAGAAACCGAGCGCCGAAGTCCTTGAACGCCGCCGTCGGGCCGTGAAACAGCTCGAGCAAGCCGGTGTCATCCGAGAGCCACTTCGTCGGAGCATCGAAGGTGAACGCCTCGTGCACGATGTCTTCGAGCGAAGGCTCGAGCACTTCACCGGCGAAGAACGGTCGCAGCAGCGTGCTGACGCGGGTGCGGAAATCATGCCCCCACGGCCCCGAGTGCGCGGCGAGTAAAGGCGGTGTGTACAACCCACCATCCGGCGCAAGCCCCACCGAGATCGCCTCGGAGACCGAGACCTCACTGCCCCCACGCGTGCTGGTCACCTTCATGAAATCACCCCCGCGGCGGGACCACTCACCGGACTCACGAGCTGGTCGCTCTCGAGCCCTGCCTCTTTGAAAGCCGCCGCCATCGCCCTGCCCGCGCGTTCGGCGCCTTCGCGAGACGTAAACCACCCGAACACGCTCGGCCCCGCCCCCGAGATGCTCGCCCCCAGCGCACCTGAATCGAGCGCGGCCTGCTTCACTTTGGCGAAGCCCGGAATCAACGAAGCGCGGCGAGGCTCGACCAGCACGTCACGAAACCCGCGCCGGATGAGCGACGCGTCGTTCATGAAACAGCCCGAGAGCAGCAGCGCCAACCCTTCACTCTGCACCACGAAGTCGTGCAACTCGTACGAGCCCGCCAGCGCCGCGCGTGCCTTCCGCGTTTCGAGCACGAAGTGCGGGTGCACCAGCGCCACGTGCAGCCACTCCGGCGTGGGCACCTTCACCGGCGCGCCTTCTGCCGGTGCGATCACCAGGCCACCCAACAACATCGGCCCCACGTTGTCGCCGTGAGCGCTGCCGGTGGCGGCTGCTTCACCATCCATCGCGCATTGATAGAGGGTCTCGCGCGAGACGGGCATGTCGAGCACCGCGTTTGCCGCGACTACAGCAGCGACAGCAGAGGCCGCCGAGCCGCCCATGCCCGAACCCATCGCGATGCCCTTGTCGATCTCCACCTCGAAGCCCAGGCCCGCGGGCAGCGACTTGAGCATCGTCAGCAGCGCACGCCCGGCCGTGTTCTCGATCGCGGTCAGCGGGAGCGGGATTTCAGCGCCGCGAATCGCCACGATCTTCACGGAGCCTGAATCAGTCAACGTGACGGTGACGCGATCACCCGCGCCCGCCACCGAGTGACCCAGGATGTCGAAGCCCACCGCCACGTTCCCGATCGAGGCGGGCGAGAACGCCGTGGCGCGTTTCACAGCTTGGCTCCGATGGCCGCGGCGACGCGGAGCAGATCGGCGAAGACCCCCGCAGCCGTGACCTCAGGCCCCGCCCCCGGCCCCTGCACCACGAGCGGGTTTTCGCTGTACCGCTTGGTGGTGAACTGCACGACGTTGTCGGTCAGCTTGATGTGCGCGAAGGAATGATCGAGCGGCAGCGCCACCAACCCGACGCTCGCCTTGCCCGCCGCGTCGAGCTTCGCGACGTAGCGCAGCACCCGCTGTTCTTTCTTCGCAGCCTCGAGCTTCGCCCGCATCGGCGCATCGAGCTCGGGCAGTCGCGCCATGAAGTCGGCCACGCTCAAGGAGCGCAGCTGTTCCGGCACCAGAGACTCGAGCGCGACCTCAGACAGCTCCATCTTCGAGCCGTTCTCACGCGCGAGGATGGTGAGCTTCCGCGCCACGTCGAGCCCTGAGAGATCGTCCCGAGGATCCGGCTCGGTGTAGCCGAGCTCTTTCGCCTGCCGCACCAGCGCGCTGAACGGCACCGTGCCGTCGAATTTGTTGAACAGGTACGCGAGCGTGCCAGAGAAGATGCCCTCGACCGAGTGCACCTCGTCTCCCGTGTCGATCAGATCGCGCAGCGTGTTGATCACCGGCAGCCCCGCCCCCACGGTGGACTCGTAGCGAAAGTGCGCCCGCTTCGATTTGATCGCCGTATAGCGAGCCATCGGCCCTGCCCCGGCGTTCTTGTTCGGGGTGATCACGTGAATGCCGCGCTCGAGCCAACCGGTGTACTTCTCGGCCACTGCATCGCTGGGGCTGCAATCCACGATCACCGCGTGCGGCAGGTGATCAGCGTGCACGTGCGCCGCGAAGGCATCGAGATCCGTCTCCGTCTCGAGCTTCGCCTTGCCGTTCTCGAAGGTGACCACCGGCTCGGCGAGCACCATGTGCTTGCGGCCGACCACCGCGCGCACGCGCAGATCGATGTTGGAGACCTGGAGCAGCCGCTCCCGCGCTTCGTGCAGCATCTTGAGGAACGCCTGACCCACGTTGCCGGGGCCAATCACGCCCACCGAGATGGTCTGGGCTGAAAGATAGAAACCACCGTGCACCGCGCGCAGCGCCTTGCGTGCGTCGGCCGCGTCGATGGCCACCGAGATGTTCCGCTCGGAAGCACCCTGCGCGATCATTCGCACGTTCACGCCGGACCGGCCGAGCGCAGAAAAGAGCCGGGCTGCCACGCCGGGCGTACCTGCCATGCCGTCACCGACCACGGCCAGCGCCGCGATGCCCTTCGTCACCGTCACGTTCGTCAGTTGCTTGCTCTGCAGCTCGCGCGTGAACGCCTCGAGCACCGCCTTGCGAGCGGCCTCACCATCGGTCTCGCGAATGACGCAGCAGATGGAGTGCTCTGAAGAGCCCTGCGAGATCATCACCACGGAGACACCCGCCAGCTTGAGCGCCTGGAACGCGCGCTCGGCGGTACCCGGCACGCCGATCATCCCGGCGCCTTCGATGTTGAGGATCGCCAGGCCCGTGAAGGTGGTGACGCCCTTCACCGGCGTGGCCAGGTCCTGCTCGGCGGAGATGCGCGTACCGCCATGCGTGGGGTTGAAGGTGCTGCGCGCGATGATGGGAATGTTCCGCTCGAAGGCGGGCGCCATCGTCTGCGGGTGAATGACCTTCGCGCCGAAGTACGCCAGCTCGCAGGCCTCGCTGTAGGAGAGCCGTTCGATCAGCACCGCTTCGGGCACCAGGCGCGGATCAGCCGAGAGCACGCCGTCGACGTCGCTCCAGATGTGCAGCTCTTTGGCGGCGAAGAGCGCGGCGAAGATCGCCCCGGAATAGTCAGAGCCGTTGCGGCCCAGCGTGGTGATGCGGCCGTCGGGCGTACGCGCCACGAAGCCCGTGACGATGGTGCGCTCGCCGGGATCTCCCAGGTGGGCGATCAACTTCTGCGTAGAAGCTTCCCACTGCACCATCGCGCCGAGGTCGCTCTTCTCGACGATGAGCACTTCACGCGCATCGAGCCAGCGACTGGTGGCCCCTCGGGCGCGCAGCGTCGCGTCCACCAGCGTTGAGGACCAGACCTCGCCGAGGCCTGAGACCAGATCCATCAGGTCGGTCGAGACCGCTCCGATCAACGACTGCGCGTGCAGCAGATCACGCAACGAGGCGAACTCGGCTCGCAGTCTTGCCAGCACCGG
This sequence comes from Archangium sp., assembly GCA_043773025.1. Taxonomy (GTDB): domain Bacteria; phylum Myxococcota; class Myxococcia; order Myxococcales; family Myxococcaceae; genus Archangium_A. Next base: position 37,175 of record JAYVFP010000268.1, read on the forward strand.
CTCGACGTTCGCGCCGAGCAAGCTGCGCGCGGTGTCGACGTGCTTGAGCTCGAGGGCCAGCAGCGCGTCCTTCCACGAGCCGTCTCGCGCGGCGGCCAGCTTCACCAGCTCGATGAGCGCGTCCGTCACGCCCTTCATCGCGGAGATCACCACCACCTGTCGCTCTGACCGCGCCAGTAAAATGTCCACCACCCGCGAGATGCACTCCGCGTTGGCGACGCTGCTGCCCCCGAACTTGTGACCGATCACGCGGTGGATAGTAGTTCAATCCGGAGCGCTCCCGAGCAGAGACAGGCTTTGCCCGGAGGAACAACCGACCGGTCATCTCGAGCGGAGTCGAGGGATTACCTCGCCTTCGGGCGGTAAGTGCCCCCTCGACTGCGCTCGGGGAGACCGGTCGTTGGAGTCATTTTTATTTCGGCCAACCCTCTCGGGGTGGCCGGCTCTTCATTCTTCAGCTTCAGTGGGTCGCGTAGGGCGTGCGCGGCTTCGAGTTCTTGACGCGCTCCGAGAGCGTTCGCAGCGCGAGCAACCCGACCAGCACCATCAAGTCGACAGGCTCGGGCGACGACGCGCACCCTGCCATCATCACCGGCTCGACCCGCGCCACGCGCTCAGCGGGTTTGCTGTTCGAGACCACCACCACCGCTGCGGCTGCGAAGAGAAATCGCATCATCTGACCACCCCCGCGTGTTCCCCATGCATGGAGCGTTCTCGCTGCTGCGCAGGGAGCGCACGCCGCACGCCGCAGCTCTTGCGGAGCCAAAGCGGGACTCATTGATGCAGAGGCCCCGGGTGTGCCTTTGGAACCAAACCTTCCGCGGGGCCTGAACGAACGGCTGGCGACGCTCTTTCCAGGCGCGGTGATCACCGCGGCCGAGCAACTGCGGCCTGACACGGGCACGGGCGAGATGAGCAAGAGCCTGGGCTATGGGCGGCCGCTCAAGCTGCAGCTCACGCTCCCCGATGGCACCACCCGAACCCTCGTCTTCCACCTGGAAGGCGCTGATGATCACGGCCACGACCGCCGCGCAGATCGCGCCGCGAGCGTGCTCCTCGCGTGGGATTCTTTTTCGCTCGTGCCGCACCATTCGCGCGCGCTCGACGTGGGTGCGATCACCACCAGTGGCCACCTGCTGCCACTTCAGGACGCAGGTGAGCTGTACCTCATCACTGAGTGGGCTGAGGGTGAGCCGTACGCCGACGACCTGCGCCGCATCGCTTTGACCGGCGAGGTGGGCGTGCTCGATCTCGCGCGGGTCGACTCGTTGGCCGACGTGTTGCTCGAGCTGCACGAACTCCCGGGGACTCACCCGGGCGCGTGGGTGCGTGCCCTGCGTGATCTCGTGGGCGGCGGCGAAGGCATTGCCGGCATCGTCGACAGTTACCCGCTCGACACTCCGTCGGCGCCGGCCGCGCGCTTGAACTTCATCGAGCAGCAATGCCTCACCTGGCGGCAACGCCTCAAAGCCTTTCCTTCCCGGCTCAGGCGCACGCACGGCGACTTTCATCCGTTCAACCTGCTCTTCGAGCCCGGGCGCGCGATGCCCACCCTGCTCGACACCAGCCGCGGCTCACAGGGAGAGCCGGCAGACGACGTCACCTGCCTTTCCATCAACTTTCTCTTCTTTGGCCTCGAGCACCGCTCGAGCTGGAGCTTTGGCCTTGGCCAGTTGTGGACCCGCTTCTGGGATCGCTACCTGAGTGACGGCGACGACGCGCTGCTCGACGTGACCGCGCCGTTCTTTGCCTGGCGCGCGCTCGTGCTGTGCAACCCCGTCTGGTACCCGAAGCTGCGCGAAGACGATCGCGATCGCCTGCTCAGCTTCGCGGAGCGCGTGCTCGCCGCGCCTCGGTTCGATCCCGCGTGGGCGTGGGCGGTGATGCGATGAATGGCGTGGTGGTGTGGTTCACCGGGCCGCCGTCTTCGGGCAAGTCGACGTGCGCCGTGCGGGTGGCCGCTGAGCTCGACCGGCCCGTGCTGCTCGATGGTGATGCGGTGCGCGCGGCGTTGCGGCCTGCGCTGGGGTTCACCGAAGAAGAGCGCGACGCGTTCTATGAGACGTTGGCGAGGCTGGCGGCGCTGCTCGCGCAGCAAGGCTTCGTGGTGTTGGTCGCGGCGACTGCGCATCGCCGGTTCTTCAGGCAACGCGCGCGGGCGCTGGCGCCGAGGTTTCTCGAGGTGTTCGTCGATACGCCGCTCGAGACGTGCAGGCGCCGCGACGCGAAGGGTCTGTATGCCCGGTCGGCCACGGGGCTGCCCGGGGGCGACGTGACGTACGAGCGGCCGGTCGCGCCCGAGGTGGTGGTGGGCCCCGACGACGGGCCCGAGTTGATTGTCTTGGCCTTGAAAGACCTTTCCCTGCACGCAGGGTGAGAAGCACACCTTGGCGGCTCGAGGTGTGCAGGAGCCCACCCGAACAATGAACCGATCGGCTTGGGTCAGGCTGGGACTCTTCCTCGTGGCGCTCGCCGTCGCGGTCACGCTGTGGTTTCGCGTGCTGAAACTGCAGGGCGACTCACAAGTGGTGCCGTACAGCGAATTTCTCGCGGCCGTCAACGAGGGGAAAGTGAACGAGGTGCTGCTCGAGAACGAGCGCATCCTCGCGAAGCTGAAGGAGAAATCGAAGACGGGCAACGAGCAGTCGATGGTGGCCTCGCGGCTCCCGAACATGGACGAGCGGGACCTCATCACCCGGCTGCAGGAAAAGGGCGTGAAGTTCTCAGGCCACATCGAGCGCGACAGCTTCTGGCCCGCGGTGCTCTCGTCGATTCTCCCGCTGGTGATGCTGTTCTTTCTCTTCCGCGCCGTCGGAGGAATGCTCGGCGGCATGGGCCGGGGCGCGAGGCCGATGAGCTTCGGCAAGAGCCAGGCGAAGATCTTCGATCGTTCGAGCGAGAACCGCACCACGTTCGTCGACGTCGCCGGCGTGGAAGAGGCGAAGAACGAGCTCATCGAAGTGGTGAACTACCTCAAGGATCCCGAGAAATATAAGGCGGTCGGCGCCCGCGTCCCCAAGGGCGTGCTGCTGGTCGGCGCACCGGGTACGGGCAAGACGCTGCTCGCACGCGCCGTGGCGGGTGAAGCCCAGGTGCCCTTTTTCTCGATGTCGGGCTCGGAGTTCGTGGAGATGTTCGTGGGCGTCGGCGCCAGCCGCGTGCGCGATCTCTTCACCCAGGCCAAGGAGCGCGCGCCCTGCATCGTCTTCATCGACGAGCTCGACGCCGTCGGCAAGACGCGCGCGGGCGGCGGCGTGTTCGCAGCCAACGAAGAGCGCGAGCAGACGCTCAACCAGTTGCTGGTGGAGATGGATGGCTTCGATGCCAGCGTGGGCATCGTCATCATGGCGGCCACCAACCGGCCCGAGGTGCTCGACAAGGCGCTCATGCGCGCAGGGCGGTTCGATCGCCAGGTGCTGGTCGACCGCCCCGACGTGCGCGGCCGCGAAGCGATCCTGCGCGTGCATTCGCGGCGCCTCAAGCTCGACGTGGTCGACCTGAAGCTCGTGGCCCAACGCACCCCGGGCATGGTGGGAGCAGACCTCGCCAACGTGGTGAACGAAGCCGCGCTCGCCTGCGCGCGCCGCGACGCGAAGACGGTGCAGCAGCGTGACTTCGAAGAGGCGATCGACCGCATGCAACTGGGCCTGCGCAAGGACGGCCGGGTGATGAGCGAGCCCGAACGCCGCCGCGTGGCGTGGCACGAGTCGGGGCACGCGCTGGTGGCGCTCTCAGTGAAACACGCCGATCCGGTGCACCGGGTGACCATCATCCCCCGCAGCATCGGCGCGCTGGGGGCCACGCTCCAACTGCCGACCGAAGACAGGTACCTGATGACCGAAGACGAGCTGCGCGACACGCTCGCGGTGTTGATGGGCGGCCGGGTGGCGGAAGAGCTGGTCTTCGACGGCGTGTCGACCGGCGCGCAGAATGATCTCGAGCGCGCCAGCGAGCTGGCCAGGCAGATGGTGTGCCGCTTCGGCATGTCTTCGCTGGGGCCGCAGACCTTCGGCAAGGCGTCGGGTTCACAGTTCCTCGGGGGCAGCGCGGTCTCGTTCGAGGAGCGCAACTTCAGCGAGGCGACAGCGCAGGCGATCGACCAGGAAGTGCGGCGGCTGCTCGATACCGCGCATCAACGCACGCACGACGTGCTCAGCGCGCGGCGCTCGGTGCTCGACTCGATTGCCAGAGAGTTGTTGGAGAAGGAGACCCTGGAGCGTGATGCGCTCGAGGCCCTGGTGCGCACGCCGATCGCCATCACCGGCTAGTACTTCGCACCCGTGAAGATGATCGGTTGGCCGCCTTCACACCGGTCCTCCCGAGCAGGGGACCGGCTTCGCCGGCGATTCCATCGAAGGAACAGGCGGTTCTCACACCGGTCCTCCCGAGAGCAGTCGAGGGAGTACCTCTGCGTCGCGCAGCAAGTGGCCCCTCGACTGCTCTGGGGGCGAACGGTGGCGCTGTTCCTTAGGAGAGCCGTCCAGTACTTCGCCCCGGTGAAGAAAATCGGTTTCCACCACCGGTCTCCCCGAGCCCAGTCGAGGGGGCACTTCCGCATCGCGCAGCACTGGCATCTCGACTGCGCTCGATGCGAACGGGGGAGCGGTTCTCGATCGGTCAGAATCACCTTTCAGGTTCCGACGAGCTCTGCCGCGCAGCGCGGCTCGCAGATGGCGCCCAACGTGGCGATCACCTCGTCACCCACCACCTCTGGCACCCGGCGGCCGCGCTGCAACTGCGCCACCCGCGCGACGTCGTTGAGCGAGAGCAACCCGACCACCCGCCCCTTTCCATCGACCACCGGCAACCGCCGCACGCGCCTGCTGCGCATCAACGCCTCTGCCAGGCCCAGCCGATCTTCGGCCCTGACGGTCGCCACGTTGCGAGTCATCACCTCACCGACGGTGATTTCACTCAGCGGCACGCCGCGCAGAAACGCCGCCATGCAGAGGTCGCGATCCGTGATGACCCCGGCGATGCGCTCCTCGGCGTCGACCACCATCACGCATCCAATGTCCGCGTCCCACATCAACTGCACCGCACGCGTTGCAGGGTCGCCGACACCGCACGTCAGGGCGGGGCGCGACATGATCTGTTCGACCTTCATGATCTGGACTCCTTGAAGTTGGGGAGAATCGATTCGAAAAACCGGGAAGCGCAGACTGACGACCGACACCGAGGCCGGTCAGCAGCCCACATTTCTGATCCGACCTGCACGATGTGCGCGTCAGTGCTGCTGCTCGAACATCGCTGCGCCGGCCACCACATGTCTCCCGTTTGTGAGCGGGCCACGTGAGCAAGCTGCGTTCCACCGTGCGCTCCGAGCGGGCGATTCGTGCACCACGCGAATGTTCTGCGCGTTCGCTTGGCGCGCTCCGCGGGGAAGACGGTCGGCATGAAAATGGCTGAGCGCCTTTCCCGAAAACGTCCCCGACCGGTAACACGTGAGGTGACTTCTGAGTCAGCATGCAGACCGTTGGACACGCGTGCAGCCGCGTGGGAAATAATTGCGGTCACCATGAGCGTCATGGGTGATCAGCGGGGGGTCGATCAGATGACTGAAGTTGCTTCGAAGCCAGATCGGGCACAGCCCTCGCCCGCAGCCCCGGTGGGCCCGCACCCAGGGCGTCAGCCCGCAGGTCACCTCGACGTGCAGCGCGAGGCCGATCGCGCGGTGCTCTCCAGCTACGCGCCCCCCGGTGTGGTGGTGAACGACGACCTGGTCATCGTGCAGTTCCGCGGCCAGACCGGCCCGTACCTCGAGCCCGCTCCCGGCACGGCCACCCTCGACTTGCTGCGCCTGGCGCGGGAGGAGCTGCGGGTCGACCTGCGCGCCGCGCTCGAGCATGCCCGCCGCTCCAGCACCTTGACCCGCTCCGAGATTCGCGCCGGGCAGAACCAGCGACGGGTGAGCGTCGAGGTCATTCCGCTGCTGCCGCCCATCGTGGCCGAGCGGCACTTCGTGGTGCTCTTTCGCGAAGAGCAGCCCGTGCCCGCCGCCGAAGCGACCGTCGTCTCTGCCGACACCGCTGAAGCCACCCAACAGGTGGCGGAAGAAGGGCTGCGCAGTGGGCTCGCTTCGACGCGCGCCTACCTGCAGTCGGTCATCGAGCGGCTCGAGGTCGGCAACGAAGAGCTGCGCGCCGCCCATCAAGAGGTGGTCAGCAGCAACCAGGAACTGCAGAGCACCAACGAAGAAATGCAGACCACCCGCGAAGAGCTGCAGGCGAGCAACGAAGAGCTCTCCACCGTCAATGACGAGATGGTGCAGCGCAACACAGAAGCGGCGCGCATCAACGACGACCTCACCAACGTGCTGCACGGCGTGGGCCTCGCCATCCTCATCCTCGAGCGTGATTCGCGCATTCGCCGCTTCACGCCCGCGGCGGGGCGGCTGCTCAACCTGATCGCCGCCGACGTGGGAAGGCCCATCAGCGACATCAAGTCGAACCTGCGCGCGCCCGACCTGACGGAGCTGGTCGCCGACGTGCTCGAGCACCTCACCCCGCGCGAACGCACCGTCACCGACGAAACAGGCCGCTGGCACCAGCTGACCGTGCAGCCGTACCTGACGACGGATCGAAAGGTCGACGGCGCGGTGGTCACCATCGTCGACGTCGACGCGATTCAGCGCGGCAAGTCGATGCTCGCCGAGGCGCTCGACTACGCTGAAGGCATCGTCGACACCGTGCGCGACCCGCTGCTGGTGCTCGACGAGCACCGCAAGGTGCGCTCGGCGAACCGCTCGTTCTACCGGAAGTTTCAGGTCACCCGCGAAGAGCTCGAGGGCAAGTCGTTCGAAGCGCTGGGCAACCCGCGCTGGGTGCCCCCGGTGTTGATCGCCGCGCTCGATCGCCTGGTCGCGCACGCCGGCAGCGAAGACGCGCGCCTCGAAGACACGCCCAGCCGCTTCGCCGGGCGCTCGATGCTGGTGTCGGGCCGGCCGCTGCTGCGCGCGGGCCAGGCGCCGTGGGTGCTGCTCGCCTTCGAAGACCTCACCGAGCAGATGCGCGGTGACGCCGCGGTGCGCCGCAGTGAACGCGCGCTGCGCGAGATGCTGGGCGCGGCGTCAGAGGCGATCCTCATCGCCAACGGCAACGGCCTCATCACCTACGCCAACGAGATGGCGGCCCGCACGTTCGCCTACCCGCTGGAAGAGCTGACCGGCCTGTCGATCGAGCGGCTGGTGCCCGAAGAGCGGCTCGACGAAAGAGGTCACGACGGCTTCGCTTCACCCTCTTCGCTGGGCGTGATGGGCGGCAACCGCGAAGTGCGCGGCCGACGCAAAGACGGCACCCTCTTCCCCGCCGAGGTGGGTCTGAGCGTGATGGAAGGTGAGCAGGGCCCGCTGGTGGTGGCCTTCGTCTCCGACGTCACCGCGCGTCACGAGGCCGAAGCGCGCATCAGGGCCTACAAGAAGAACCTGCAAGAGATGGCCTTCGACGCCGCGCTGGTGGAAGAGCGCAGCCGCCGAAAGCTGGCTGCCGACCTGCACGACAACATCGGCCAGACGTTGGCGTTGGCGCAGATTCGCCTCAAGGCCGCGCAGAGCCGGCTCGAGACGGGCGGGGCGGCGAAGGACCTGGCCGAGGGCATCAAGCTCATCGGCGTCGCCTTGACCGACACCCGCGAGCTGACCTTCGAGCTGAGCCCCCCGGTGCTCTACGACCTGGGCCTGCCCGCGGCCGTGGCGTGGCTGGGCGAGCAGCTCGAGGCGCAGCACAACCTGCGCGTCGAGGTGGAAGCCGACGTGCCCTTTGGCAAACTCGAAGACGAGACCGCGGGCCTGCTCTTCCGCGCGGTGCGCGAGATGCTCACCAACGTGGTCAAGCACGCGAAGACCCCGAAGGCGGCGGTCTCGGTGCACCGGGTCGACGGCACGCTGCGCGTGGTGGTGGAAGACGAGGGCACCGGCTTCGACCCCAACCGGCTCAAGAGCTACGAGGCCGCCAAGGGCTTCGGGCTCTTCAGCGTGCGCGAGCAGATCACCCGGCTGGGCGGCACCTTCGAGGCGGCCTCGAGCCCCGAACAGGGCACCCGCATCACCCTGCAGATTCCGTTGAATGACCGCAAGGCAGTCCTACCCGCAGTTGGAGAAGTAAAATGAACATCCTCCTCGTTGATGACCACCAGATGATGCGTGACGGCTTGAGAGCAGTGCTGGAGCGCGAGAGCGATCTCCACGTGAGCGGCGAGGCGGCTGACGGCCGCACCGCGCTGGAGCTGTGCTCGACCCTTCACCCCGACGTCGTGGTGATGGACATCGGCATGCCGGGCCTCAACGGCATCGAGGCCACCCGTCAGGTGACCACGCACCACCCCCGCACCCGCGTGGTGGCGCTCTCGATGAACGCTGACCGCCGCTACGTGCACGCGATGTTCGAGGCGGGCGCCTGGGCGTACCTGGTGAAGAGCTCGGCCTCTGAAGAGCTGATCAGGGCGATCCGCGCGGTGTCGAATGACGAGAAATACGTCAGCCCCACCGTGGCCAGCGCGGTGCTCGACGCGTTCGTGGTGGGCCCCAAGGCCGCCCATCGTGACCCGCGCAGCGAACTCTCCCCGCGCGAGCGTGAAGTGCTGCAGTTGCTCGCCGAAGGCATGACCTCGAAGGAGATCGCCAGCAAGTTGGACCTCGCCGTGTCGACCATCGAGACGCACCGCAAGCAGATCATGGCAAAGCTCGAGCTGCGCTCCGTCGCAGAGCTGACCAAGTTCGCCATCCGCACCGGGATCACGACCCTCGAATAAAGCGGGGCAAAACGGTTCCACCCCCCCCGGAGCCGGACCCTGCTGTCCCCGAATGTGGGGACCCGTTTCAGCGGTCGTTATGGCGCGTCGCGAATCATGTGCCGGCCGCTGACGACAGAAATCAGTCACCAACTGCACCCGATGGCCTCCCCAGGCGGGGCAGTTGTTCGTTTTCGTACAGTGATTGCGCGGCCTTGCTGATGCTTTCGGTCGCTGACAATCGGTAACGCACGACGTCTGCTGTGAACAACGTGACTGAAAGCGGATGCCGTCATTTTGCGGGCTGCGCTCCCTGCTTCGTGGGATGCGATTGCGAATCGACTGCGCGACATTAGGTCGGCGCTGCAGTGAGCGCATTTCGGGAGGGGTTTCGGTGAACGCCACGGTGGTCTTAATCGATCCGGATGTCGTCGCCCGTGCGTGGGCCGCCCAGGCGTTGGGGGCCAGTGGGGTGGGCATTCTGGGGTTCGATTCGGCCAGGGCGTTCTTCGCGGTGGTGGGCCCCCCGGGGCCGCCCTGCCTGGTGGTCGACGCCAATCTGCCCGACATGACCGCTCACCAACTGCAGGCTGAGCTGGTGCGCCGCGGCATGCGCGTGCCGCTGGTCTTTCTGATCGGCCACGCGCAGATCGAGCTGGCCATCGCCTTGATGAAAGCGGGCGCGGCCGACGTGCTGGTCAAGCCAGTCGACGTCGATGAGCTCAAGCGCCGCATTCACGCGGTGCTGGCGGCCGCTGAACGCGCCCGGGCCCACCTCAACGCGGCGAAGGAGCGGCTGGGCCGCTTGACGCAACGTGAGCTCGAGGTGGTGATGCTGGCCACCAGCGGGCTTTCCAACAAAGACATCGCAGAGCACCTGTCGATCAGCTTTCGCACCGTCGAGGTGCACCGCCGCAATGCGATGCGCAAGACGGGCACCTCGAACATCGTCGAGCTGACGCACTTCGTGGGCAGCGCGTGGGGCGACGACGCCGCGGGCGCCGGCACGCACCGGCTGGAAGTGCTCACCGAGCGGGAACGCGAAATCCTGCAACTGGGGAGCGACGGGCTCACCAATAAAGCGATCGCCACGCGCCTCTCCATCAGCGCGCGCACCGTCGAAACCCACCGGGGAAATGCGTCTCGCAAGGTCGAGCCGGGGCCCGAGGCGCGCGCTACCGACCCCGCGAAGGCTCAGCTCTCACTGTGGGGTACGGGCGAACCCTTACGTGCAGTTGGAGATTCCTAAACTCGACGCAGATCTCTACTTTGAGAATGCGGGTGTGGTGGGGGCCCGCATTCAACTTCGGAGCACCCAATATGAAACGTAGAGACGCGAGGTTTCTCGTGGTCGACGATGTTCCTTTGTCCCGAGTGGCCACGCACCACGCGCTCCGGGCCCTGGGGTGCCGCGTGATCGACGAAGCGGCGCGGTGCCCCCGTGCGCTCGAGCTGCTCTCCGAGCAGCGTTACGACCTGGTGATCACGAACTGGAACATGGCCGACATGAGCGGCCGCGAATTGCTGCAACTGATCCGTAACACCCCGCGCGCGGCCAGAACTCCGGTTGTCATTGCCACCCCTGTCACGGCAGAAGTCGTCGCCGAAGCAGCCGAGGCAGGCGTCAGTGCCTTCCTGCCGCGGCCGTTTGGTTTTCACACCCTCGAAGAGGTCCTGCGCATCTTCATAGGCAAACCGTCCAGCGAGCCGAACCGCTCTCGCATGCTGCGCCCCTTCGTCTCCTGAATCCTTTCGTCAACTCATCATCGAGGAACCAAGACATGAACCGAACCAATACTCGCCTCCTCGTCGTCGACGACAGCGTCTCCATGCGGCACATCATCTGCGACCTGCTGCACGAGCTGGGCTTTCCCAACGTCGACGAAGCCGGTGACGGGGCGGCGGCGCTCGAGCTGTTCCAGCGCACCCCGTACGACGTGGTCATCACCGATTGGTACATGCCGCGCGCCAGCGGCATCGATCTGCTGCGCGCCATTCGGCACAGCCCCGAGCGCAACGAGACGCCGGTGCTGGTGCTGACCGGGCACGTGACCACCGCGCGCGTGGTCGAGGCGATCGAAGCGGGCGCCAACGGCTTCGTGGCCAAGCCCTTCGTGGCGCCGTCGTTGTGCGAGAAGGTGCTGCGCCTGGTGGCGTCGTTGGCGCCCATCGGTGAAGCGAGCAGCAGCTTCGCCCTGGCCTCTTCGGCGTCGATGGGTGCCCGCCCGTGAACACCTGGAGTGTCGAGCAGCCCCGAGCCCTCAAGAATCACCAGCGGCACATCGACGATCGTTCTGTGGAGATCCCCGCGTCGCGTTGCAACCTGGGCGGCCTGCTGTACGTGCCGCCCAGGCCGCGCGCCGCCGTCATCATCGCGCAGCCCAGCGGCATCAGCCGGCTGTCGCGGCGTGAACGTTTCGTGGCGGGCAGCCTGGCCCGGGCGGGCTTCACCACCCTGCTCATCGACCTGCTCACCGAGGAAGAAGACGAAGTGCGTGAAGGCGCGCACTGCGACGTTCCCCTGCTGGCCGACAGGCTCTTGTGCGCGGCCCGCTGGCTGAGCACCACGGGCGGCGCTGATGCGTTGCCGCTGGGCTACTTCGGCGTGGGCAACGGTTCGGCGGCGGCGCTGGTGGCCACGGCCATCGAGCCCACCCGCGTGCTGGCGCTGGTCTCGCGCGGCGGCCGGCCTGACTATGCGGGCGCCTCGTTGCTGCTGACCCGCGTGCCTTCGCTCTTCATCGTCAGCGGCAACGACCCACGCGAGCTCGCAGCCAATCGCGCTGCGTGTGGCCTGTCGCCGCACCGCCGGCTCGACGTGGTGCCTTCAGCGGGGGGCTCGTTCCTCGAGGGTGAGGCGCTCGACCGTGTCACCACCGTGAGCGCAGCGTGGTTCACGCACTGGCTCGACCCGGTGTTCGCTTTGCCTGATTGGGTCTGAAGAAGTTCGTCTTGATGTGAAAACGCGTCGCGATGTCCGGGGGGGCATCGCGACGCGTCTTTGCTTCAGGTGGGCTCTTCAGGTTCCGAAGGGCCAGGTGTCGGGCACCTGGCCCACGGCCGGCTGGTTCAACAGCGGGCTGAGCGCCTTCGTCTCGTCGAACCACACGTACTCATCGAACTGCAGCGCGAGGCTCGCCTCGAAGTAGTGGCTCGTGAGCTCTGCCGCGGGGCGGTACACCACGCCGATCGCGCGTTCCAGGCGCCGGGGCATCAGCTCTTCACGCAGTGCCAGGCGCTTCGGAGAACGCAGCGGAAGCATGAAGGCCTTCGTGCCCGTCGAATGGAACAACGCCTCGTAGCTGCCCGCCTGGGCCGGTCTGACGCGCATCTTCTCGGCCTCCTCGCCCCAGCCTTTCGCGGCCAGCACTGTGCCTGAATGGGTGCCCATGCCCACGCTGTAGGCCTTTGCGCCGTAGTGCCGCTGGCACAGGTGGCCCAGGTTGAGCTCGCCACGCTCGACGTGTTCGGTGGCCGCCGCATCACCCACGTGGGAGTTGTGCGCCCACACGATGGCCTTCGACTGCGAGCCGCCCGCGTGCAGCAGCGCCTGCAGGGTCTCGAACATGTGCTGCTCGCGCAGGTTCCACGACTCGACCGAGCCGTAATACAGCACGCGGTAATAGCGCTCGGCGTTGGCCACCACGCGGGCGTTGCAGACCGCATCGAAGTAGCGATCGCGATCGTGCCTTCCGTACTCGATGCGGCGCTCGAGCAGCTCCTCGAGTTGTTTGACCACGGCGCCTTCGGCCTCTTCGTACTGGCGGGTCAGTGGCGCGTGACCGGAGGTGGCGGGGTCGAACTGCCACTGGGTGAGCAGGCCGTACCGCGTGCGCGCGACCTCGGCGGCGGCAGGGTCCAACTTGCCCAGGGCGTCGATCACCTCGGAGGCCGAGATGAACTGGCTGTAGAGATCGAGCCCGAAGAAGCCGGTGCGTTGCGAGGGGGCGCGCACTTCTGCGTTGTGCGCGCGCAACCACTCCATCAGGTCGACCGTCTCGTAGTTGCGCCACACCCACTGCGGGAAGCGCTCGAAGGCCTTCCAGGTGCGCGCGTCTTTCGGGAGGTGGCGCACGTGGCGATCGACGCGCGAGGCGTCAGGCCAGTCGGCTTCGGCCGCGATGATGGTGAAGCCGTGGTGCTTGACCAGCTCGCGCGTCAGGCGTGCGCGCCAACGATAAAATTCCGACGTCCCGTGCGTGGCTGCGCCGAACAACACCACCTTCGCGTCACCCGCCCTCTCGAGAAAGCCGCTGACATCGGCCGTCTCGATTCCATCGATGGGCTCGTGCACTTCTCGAATGAGTTTCTCGAGCCCGTCGTTTCGCTGAAGAGTTTCCATGCGGCTTGATGGTGCACGTCACATGCCCCCCCGAGCGGGCTGGTGCCGCGCGAGGCTCTCTGAACTCCGTTCGCATCGAGCGCAGTCGAGATGCCGCTTGCCGCGCGAGGCGAAACTCCCTCAGCCTGCTCACCCACGCCTGGCGCGTCACGCAGCTTTGCAGCGGTGAGCGCAAACCGTGTCACTTCGCCGCGCCGTTTCAGACCATTCCCCTCGTGTTCCCTGCTTCCGCTCAAGGGCACGCTCGATGCAGCGCTCGCAACGATGCGTGAAGCCGGGCCGGCCATCGAGCAACGCCGCCTTCGGGTCGCCCTCGCGGAAGATGATGATGAGCAGCGGTGGGCGCTCGAGGTGGCGTTGATTGCAGAAGGCTTCGAGGTGTTGTCCTTCGAGGATGGCGCTGAGCTGCTCGACTTCTTCGAGCTGGCGGGCCCCCGAGCGGCCGATGTGATCATCGCCGACCTCAACATGCCCGGACGTTCTGGGCTGGATGGGCTGGAGCGCGCGCGCTCCCGGGGCTTGAGCGCGCCCATCTTCGTGGTGACGGGCGAAGGCTCTTCAGAGCTGAGGAACCGCGTCGCCCACCTCGGCAACGCCCTTTTTCTTCAGAAGCCCGTCGACGCGTCTCGCCTGGCCCAGGCCATCTACCGGGTCGCTTCGTTGGCCGGGGACGACCCGGGCAGCCAGGGGTAACGCACCGTCGCTCTCGTACTTCGCCACAGTGCTTGTGACCCTTCGAGAACCGCACCGTTCGCATCGAGCGCAGTCGAGAGGCCACCTGCCGCGCGAGCAAAGGTAATCCCTCGACTTCGCTCGGGATGACCGGGTGGTTGTTCCTTCGGGTGAATTCGAAGGCGAAGCCGGTTCCCTGCTCGGGATGACTGGGTGCGAGGGCGTGTGGCTTGCACGGTCTGTCGGCGAACGAACCCAGGGGGAACAGCCATGAAATGCGAAGACGTCATGTTGACGCTGGTTTTCAAGTGCGACGAGACCAGCACGGTGGCCGAGTGTGCGCAGCTCATGCGCGATGAGCAGCTCGGCTTCGTGCCGGTGCTCGATGCGCAGCTCAACGTGGTCGGGGTGGTGACCTGTCGCGATCTCGCGGTGCGGGTGGTCGCAGAGCAGCTCGCGCTTTCCACGCCGGTCAGCGAGGTGATGAGCACGGGGCCGTTTCTGTCATGCGAGCCGGATGACGAGCTTCACGAGCTCGAGCTGCGCATGGCGCGCGAGAAGAAGACGCGCGTGTTGGTGAAGGCGTGTGATGGCTCGTTGCTGGGGGTGATCAGTCTTTCCGACATCGCGCAGTGTGAGCGGTCGGCCGCTCGCACCGGGATGTTGTTCAGGGAGGTCACTCGCCGCCCATCGGTGTCGCTGGTTCGGTAGCGGGTTCGCCCCGTTGGTTCCTCACCCTGACCCTCTCCCCAGCGGGGAGAGGTGACTTGCGACCGGTTGCGGGCGGCCTCGTTGCAGCATGAGCACCTGCACCAACGCAGCGCCGAACGCCCTGGCGTAATGGGACCCGCTGGCGGTCACGAGCTTGCCGTCGATGACCACCTCCTGGTCTCTTGCCAGCGCGTGCCTCGCGATCAGTGACTCAAGCTCGGAAGCAAGCGCGGTGGCCCTGCGACCGACCAGCACGCCGGCGCGCGCGAGAATCACCGGCGCCAGGCAGATCGCTCCCAGCACCTTGCTCGCGCGGCTCAGCTCGACCGCGATGCGGTGCGCTGCCGGGTCGTCGAAGAGCGTGCGTGCGCCCTCCCCGCCCACGAACACGGCGCCGTCGAAACGATCGACCCGCACGTCGACCAGGGCGACCGACGCGATGATGGTCGAGCCCTTCACGCCCATGCAGGCGCCGGTCTCCTTGCTGCAAATCACCACGCGGTGTCCCGCGGCCTCGAGCGCGTGCCGGGGTTCGATGAACTCCTCGTCACGAAAGTCCTGCTGCGCCACCACCATCAAGATGTCCATTGAGCTCCGCTCCTTTGTGAGGGGGAGCACTTCTTTTCCGAACGCCGAAGCCGCGCCGCGCCGGCAGATGTCTGCCCGGCGCGGCCGGCGCCCCGGTCCCCTCCACCCACGCGCAGGTGATTTGCACTGCGGGTGCCAGCCGCTCGACCGAAGGCGCGGGTCGAGGCGCGCTCCGCAAGCGCTGCTGTTGCCGCAAAAAGCCTTGCGTTCGCGCGATGGGAACAAGCTTCGCTGGCGTATTCACCCGCACCACCGTTCGCATCGACAGGGTTGGCCGAAATAGAAATGACTCCAATCACCGGTCTCCCCGAGCGAAGTCGAGGGGGCACTTACTGCCCGAAGGCGAGGTGCCCCCTCGACTGGGCTCGAGGAGACCGGTGGTGAAAACCGATTCCTACTTCCGCCAACCGCTGGTCCTGAGAAACGGAAGCGCGCGGTGAGGCGCTTGCAGCCTGAGGGCTTCGCACAAACGCGAGGACCAATCGATGCGCAAGACCATCATCACCGAGCTCAGAGGGCAGTGGGTCGTATCAGTCGAGGCGAAGGGCCGCCGTCAGCAGGAGTACGTCTGCGAGACGTTGGCGCTCGCCAGGCGCTGGGCGCTGCTCTTCGGGCTGCCTGCGCGGGCCGAGGCGAAGTCGGCGCTCAAGGCGCAATTGGAAGCGTGAAGAAGAAGCTGGCGCCCTCGTTGGCGGGGCTGTCGGCCCACACCTTCCCGCCGTGCGCCTCGATGATGCCCTTCACGATGAACAGACCCAGGCCCGCGCCTGACGAGCTGCCCGGCGCCGCCTGCCAGTAGCGATCGAACACCGAGGCGAGCTGCGCTGCGGGAATGCCGGGCCCGGTATCGTTGACGCGGAAGCAGACGAACGAACCATCGCGCAGGGCGGTGACCCGAATCGAGCCGCCGCGCGGGGTGACACGCATCGCGTTGCCACACAGGTTGCCGAACACCTGCAGCACGCGATCGCGGTCGCACATCACGGCCGGCAAATCGGGCGTAAACTCAGTCACCAACGAAGTGCCCTGCTCCGTGGCCATCGGCTCCAAAGTCTGCAGCAGGTCACCCTGCAACACGTCGAGCGACTCGGGGCAGGCGCGCACCGAGAAGTGGCCCGCCTGAATGGTCGAGGCGGCGAGCAGATCCTCCACCATGCGGCTGACGCGCTGCACGGAGCGTTTGATCGATTCCAGCTGGCTGCGGCCTCTTCTGCGGTCGAGGCCTTCACGTTCATCGCCGAAGGGGCGCGAGAGCAGGCTCAGGTTGAGGGCGATGGCGTTGAGCGGGTTGCGCAGGTCGTGCGAGACGATGGCCATCACGTTGTCGCGCGAGCGCACCGCGGCCTGGGCTTCCTGGTACAGCCGCGCGTTGTCGAGCGCGAGCGCGGTGCGGAAGGCGAGCTCTTGCGCGAGCGACACGTCACGCGCGTCGTACTTGCGGCTCGCGGTTCCGTACTGAAAGAACATGGTGCCCATCAGCCGGTGGCCGATGACGACTGGTACGCCCAGGCACGAGCCGACCTCCAGGCCCTCGAGCTCTTCTTCGAACGGCGCGTCGCTCGCGCCCTCCACCGGGTACAGGCGGCTCGATTCGGTCAGCAGCACCGGCGCGCGGGTGTTCGCCACCTGGGCCAGCAACCCCGTGGGCCCGTGCAGCATCGGCTCGAACTTCGCGTGAAAGTCATGGAGCTGCTGCTCACCTTCTGGGTCGCGGTGCGCGGCCGACGCGAACCGCAGCCTCTCCCCATCCCACCGGTGGAGCACGACCCAGTCGGCCAGCTGGGGCACGGCGATGCGGGCCACCCGCAACCAGGTCTCGGCCGGGTCGAGGGTGCTCGCCAACGCACGGCTGGTGTCGGAGAGCAGCTGGAGTCGCTCGCGATCGCGGCATTGTTCATCGTTCAAACGCGCCAGCTGAATGGCGTGACAGACGCGCTCGGCGAGCATGTCGAGGCAGTGTTCATCGTCCTGGGTGAAGCCCCCGGGCCCGCACTTGTTGGCGACATAGAGGGTGCCGAGGCGCGCTTCGCCGAAGTAGAGCGGCACGCCCAACAAGCTGACCAGCGGTGGATCGGTGAACGGCAACCCAGACAGCAGCCGACGACCTTCGAGATCGCCCGCGAGCGAGAGCACCCGCTCGAGGCCGGAACACGGCGGCACCACGATGAGCCGGTCGCCCAGCGCGAGCGCGCCGTAGTCGGCCCGGGTGAGCAGCGTGGCCTGCTCGGTGATGGTCTGCAGCACCGCTTCGGTCGGCTCGTGCGGCGTGGCCAGGGCGTGGGTGACGCGCAGGGTGGCGCCATCGACCGCTTCGAGGCGGGCGCGCAACTGCTCTTCTGCGGTGCGCGCTTCACGTTCGTCGCTCTCGGCGCGGCGGTGCGCAGTGATGTCTGTGAAGGCGGTGCGAAAGGCGACCACCCGGCCAGCAGAGCTGAGCACCGGCGTGCTCAAGGCCTGCAGGGTGACCCGGCCGCCTTCGGGCGTGGCGAGGCTAAGCTCGCTCTTGCTGGTCGAACGCGACTCTGCGCACGCGCGCAGGTGCGACCAGAAGCCATTGGCCTCTTCCAGGTGCACCAACGAGGCGAAAGGAGCTCCGATGAGGCGGCTGTGAGCGGCCCCCACCATCGCGGCGCCCGCGACGTTCACCTCGAGCACGCAGCCGTTCTCGTCGAAGGTGAAACAGGGCAGCGGCGCAGAGTCGAAGAGCTCTGCATAGCGGGCGCGTGAGTCTTCGAGCGTGCGCTGCATCTCTTTGAGGCCGCGGTTCTGCAACTCGAGCTCGACCTCATGCACCTGCAGTGAGCTGAGCAGGCGTTGTTGAGCGGTCTCCGGCGTGTGCTCGACGGCGGGTTCGGCGCCTTCGGGCCTCGCGTGAGGGGTGTTGGTGCCGTTGCCGCCTTCGAGCCGCTTGAGCCGCTCGACCAGTTCTTCTTTGGACATCTGCTCGAAGTTCATCGGATTCCCCCTTGAAGCGCGGCCGGAGAATCGGAGCACCGCCGCTTGCGGGCAATCGCCAAAAGTAGGGTGAGCTGGGTTCGCTACTCTGCTGGCTGCTGAAGAGAACCTCAGCGGTCTTGGCTCAGCGGCCCAGCGGAGTTTCGCCAGACAATCCGTCGTGTGCGACACGGCCTCGACGACGCAAGAAGCGCAGCAGGTTCTGAGGGAGCTCAGGCCGCGCGACCAACAGCACCGCCACGAAGCCGATGGCCATGAACGCGAGCGTGAACCATTGCGCGACAGAGAGTTCATCGACCTGGGGTGGCGCCTTGAGAGGAGCGCCGGTGAGCTGGGTGAACAGCGCGTCGATGCCACCTGACAGCGCGACCTCGGGCTGGCCTGCCTCGAGGAGCGGAACGATGCGTTCATCGAGAATGCGCTTTCGCACCTCGGGGGTGAGCACGTGTTGAAGGTTCTGGCCCACCTCCATGCGCACGCGCTGCTCATCGGTGAAGACGAACAACACCACCCCGTTCTCGAGCCGTGGGCGCCCCGGCCTCCACAGTTGAAGGGTGCGCTGCGTGAACGCCTCGATGGGCTCGCCACCGGTGTTCTTGCCGATCCACACCAACACTTCGTTACCGGTGGCGTGTTCGTACTGCTGTAGGCGGCGCTCGAGTGAAGGGCGCACCGTCGCAGAAAGCAGTTGCGCGTCGTCGGTAATCCAGCGCGACGGCGAAGGGGGTGAAGGTGCAGCGAAGAGGAGGCCCGTGAGCAGAAGAGAGATCATTAGAAGCGCACCGAGGGTTGGCGGGCCGGAGCAGGAGACGCCGCGAAAGAAGGCTTTTCATCGAAACGAGCTCCGAAGCCGCGCGCGATGAGCATGGTGGGCAGGGCGTTGCGCAGCAAATTGAACTGACGCGACGCTTCGTTGAAGCGCATGCGCTCGATGGACACGCGGTTCTCGGTGCCTTCGAGCTGCGCCTGGAGTTCTCGGAATCGTTCGGCCGCTTGCAGGTCGGGGTTCGCGCCGGCGTCGACGAGCAACTGCTGCAGTGAAGTGCTCAGCGCCTGCTGCGCGGCTTGAAAACGTTCGAACGCCTTGAGATCGCCAAGCGCGTTCTGCAGCCGTGTACCGGAGTTCTCCGCGACCAGAGCACGGGCCTGCGCCAGCTCGGTGAACGGCTCGGCCTCGAAAGCGGGCGCGGCGCGCACCGTCTCCACGAGGTTCGGCACCAGCTCAGCGCGGCGTTGATAGACGGTCTGCACCTGGGTCCAGCGCGCGCGGACTTCTTGATCCGCACGCACGAGCTGCTTGTACGCGCTGAAGGCCCAACCGACGGCGAGCAGCGCGACGCCCGCGACGATGAACATCGAGAACAAGGACCCCGCGCTGCTTCTCTGGTGAGACGGTGACATCTGGGCAGTCGTAGCCATGCCGGTCTCCTCGAAAGAAAGGAGAGAGCAAAGACGATGCCGTTCCTTCATTCGGCCGAGGAGCTCCTCCGTTCACGCGCAAACGGTTCGCTGCCGGGGCCGTGACTGGCGAGATCGCGCAGCGGGCAGGTCATGCAGGTGAAGCCGGGCCAGGCTTCACGCACGGAGACGTCGAGGCAGTTGCTGTAGTGCCCGCAGTAGAGACGGCGGTGCACGGCGATGTCTTCTTCTCCTCGCAGCGGTGCCTCCATCGACGTCGGCGTGGGCTTCAAGCTGAAGTGGGGGTTGTTCACCTCGAGTGCGACCTTCTCGTTCCTCACGAATCGTTCCTTTCACCGCGACACAACGCCGCAGGGGCCTTGTCGAGTGCGGCAGGAAGGGGGTACGCGCCGAGGTCTTCAGTGAACATGAGCTGAACGACCGGGATTCGTCGAAGCAGGCAGGCCGCCCGACGCAAGGGTCCAGGTCGCGAAGTGTAAACGCACATTCCACAGACAGGGAGGGACGCTGGCCGGCCTGAGGGAGATACCTCTGCATGACCTCGACGCTCACCGTTGGCAATCGATCCTCTGCAGTGACTCAGCTCCAGCAGCAGCTCTCAAAGCTGGGTTTTTACAAGGCCAGGGTCGACGGTTCCTACGGGCCCGTCACGAAGCGGGCGGTCTCGTCGTTCGAGAAGCAGCACGACCTCAAGGCCGATGGCATCGCCGACGGAAAGACGCGCGACGCGCTGGCCGCTGCTGCGACCGCCCCGGCGGCACCCGTGAAACAGGGCATGTCCGGCGCCAGGGTGAAGGCGCTGCAGACCCAGCTGCAGCGTCTGGGTTTCTACAAGGCGCCCGTCGATGGCAGCTTCGGGCCGGTCACGAAGGCGGCCGTGCAGGCCTACGAGCGCAAGAACGGCTGGAAGCCTGACGGTGTCGCGGGCGCCCGCGTGCAGGCCTCGCTGGCGAAGGACGTGAAGGCGCTGCCCAGGGCCGACTGGAAGACCGTGGCTGCTCCGCCCTCTGACTACCGAATCGTCACCTTCCGCGGCGTGAAGTTGAACGTCCGCACGCGCGTGATGATCGAGCGGGCAGAGTCGTACCTGAAGCAAATGGGCATCAACACGAAGTTGAGCATCACCCAGGGCAGCTACAGCACCAGCGTCTCGGCCAGCGCAGGCACGCACGACGGCGGCGGCGCGCTCGACATTCGCTCCACCGGTTTCTCGTCGGCCACGGCGGACAACGTGGTCAAGGCGCTGCGCATGGCGGGCTTCGCGGGTTGGCGCCGCGGCGTGAACGACTCGTTCTCACCGCACATTCACGCCATCGCCATGGGTGACACGCGAGCCACGCAGGTCGCGAAGAACCAGGTCTCAGAGTACCTGCGGGGTGGCGACGGCCTCGTCGGCTCGAGGGGCGACATGCACCTCACCTCGACGGGTCACAACATCGGCCGGCCCGTGCCGAACTGGGCGCGCTGAAAGAGCGAGCGCAGGGGCTCCACCACGATGAGGCTCTGGCGCGAAACGTTACTCATCGACTGCAAAGCGTTCGCGAAGCCGGGAGCGCTGATGGAAAGCAACACGCCCAACCCCATCGCGAGGAAGATCCACAGCGTCAGGTAGCGATCGAGAAACGAGAGTTTTTTCATCGCACTTCCACGATGGTTAGAGCGCACCGATGAGCGCCTTCAACCGACGCACCGCGCGTGGTTCGAGGCAGTAACAAGTGCGTGGGCCCGAGATCGTGCCGCGGATGAGCCCGGCGACCTTGAGCACCTTGAGGTGCTGCGAGACGGTCGATTGCGCCAGCGGGAGCTCGTCGACCAGCTCGCCGCAGACGCATGAATTCCTGGCCGCGAGCAGACGAAGAATCTTCACCCTCGCCGGATGGCCGATGGCCTTGGTGAGCTCGGCCAGCTCTTCATCGGCCTCATCACCCTCCACGGGCCGGAGATCGGGCCGAACATCGGCAGGTGGACACGCCGCTTTCGCTGAGGACTTATTCATCGTAAGACGACGATTATCATGCAGCCTCCAAAGAGTCTCCTCATCCTCTGTGTCGCGAACTCTGCCCGCAGTCAGATGGCTGAAGGTTGGGCGCGACATCTCTTCGGTGCGCTGATGCGGGTGCAGAGCGCGGGCAGCCGGCCGAGCCGGGTCAACCCGTACGCGATCGAAGTGATGCAAGAGGTGGGCATCGACCTGACTGTTCACGAGAGCAAGTCCGTCGACTCCATTCGCCCCGAGAGTGTCGACACCGTCATCACGCTCTGCGCTGAGGAGGTGTGCCCCCTCTTTCTCGGGAAGGCGCGCCGGCTGCACTGGGCGATCGCGGACCCCTCCACCGAGCAGCCGCTTCCGCGAGAAGAACTGCTCAGCCGTTTCCGAGCGGCGCGAGATGAGCTTCAGCGAAGACTGATCGCGTGGCGCGACGCGGAGTTCTCCTGAAGGCGCCGAGGCTCAACTCAATCGATGCGGCGCATCGACTGACCTGCGCGCTCTTGGCTGGCGGGTTACGACCTGCGCCTCACCACGTCTCTGAGGGCGGGCTGCGCGCTCCAACTTTCAAGGGTCGGGTCTTCCTCCGGCGGAGACACGACGGCTTCTCACTCGCCGCATCAGGAACCACGACATGACGACGACTCTCTTCATTCTCAACGACCCGCCCTATGGCACTGAGCGCAGCTACAACGGACTGCGGCTCGCCGGCGCCCTCTCGAAGCGTGAGGGCCAGCAGGTGAAGGTGTTCCTCATGGGCGACGCCGCGAGCTGCGCCAAGGCGAACCAGAAGGTGCCTTCCGGCTACTACAACCTCGAGGTGATGCTGCGAGTGGTCGCCCGAAGCAGCGGCGAAATCGGAGTCTGCGGCACGTGCATGGACGCGCGCGGCATGGCCGAGACGGAGCTGATGGAGGGCGCCCGCCGAAGCACACTCGAACAACTCACGGATTGGACCGCTGCCGCCGACAGGACGCTGGTGTTCTGATGAACACGCCCCAGACGGTCGTCATTCTCGGCGGTGGCGTCGGAGGCCTGGTGGCCGCGCGCGAACTGCGGCGGCGCCTCCCGCGGCAGCATCGAGTCGTGGTCGTCGACAAGCAGAAGGAGCACCTCTTCGCCCCTTCCCTCCTCTGGTTGCTGGTCGGCCAGCGAGATGCGCGCAGCATTCAGCGTCCATTGAAGCAGCTCGAGCGTCATGGCATCGAAGTTCGCTGCGGTGAGGTCGAGAAGATCGACCCAGCGACTCGGCAGGTGACGGTGTCAGGGGAAGTGCTGGCTGCCGATCACCTCATCGTCGCGCTGGGTGCGGAGCTGGCTGCCGAGACCATTCCCGGGCTGGTGGAAAGCGGTCACAACTTCTACACGCTCGCTGGGGCACAGAGTCTGCGTGCCGCGCTGGGGACTCTTCGGAAGGGCCGCGTCGTCGTGATGACCGCTGCTCCTGCCTACAAATGCCCTGCTGCGCCGTACGAAGCGGCGATGCTCATCGACGCCCTGTTCCGCAAGACGTCGCTCCGGAAGGAGATTGCAGTCGAGGTCTACGCGGCCGAGCCTGGACCGATGGGCGTCGCTGGTCCTCAGATGTCGGGGGCGGTGAAGCAGTTGCTCGTCGAGCGAGACATTGCCTACCACCCTGAGCACCAGGTGAAGTCCGTCGACGCGGCAGCGAAGCGGATCAACTTCAGCAACGGCGCTCAAACCGACTTCGACGTCCTGGCGTTCGTTCCGCCTCATCGCGCTCCGCGTGTCGTGCGTGAAAGCGCGCTCGCCAGCGAGACGGGGTGGATCTCCGTCGATCGCAACACGCTCCAGACGCAATTCCCCGGCGTCTTCGCACTCGGTGACGTCGTCTCGATTCCGTTGGCCCTCGGCAAGCCGCTTCCCAAGGCGGGCGTCTTCGCCCATGGCGAAGCCGAGGTGGTCGCCCAGAACATCGCCGCCGCCATTCTCGGTACGAAACCGACCGCTCGCTTCACCGGACAAGGCGAGTGCTTCGTCGAAATCGGTCAGGGGCGAGCAGGCCGAGGAGGCGGCGACTTCTACGCAGAGCCGAAGCCGGTCGTCGCGGTTCACGCACCGAGCATGTGGAACCACTGGGCCAAGGTGCTCTTCGAGAAGGATTGGCTCTGGCGTCGGTTGTAATCGTCGGTCCAGCAGTCAGCGCGCGTGGTTCACGACTCCACGGTTGTGATGAGCGGCGAAAGAAACCATTTTGTGCGGTTCACGCCAGCGAGTTGGCGACCACGCCCTTCACCAGCGTCGCGTCACCGAAGTCGTCGGTGGGCGCGCCCGTGCTCTTGCGAATGCCCATGCCGTTGATCAACGTGTTGAGCACCTGATTGACCGGGTTCTTCTGGTGGTCGATCACCTGGCCGGTGCGCAGCGTGCCGCCCCCCCCCCCCGCGATGATCCACGGCGTGGTCGATGCGTCGTGACCCGGGCCGTTGCCGAGATCGTTCGTCCACACGGCCGCGCAGTCGTCGAGCAGCGTGCCCCCGTTGGGCGAGCTGTACGCCGACAACCGGTCGACCAGGTGCTTGAAGAAGGTCAGCTGCAGGCGATCGATCTGCGAGTGCAGCTCGACCGCGTCGGGGATGGCCTGGCCGTCAGAGCCGTCAGACGAGATGCGGTGACTGATCCAGTGGAAGCTGGGCACCTTCACGCCGTTGAGCACGTACTGCGTGCCGTCGTTGCCATGCCCGACCTGCAGCGTGGCGACGTGGTTGAGCTGGCAGTTGAAGGCCCAGGCCGCCAGATCCATGAAGCTCTTCACCGCCTGCGGCCGCACGTCGTTGGCCTCAGGCGAGGTGAGCGACTGCGCCGCCGTGACCTGCATGGGGTCGAGATCGCACGTCATCTGCAGTTCCATGTCGCGCACGGCGTCGAGGTGCTGCTGCAGGCGCAGCTTGTCGCGGGTCGAGAGCTGGGGCCTGGCCCTCAGCTCTCGCAGGTCTGCGCGCACCAGGTCGTTGACGCTCTTGCGGCGGTTGGCCACCAGTTGCTGCGTGGCCGGCGGCGCCGACGAGAGCCCCGTCAGGCGCATGTACGCGCTCAACGGAGAACGTTCGGCGGCGGCCCGCTGCTGCGCTGCGCTCCACGACAAGCCATTGCCGATGTACGTGTTGGTCGGCCCGGCCATGAAGACCAACGGCGCGCGCCCGGTGCCGTTGAGCAGATCGCTCAAGTGCCAGTCGACCGAACGGCCCTGAGCCAGCGGTGAGTTGCTCGTGCCCCCGGTGTGGTTCTGCGCGGTGAGCACCTGCGGCAACGCCTCGGCGTGACCACACGAGTTGCGCGCGAAGGGCAGCCTCACGTTCTTCACCATCAACAGCTTCGGGGCGTAGTCGCCGAGGATGCTGGTGGCGCGATCGGCGTTGGCGGTCTTCAGGTCGGCCACGGTGAGCGCGCCCAGGGAGCGGGGCCAGAAACGTTCACCCACCTCGCTGCCTTGCTGAACGATGCCGTTGCCGGCCCTGACCACCATGAGAAAGCGGTGGCGCGTAGGGGTCTGGGCTGCTGCCGAACGGGGCAACAACGACTCGAAGAACGGGAGGGCGAGGGTGACTCCACCGATACCCGAAAGAAAACGACGTCGGCTCCAGTTGCTCATTTTTCCTCCACTGCGCGCGTCTTGAAGGACTCGCTCTCGACCAGCAGCCGCAACACCTGCGTCACCGGCACCTTCTGGGTCCACGAAACCTTCCCGACCCGGTTGATCATCGCCTTGTCGGCCTCACCCAGGCCGCGGCCGTGAAGGAACTCGACCCAGTTCTGCGCGTAGCAGCGGTGCGCCATGGGCTCTTCGATCATCACCTTGGCAAAGCCACCGGCGCCGTCGAACGAACGCGGCTTGCCCTCAAAGGTGTAGCTGTCGGCGGCGTTGACCGGCAGGCCGTTGTCAAGGTCTCGGTAGCGGCCGAGCGCGTCGTAGTGCTCGTAGGCGAACCCCGCGGGGTTGATCATCGTGCTGTGGCAACCCGAACCGCAGGTGCCCACGCCGGTGAACTCGGTGATGCGGGTGCGCAGCGTCTTGGGCACCGACGGATCAGGCCTCGGCAGCATCGGCACGCCGTTGGGCGGCGCAGGCAGCGGCGCGCACAGCAGCTTGTGATTCAAGAACACGCCGCGGTGAATGGGGTCGCTCTCGGTCGAGGTGGCGTTCGCCGCGAGGAAACCGACCTGCGTGAAGAGGCCCCCACGCTTGCCATCGTTGAAGGTGATCTTCTGGAAGGTCGAGTCGAAGGTGCCGGTCAGCCCGTAGACGCGCGCCAGGTTTACGTCGACGTACGAGGTGGGCGAGGTGAAGAGCCCCTCGAGGCCGGCGTTCTCGGTGAAGATCTGCGCTTCCACGAAGCGCTCCTGCTCCTGCTTCATGGAGCTGCGCAGCCCGACGGAGAACTCAGGAAAGAGGGTCAGCGAGCGGGTGATGTCGGCGTACCGCTGCGTGCCCAGCAACTGGGCGTGGAACGCGTTGACCGCGTTGCGCGCTTTTGGGTCGACCAGCATGCGCGTCACCTGCGCCGTGTAGCCATCGACCGTGAGCAACGAGCCGTCTTCACCTGCGAGCAACAGCGCTTCATCGGGCATCGACTGCCACAGCGCGTAGGAAAGCCGGTTGGCGAGCTCAGGCCCGCTGACGACGACGACGTCGGAGGTGACGGTGGTGGACAGCTCGGTGCGATACAGAAAGTGCGGCGATTGCAGCATCGCCTCGAGCACCAGCCGCGCGCCGCCCTGCTTGACCGGCATCGCGGGGTAGTAGGTCGAGCCCAGCGCGAACATCGTGGTGAAGGCGGTCAGCTCGGTGGCGGTGAGCGGGCGGCGAAAGGCCCGGCGGCCGATGGCGCGAATGAGCCCTGCGTCGTCTGCAGGCAGGGTGCCGAAGGCGAGCGCGGTGAGCGACTGCGTGGTCAAGGTGGCCTGACGCGCCAGCTCTTCAGCCGCTGTCTGAAAGTCTTGCCACTCGGCGCTGGTGACGACCAGGTTGCCACCGTTGTTGTTGAAGGTGGTCGAGCTCGAGTCGGCCACGAAGGCCGCGGTGATGCCCAGCGACTGCTGTGCACCGAGCAGGTCGCGCGCGGTGTTCTCGTACTCACCGTGCGACAGTCGGCTCACGCGAGACGACGGCGTGGGCAGTTCGCGCGGCGCGTCGACAGGCAGGTTCGGATCGACCGGCCGAGGGCCTTCACCGACCTGCTGTTGGTCTTCAGGCGACGGGGTGCCCAACATCGTCAGAGCGCCCTCACAACTCAGCGTGACCAGCCCCAGCCCCAGAACGCCGACGAGGAGTGCGTTTCTGTTTTGCATAGGGGCAGACTTTTCGCCCGGCAGCGGTCACTCGCGCAACCTGTTCACTTTCGTTCTCAGGTGGCTCGAGTGGGTGCGCGCCAGGGCGCGTTCAACACATCAGTCTGAGTACGGCCGGTTACGCACCAGTACTGAAGGTCGATGTAGGGCTGTGGCTCCACATTCAATACATGTCGGATGGTCAGCCCCAACCCCACGAGCGCGAAAGCGCGCACCCTGAACACGTCTTAGAGCCACAGGCCTTCTGCCCTGCCGACCGCGAGACCCGCTCATGCTCGAAGACGCCGAACGCGTCTTGTTGCGACCAACGGTAGAGAGGACACCGCCTCAACGGGTGTTCACCAACCGCGTCGCCATTCGCGCGGCACGAACACCATCGACGCGCGGCGATCCAGTTGTTCGAAGCCCGGAGCAAGCAGCTCGCAAGGCTGCTCAGCAGCCGGAACGGGTGGTCACGAACGACGTGCGTGAGCTGAACTTCAACCGCGTCGAGGTCGAGCTTGGCGCGGCAGGGCTCTTCGGTGGGAGCCACCGGCCCGGTGATGAAGGTCTCACTCCTCGACTTCTGGTGGACGTGGCGACGCATCGACTTCACTGACTTCGATGCCGCATGCAGTGACGTCCGGGGGTGGACAGAACGGCCCTCATCGCGAGCGCCCGCTGACACATTGTCTGATTACTCACGCGGCCTCTCGGCTGACGTTGGAGGGAACGAGGCGTGGCACCTCTCTTGCGAAGCAGTGCAGACAATGCGCGTTCTTCTGCCGTTGCTGCTGCTGAGTTTTATTCCCGCGATCGTCAATGCAGAGCCCAGAGCAGGCTGCGCCGAGCTGCGAAAGACCGCGCGCTTCACCGTCTACTTCGAGCGCGTCGACCTGGAGAAGCTGGTTCAAACGGTCTCCGACGCGACCTGCCGCTCGTTCCTCGTGGGCGAGAACGTGAGGGGGAAGATCTCCATCATCGGCCCGGAGAACGGGAAGCTGCAGCTCGACGCTGATCAATTTTACTCGGCCTTCCTCGCGGCGCTCGACGTCAACGGCTTCACCGCGGTGACGCAGGGGCGCTTCACCCGGATCATCGAGAAGCCGCGCGCGCGTCAGTTTCCGGTGCCGGTGGTGCAGGACGGCGAGAGCTTCCCTTCACCGCACGAGGTGGTCACTCGCATCTTCCACCTCAAGCACGCGGAAGCCGAGGCGCTGCGCACGCCGCTGGCTGCGTTCGTGAGCCAGGGCGGAGAGCTGCTCGCCGTGCCGCCCGACGTGCTCATCGTCACCGACCTGGTGGCGAACCTCATTCGCATCGGCGCGCTGCTCGAGACGCTCGACGTCGAGAAGGCCTCGACCGACGTGACGAAGCTGGTCACCGTCAAACACGCGGCCGCCGATGAGCTGCTCGAGAAGGTGACGCGCGCGCTGGCCCCCCGCGCGGGCGTGAAGAGCGCCGACACGCTCACCTCGCTCTGCGACGATCGCACCAACCGCCTGCTCTTCACCGGCCCTTCCGCGCTGGTCGATCGGGCTCTGACCCTGGTGGAGCAGCTCGACATCGACGTGCCCGGTGACAGCCGCGCGCGCGTGTACCGGCTCAAGAACGCCGACGCGAAGGAGCTCGCCGGCACGTTGGACGCGATGACCAGCGGCGGTGGAAAGCAGAAAGGCCCCGCGACCACGACGGGGAGCACCAGCGGGGAAGTGCGCATCAGCGTGAACGAAGCGCTCAACGCGTTGCTCATCGTCAGCAGCGCCGGCGACTACCGCGCGCTCGCCGAGGTGATCAACCAGCTCGACCAGCCCGTGCGCCAGGTGTTCATCGAGACGGTCATCATGGAGGTCAACCTGCAGCGTGACGCGCAGTTCAGCCTCTCCATGCACGGCGTGGGCGGTACCGCGGAGACGCCCTTCGTCTTCGGCTCGCAACCCGAAGGCGCGCCGTCATCACTCTCGCTCAAGTCACTGGCCGCCTCGTCGGGGCTGCTCGCCGGCGTGCAGGGCCCGGCACTGACCGCGGTTTCCAGGGCGCTGGGCATCGACCTGTCCACCTTCGGCTTCGCGCTGCAGGCCTCGCAGTCGAACTCCGACGTGAACATCCTCTCCACGCCGCACATCCTGACGGCGGACAATAAAGAGGCAGAGATCGCCGTCGGCCAGCGCGTGCCCTTTCAGTTGGGCGCCAATCAGCAACAGCTCGCGGCAGCGCTCTCGAGCGGCAATACGAGCGCTGCCAATCTGACGGCGCTCACGGGCTCGATCTCGCGCGAGAAGGTCGAGCTCAAGCTCACCGTCAAGCCACACATCGGCGCAGGTGAAGACATTCGCATGGAGGTCAACCAGACCGCCGAGGAGCTCGCGGGCACCAGCAGCGCCGCGGGGCCCATCACCTCGACGCGCAGTCAGAAGGCGACGGTGGTGGCGAAGAACGAAGAGACCATCGTGCTCGGCGGAATCATGCAGGACAGGGAGATCGACTCGATCTCCAAGGTGCCGGGGCTGGGCGACATTCCGCTCATCGGTCAGCTCTTCCGCAGCACCAGGAAGACCAAGTCGAAGGTGAACCTGCTCGTCTTCCTCACGCCGCACATCATCTACGACACCAACGACTTCAAGCGGCTGCTCGAGCGCAAGATGGCGGAGCGCAAGCGGCTCATCGAAGAGTTCTACGGAGAACGAAACGAGATCGAACGCACCATCGACTTCGGGCGCAAGCCGGGGCCGGTGGCTGCGATTGACCGGGCCATTCGCCGCGAGTTGGCGAGACCGGAGAACGGCGGTGTGGGGAGCCCGAGCGATACGCGAATCGAGCCCAATTGACTCCCTCTCCCTGCGCAGGAGACTCCCGCCTTTGGCCTGTGAGGCTTCGCTCGCAGAAAGAGACCTTCCCGCCGACCCGTGAGAATCAGGCCTTGAGCGGGTGCGTGCCGAGCCACTTGTGATCGCGCACCGGAGAGCGGATCTCGAGTTCGCACGCGGCTGCGCCGGTCTGCACGCAGGTGGACTGCACGATGAGCGCCTCTGCCCCGACGGTGTGCAGCGCCTCGTAGAGAATGCCTTCTTCGAGTGCGCAGTGGTGCGGCGTGGTCTTCCGCAGCAGCGCGTGGCCGGGCTGAAAACGAAGCACCTCCCAGCCGCCGATGTCCGTGCCGCGGTTGGCGTGGTGGTACATCGCGTCGATTCCGTACAGCACGTCGCCTGCGCTGAGCAGCTCAGGCGTCAGCCGCTTCCGGTGCGAGTCGCGAAAGAGCTGCCTTCCCATCTGCAGCAGTGAAGCGCGGCCACCGCGCTTGACGAGGTGCTCCAGCAGCTCGAGCAACGTGCCGATGGGATACCAGTTGGCCGGCTCCAGCATCTTCAGGCGCTCGACCCACGCCGGGCCCAGGATCTGCTCTGGGTACTTGATGGTCTGCATCACCGCGAGGATGTCGGACCCCAGCGTCTGGTGGGTCGGGTTCTGGTACTGACTCATGGCACGCGCTTATGCCCGCGCGGCCTTCGTCACAATGCCGACGGTGGGGGTGTCGCGTTCAGGCGCCTTCGATGTCTGAGCGACGGCCTGCAGGAAATGAGAGAAGGCGCCTTGCCCCGCATCGCCGAACTGACTGGGGCGTCTGGCGCGCGTCGGATCACCTGCCCGTCACCGCGCTCGTCGAGTTCAACACGCGGCTTTACCCGTGAAAGACTCGAGCACCCGGCGCAACCGGGTGGGGTCGACCGGCTTGGACAGGAAGCCATCCATACCCGCGGTGAAACACTCCGTCTCATCGGCGCGCATCGCGTTGGCCGTCATCGCGAAGATGGGCTGCCTTCGACCGGTGCCGTGTTCGCTTTCTCGAATCAGGCGAGTGGCCTCGAGACCGTCGAGCTCAGGCATCTGCAGATCCATCAACACCACGTCGAAGTCGCCTCCCTGCAGGGCCTCCACCGCGGCGCGCCCATTCCACACGTGCGTCACTTCGTGGCCTTCTCGCTCCACCAGGCGCCGCGCGAGCATCGCGTTGATCGCGTTGTCTTCGGCCAGCAGCACCCGCAGCCGGCGAGCAGGCGCGCGGGTCTGCCCCGAATCCGCGCGCGGCTTCTCGGCCGGGTGCAGCGCGACTGCGGGGCGCGGCAAGCACAGCCGCACCGTGAAGGTCGAGCCGCCCGGGGAGCTCTCCACCGACACCTTGCCGCCCATCAAGGTCGTCAGCTCGCGGGTGATGGTGAGCCCCAGGCCCGTGCCTCCGTAGCGCCGGCTGGTGCTGCCGTCGGCCTGCGTGAACGCCTCGAAGATCGAGGCCAACCGCGCTGCGGGAATGCCGATGCCGGTGTCGCGCACCTGCAGGCACACGTCGTCGGGTGCGCTGCCGGTGAACAAGCTCACTTCGACTTCACCCTTCGAGGTGAACTTCACGGCGTTGCCGGCGAGGTTGCTCACCAACTGACTCAAACGCAGCGGGTCACCCACGCGCTCGCAGATGAAGTGCGGGGCGATCGAGGTGATGAAGCGCACGCCCTTTTCCCGGGCTTGCACCGCCAGCGACGTGGTGGCTGTGGTGATGACTTCTTTCAGATCGAGCGGCACCGCCTCGAGCGCCAGCTTGCCCGCCTCGATGCGCGCGATGTCGAGCAGGTCGTTCACGATGGCCAGCATGGTGCGGCCCGACTCACGCACGCCCTCGAGATAGCCGCGTTGTTCGGCATTGAGCGGGGTCTCCAGGGTCAGCTCGGTCAACCCGATGATGCCGTTGAGCGGCGTGCGGATCTCGTGACTGGTGTTGGCGAGGAACTGCGACTTGGCTCTGGAGGCCGCCAGCGCTTGCTCACGGCCCTCGCGTTGTTCGGTGATGTCCTGCAGCGCGCCGAGCACCCGCACGGTGACACCTTCTTCCTGCACGGCTTGCCCCTGCAGCCGCATCCACCGCGCGCGGTCACCCACCTCGAGCTCGATCTCCACGTCGAAGGCTTGACCTGTCTCCACACACTTCGCCAACGCGGCGTGGTGCAGCACCTTCGCCGGTACGACGTTCGCCTCGCCCAGCAACACCGTGGCTTCCGCGCTCAAGCGCAGCCGACGCTCGGGCAGCTCCAGCTCCCACCCGCCCACCTGCGCGAGGCGCCCGGTCTGACGCAGCATCGCCCGCTGACGCTCGAGCCGTTCGCTGCGGCGGCGCAGGCCGCGCACCAGCCAGAGCACCACCGTCACCGCCACCAGGCTGGCGACGAGCGACATCGCCCCGCCCTGCACCAACTGTTGCTGGAGCGCGGCATCGGCGTGCGAGGTGGTGAGCGCGACCACCAATCGCGCCGGGGGCCCGGACGTCAGCTCGATGGGCACCACGAACGCGAACGAGCCGCTTTCGTCGACGAATTGATCCACGGGCGTGTCGATGAAGCGCGCGCCGCGGGGGGTGCGCTGCGCCTCTTCACCGACGTAGCTGAGCAGCTCGCCATCGGGCTTCGTCACCAACGCGAAGTCGAAGTGCGGCGTGCTCGCGACATGTCTGAGCAACTCGTCGAGCGCCTGCCGATCATCGAACTCGATCGCCGTGGCGGCCAGCTTTCCCGACAGCGAGCCCAGCGTGCGCGCCTCTGACTCCAGCGCCTCTCGCATCATCTGCCGCTCGCTCAAGCCGGTGAGCACGGAGTGTGCGACCAGCGCCGCCAGCACGGGGCCCAGCGTGCCGAGCAACAACCAGCGCTCGACGGTGAGTGGAGAGCGGGGGCTCACGCTCGAGTGACTTGCACCATCCGATCCACCCTGCGGGTGGAGGCCGTCGCGACCCACCTCACCTCGCAGACTTCAACACGCCCCGATGATCCTGCGTGATTGCAGCTGGGCTGCGCATTGCAGTACCCACACCCGGGGAGCGTGCGAACGGTGTCTTCGTTGACCACCATGGTGTTGGCAGGACTCATCGCAGCGGCGCCGGGAGACCGGCTCGCGGTGCCGCTCGAGCTTCAGGCCGAGCTGCTGGCCAAGGTGGTCCGCTACGATCGCAACTTCGCCCAGCGCGTGGGTTCGAAGGCGCGGGTGCTGGTGGTCTACGCGCCTGACTCCCCAGAGTCTGAACGCGTCGCCCGCCTGCTCACCTCGGCGCTCCAGGCGCAGCGTACGATCGGCGGCGTCGCGCACGAAGAAGAGCTGGTGCCCTTCGTGAACGCGGTGAAGTTGGCTGCGCTGGCACGCGAACGCAAAGCAGCCCTGGTGGTGTTTGCTCCCGGCCTCTCTGCGCACGCCAGCGCGCTGGGCACCGCCTTCGATGGGTTCGACGGCCTGACGGTGAGCACCACTCCCGACGGCGTGCGCGAGGGCCTGGTGCTGGGCTTCGACCTCGTCTCGGGCCGGCCTCGCATGCTCCTCAACCTCACCCAGTCCCGCCGGCAGCGCGCCGACTTCCGGGCCGAAGTGCTCCAGCTGATGACGGTGTACCCATGAAGACGTCCGCGACACTCTTGCCGTTGCTGATCGCCGCCACTGCGTTCGGCGCAGCGCCCGAGCCCGGCGTCGATGAGCTCGAGAGCCTGCTCGACGTGAAGGTGGTCTCAGCCGCCAGCCGCACGCAGGAGCGTTCTGACGATGCGCCGGCCACCATCACCGTGGTCACCGCCGACGATCTGCGCCGCTACGGGCTGCGCTCGCTCCACGAGGCGATCAACTTCTTCTCGCTGGGCATGACCGCGGCAGACCCGCTGCATTCCGTCGAGGTGGGCAGCCGCGGCGTGCTCTTCTCGTCTGACTACGGCAACCACATGCTGTTGCTGGTCGACGGTCACGTGATGAACGAGCAGTGGAACGGAACGGCCTACTTCGAGCAGGGCGCGGGCGTGCCGCTCGAGTTCATCGATCACATCGAGTTCATCGTGGGCCCGGGCAGCGTGCTCTACGGCAGCTTCGCGATGCTCGGCGTCATCAACGTGGTGACCAAACGGCCGCGCGACATCGGCCACCTGCAGGTCACCGCCGAGGGCAGCCTGCTGCCGCCGCAAGGCCTCGACGGAGCGCCGCAGCTGCGCTGGCCCGGCTTCGGAAGCACGGGGCGCCTCTCGTTGCTCACCGGTCACGAGACCACGCTGGCAGGTCACGCCCTCGAGTTCACCCTCGCCGCCGAGTACTATGCGCACCAGGGCCAATCGCTCACCTTCCCCACCCAGAGCGGCCTGACCGAGGGTGAAGGCGAACGCACCTGGGCCCAGAGCTGGGGCGCGCGCGCACCCGCAGGAACCTGGGGCGGTACCACCACGAGCTCCTGGTGGACGCAGGTGCCTTCGGCGCATCTCAAGGTGCGCTGGGGTGACTTTGCGCTCTGGGCCCGAGGTGCGCTGTACGCGCGCGGTGCGCCGGCTCGGGATGGTTTCGGCCCCGCGATGAACTTCGACGGGCCGAACACCGAGGTCGATCGCTGGGCGAACTTCGAGCTGCGCTGGAGCAAGACGCTCAGCCCGCGCCTGCAGGTGATGGCGCGCGCGTACCTCGATTTGTACGAGTACCGCCTGCGCGCGCAGAGCTCGAGCTGGCTTCAGAACGGCAGCGGTTCCGAGATCCCCGAAGGTCAAGACCCGGCCCAGTTCGAGTTCGAGCCGGGCCAAGACGGCAACTCGCGCTGGGGCGGGCTCGAGGTGCAGGGCTCGTGGGATTGGCTGGGCGATGGCCGCTTCCCGTTGATGGTGGGCGTCGATGGCCGCCTTCGCCACTTCGATGCCTCATCACCGTTCAGCCGTGACGACACGCTGTTCGAGACCACCCGCGGGTACGGCGCAGACGAGTGGCAACTGGCGGCCTACGCGCAACAACGCGCCCGGCTTCACCCGCGGCTGATGCTCAACGCCGGTGCGCGCGTCGACACGCAGAGCGTCTTCGAGCCGCAGGTCTCGCCCCGTGCTGCGCTCGTGTGGACCACGCCGTGGGAGGGCAAGCTCAAGCTGGTGTTCAACTCGGCTTTCCGCACGCCCTCAGGCTATGAGCGGCTGGCGGAGCACACCGCGTATCAGATTCAGAACCCGGCGCTTCGGCCCGAGTCGGTGCTCACCTTCGAGCTCGGCTACGAGCAGCGCCTGGGCCGTCATCGCCTCTTCGCGGGTGGCTTCGTCTCGTCTTTCACCGACATGGTGACGTTCGGCCCGGCACCCGAGGCGCTGGGGGCCGACCTGTTCTGGTACGACAACCGCGGCGCCTTGCTGAACCTCGGCGGTCACCTGCTGGCCGAAGGCAGCGTGGGGCAGCTCAGCTACGCGGCCACCTTCACCGCCGCGGTGAACAAGAATGACCGCTTCGAGCAAGAGGAGCTGGTGGCCTCGCCCACCTGGTTCGGCAACGCGCGCGTCTCGTGGGACTTCGGTGAAGGGCTGCCCCGCGCATCGTTGGTCAGCGCGTTCTCGGGCCCGCGGTTGATCACCTCCGCCGACGCGACCAGTACCGCTGCCGACGGCAACGAGGTGGGCTGGGATGCCGCGAGCCGCACCATCGGGCCACAGGTCGAGCTGCGCGCCACCGTGGATGCGAAAGTGCGCGCCATACCCGGCCTGTGGTTGCGCGGTGTGGTGGGCGGCTCATTGACGCCCTTCTCCGCGTACACCGTGGGCGCGCGCAGGGCGCCTGATCCCCAGCTCGCCTCGAGCGCCCCCATTCAGATGCCCAACAGCCGGCTCTTCGTGATGATGACGGTGGGCTGGTCGCTCGATGGGCCGTGAGCAGGCGCGTCGCTCTACTCACTGGTCTCTCGAAAGAGCAGTCGGCAAGTGGCCTCTTGACTGCTTTCGCAGGGTTGATCGAAATATCGAACGGACCCCGCTCATCCCAAAGCGGAGTCGAGGGATTGCCTTTCCTTCGCAGTGCAAGTGCCCCCTCGACTGGGCTCGGGGAGACCGGTGATTTGAGTCATTTCTATTTCCGCCAACCCTCTCGGGGAGACCGGTGTGGGCCACCCTATTTTTTTGAACCCTCTCGCGAGGAACGGTGAGTACGGGCAAAGAGCAGCAGGTACACCCCAGGGTGCGGATTGATCAGCACCGTTTTCCCCGCCTTCGCCAGGGCCATCGCGCCTGCGAACCATGGCTCCTTCACCAGGTCTTCATCGGCCTCGACGTACTCGGGCACGAGCAGGTCGAGTTCGACGGCATGCCCTTCAGTCTCCTGGGCGAGCGCCGGCCCAAACGAATAGGCACTCCACTCAGGCAGCGGCTGGAGATCGTTGTGCACCGCCCCTCCATAGAGCAGCAGCAACTTTTCCCCCGTGCCGCCTTCTTCGCGCTCGATCACCTCGAGGGCCTTCGCCTCCACCTTGCGCTTGACCAACAGCAGGCTCGCCTCGGCATCGAGCGAGCCAGCGTCATCGACCATCGATCGATAGTCATCGCAGTCGATCATCAAGATGTGGTTCTTCGCGCCCAGGTCGTAGGTGCGGTCGAGCAGCGTGGTGACCTCGTCCTCCGTGGACTTCGGGCGCTGCGTGGTCTTCGCCACGGCCGCGGTCGCCTGTTTCTCGGCCGCACCACACTTGCCGTTGAGCATCCACGTCTCGACCACCACCGACGTGACGCGGCCCTTCAACGCCGGGAGCAGCTCGCGCGTGAATCGCCGCAGGGCGCTCGGCACCTTCGGCGCGCCATTGACCTCGTGGTACTCGCCCACAGCCAGGATGGCGGGCTTGCGGTCGAGCACGCGCTGAAAGCCGGCCAGCGGTGAAGCCACCACCGTACACGGAGCGCAGAGGGCGATCCCCGCATCGGGTGCAGCGGCGAGCAGCAGCGCAGCGAGCCACATCATGCCAACCGCTCGACCTCGACCCGAACGCCGCTGAAGGCCGCGTTGCCGCTGAGCGCGTCGATGACCAGCTCGTCGGTCAAATCGTTCACGCTCTCACCGGCATGCGCGGCAGCGACCTGCAGCTTGATGCCCTCCCGGCCGTGTCCGTAGCCATGGGGCAGGCTGACCACGCCCTTCATCATCGCGGTGCTCAGCTCGACGGGCACCACCACCTCACCCACGCGCGACTTCACCCGAGCCTGGTCACCCGCACTGAGCCCGAGCGCGCGCGCGTCATCGGGGTGCACCAACAAGGTGCAGCGCGGCGCCCCACTGACCAGCTTCGGTGCGTTGTGGAGCCACGAATTGCAGTCGCGCAGGTGACGCCGGTTGATCAACATCAAGCCCGGCGCCCGCGGGGTGTTCAGGGTCGCCTCGAGCCGCGCGACGTCGGCGAGGAGCTCTTTGGGCGCGAGGTCGAGCCGACTGTTCTTCGTGTGCAGTGCCGCCGGCAGCACCGGCTCGAGAGGTCCCAAATCGATTCCGTGCACCGCCTTGTGCACTTTCTTGAGCGACAACCCACCGAGCCCACCCTTCGGCCCGAGGCGCAGCCCGAGGTCGAGCAGGCCTTCGACGCCCAGCTTTTCCAGCGCAGCCCACGTCAACGAGCGCTGCAGCGAGAAGCCGCGGAGCGCCTCGAGGCGTTTGCCCAGGCCCAGCAGAATCTCCCAGTCGTGCCGCGCGTTCGGGCCCTTGTCGAAGAGCGCCTTCGCGTAGCGCGTGGTGTTGCGCACGGCGAGCATGTGAAACGCGATGTCGTAGTGCTCGCGCTCGAGCGGTGAAGGCGGCGGCAAAATGAGGTTCGCGTGGCGGGTCGTCTCGTTGAGGTACGGGTCGATCGCCACCATGAACTCGAGCTCATCGAAGGCGGTGTCGAGCTGGCGGCCGTTGGGCGTGGACAACACGGGGTTGCCGGCGATGGTCACCATCGCGCGAACGCGGCCTTCACCCGGCGTGAGGATGTCTTCAGCCAGCGTCGCGACGGGCAGCTCACCGCCTGATTCAGGCAGACCGCGAACCCGGCTCTTCCAGCGGCCGTAGCTGCCCCGGCCGCCGCTGAGCGCCCTGGGCAACGTGCGTGGGTCGAACACCGGTGAGGCGAACATCGAGCCACCCGCACGGTCGAAGTTTCCGGTGACCAGGTTGAGCACGTTGATCAACCACGCGCACAACGAGCCGTAGGCCTGCACCGACGTGCCCATGCGGCCGTACGCCACCGCCGCCTTCGCCGAGACGAAGTCCTTCGCGATGCGCTGCAGGGTCTCCACCGGAACACCCGTGGCCGCCGTCACCCGCTCGGGCGGATACTGCTTCACCAGCGCGGTGATCGCCTCGAGGCCATCGACGTACCCCGCCACGGGGCGCGGCGTCTTCATCACCTCGTGCAGCAGCGCCAGCAGCAGCAGGGCATCGGTACCCGGCGTGATGAACACGTGCTCATCGGCGCGCTCAGCCGTCTCGGTGCGCCGCGGGTCGACCACCACCAGCTTGCCGCCGCGTTTCTGCAGCGCATCGATGCGGCCCCGAATGTCGGGCGCGGTCATCAGGCTGCCGTTCGAGGCGATGGGGTTCGCGCCCAGCATCAGGAAGTACTGGGTGCGGTCGACGTCAGGCACCGGGAGCATGAGCTGGTGACCGAACATCCAGTACGCGACCAGCATGTGCGGCAGTTGATCGACCGAGGTGGCCGAGTAGCGATGTTTCGTCTTGAGCGCGCGTACGAAGAGCGCGGCCATCAGCATCGAGCCTGTGTTGTGAACGTTGGGGTTGCCTAAGTAGACGCCGACCGAGTTCGTGCCATGGCGTTGCTGCACCTCATGAAGACCCTTCGCGGCTTCGTCGAGCGCGGTGTCCCAGGAGATCTCCTCCCACTTGCCAGCTCGCTTGCGCAGCGGCTGACGCAGGCGATCGGGATCTTCGTAGAGCGCCTGCAGCGCCGTCGCCTTCGGGCAGATGTGCCCGCGGCTGAACGGATCATCTTCGTCACCCCGAATCGAGAGGACCTTCGTGCCCTCGTATTCGATGCGCACGCCGCACATCGCTTCGCACAGGTTGCAGGCCCGGTAGTGAACGCTCGGCATGCCGCCACCGTAGCGCTTTGCTCAAGAGCCTTCAGCCGCGCAGGTACGTCGAAGTGAATCTTCTGCTCCAGGCAGCGTATGCAGCGCGCCGTGACTTCGAGAACTGTTCTTGCTGCGTTCCTGCTGACCGGCTGCGCGGGCGTGCAGCGCGTTCCCCTCCGAAATGAAGTGGTGCGAATGCGCGACGGCCGGTTCATCGGGCCGCTCGAGATTCCCGTGCCTCGGCGGGCGGAGCACCAGGGCCATGACTTCGAGTTTCAGGTCACCCTGCGCACGCGGTGTGCCCCGAAGCTGGTGCTCGCGTTTCCCGATGGAGAGACGCAGACGTTGGGTG
Source organism: Archangium sp. (assembly GCA_043773025.1). Lineage (GTDB taxonomy): Bacteria > Myxococcota > Myxococcia > Myxococcales > Myxococcaceae > Archangium_A. The sequence goes on from JAYVFP010000268.1 coordinate 76,075, forward strand.
ACTCCGATGCGCGGTGGCAGGAGCTCCTCGAGCTGCGTGCGAGTGGAGAGCGGGTTGCTGCTGCCGCGCCGCCACCCCTGGCGATGCCGCCTCCGCCCCCTGCGCAACTGCGTGACGAGCCCTTGCCGTACCCGGGGCCCTCGTCGGGCACGACCGCCTCCATCGCCGTCGAGGCCGAGGTGGTGGTGCCCTTTCCCCCACAGCCCGCGGGTCACTGGGAGAGCGTCACCACCGAGACCTGGAGCGGGCAGATCGCCTTCGAGAAAGAACGCGCGCGCCGTTGCTCCCGCGTGTCGGAGTACCGCGTCACGTATCTCAATGCCTTCGATGAAACGGGGATGATCACGGTCTGGGCCGAGGTGCCGCAGGAGCTCTTTGAGGCCGAGCTCAGCTACGAGCTGGTCGAGCTCGTTCCTCCGAAGGTCGTGGTCGAGCAGCGGGTGGTGGTCGAAGCCAGACCGCCCCCGCCCCGCGCGCGGCCATCGCAGCCCTCACCGAGAAGCGAGCGCCCTGCACCCGCGGGTGACGCACGTGCGACGTGGGTTCCAGGTCAATGGGTCTGGAGCGAAGGCAATGGAGAATGGGTGTGGCATACAGGTTCCTGGCGAGCGCCTGCCGCGCCGGCGTTGCGTGGGGAAGTGACGGGCGCGCCGCCGAACCCGGGCTGCACGTGGGCCTCTGGTTATTGGACGTGGGAAGGCACCACCGGCGCCTGGTCCTGGCAGAACGGATATTGGAAGGCGCCGCCGCCACTCGACGATGCGCGCGGAGCGCCGCCCGGGCCTGGGGCGCCGTGGCAGATGGGCTCGTGGTCGTGGAGCGGCGTTCGTTTCGTGTGGACGCCTGGGCGCTGGGGCAAGCCGCCGGTGTTGGCCGAGACGGTGCCTGCGCCTCCGTTCTCAGGTGCCCAGTGGGTGCGGGGCGATTGGATTCTCGTCAGCGGCCGCTGGGTCTGGTCGCCTGGATTTTATGAGAGCGCGCAGCGTCCTCCGCCACCGCGTGCAGAGACACCGGGTGTGGCGCCGGGGCCTGGCGCGGTGTGGCTGCAGGGGTACTGGCGTTGGGAGCTCTCGCGCGGCGAGTTCGGGTGGATTTCAGGTCACTGGGAACTTCCGCCGGGTGAGAACTACGTGTGGATCGCAGAGCCTCAAGGCACCGGCGGGTTGATCATTCGTGGTCACTGGGAACTTCGCGCGAGGGTCGCACCGTGAGCCGCGTGCTCATCGTGGTGCTGACGCTCAGTGCGTCGTCATGCGGGCTCTTTCTCGATGGCGCGTATTTAATCAGCGGGAAGAACTCGTACAAAGACGTGGAGCAACGACGGCCCACCGGTCAGCAGCAGACCACTCCGGAGCGTAGGCTCACCTTCGAAGGTCCTCGCGTGCGGGTGAGCTGTGAAGACGTCACCCGCGGCGTCGATCGCGTGTGGAGCGTGCACAAGACGTATGAACACCAGGGCGGTTGGTACCAGGTGCATTGGCTGCCGGTGGTGCTCGAAGGTCTCATCGGAGGCGGGCTCGCGATCGGCTTCGGCGCGAAGTGTGGCGATGGCACGGGCGACTGCAACCTGCTGTACGCGACCATCCCCTTCGCGGTCGACGTGACGTACTCGCTGATTCGGCTGCTGACGATTCGCCCGCCGAAGCTGGTCGACAAGAACCTCACCGAGCCGCGCACCGATGCGCACCCGACTCCGAGCGCGAAGAGCACCACGGCCTGCGAGCCCGACCTGGAGCTCGTCGCGACCGCCTCGAGTTCCGGTGGCCCACTGCGGCTGCGTGTCGATGCGAGCGGGTGGATCTCTGATCAGGACCAAGCGCAGCTGATGGGCTTCGTGACGGGCCATCGCGACGCGCAGGTGACGGTGTTCGGGAACGGAAAGCAGCAGGTGCCTGACATGAATCGCTGCACGTTTTTCCGCGAGCGAGGCAGCCTCCCCGCCGACTGCCAAAACTAACCCCCCTCGCCCTGCGAAGGAGACTGTTGAAGTACGCCCTCGACTTCGCTCGCAGGGTTGATCGAAATAAGGAGCGCCCACCGTTCATCCCGAGCGGAGTCGAGGGATTACCTTTGCCTTCGGGCGGTAAGTGCCCCCTCGACTGCGCTC
>JAYVFP010000269.1:0-9244 GCA_043773025.1 Archangium sp.
CAGTCGAGGGGGCACTTACCGCCCGAAGGCGAGGTAATCCCTCGACTCCGCTCGGGATGAACGGTGGGCGCTCCTTATTTCGAAAAAAACCTGCGAGCGAAGTCGAGATGCCACTTGCTGCGCGAGGAGGAAGCGCTCCTTCGACTTCGCTCAGGAGGACCGGTTGTTCTTCGGCAAGAAATCGCCGGCGAAGCCGGTTCCCTGCTCGGGATGAACGGTGGTCGGCGCGCGCTCGTTTTTCAGCGGCACTCGCCGGACGCCGTGTCGGTGAAGGTCGAGCCGGCTACGCCAAGGAACTCCGAGCTCCAACCTTTCGCGCCGAGGCGCAGCTTCACCACGCCGTAGGTGTCGTTCTGCCGCGACGCGCTCGAGGGATGCGTGGCGGCGAACTCAGAAAAGCCAACCCCGCCCGTGCCGACGGTCAACTGCACCACGCCCGTGCTCGACGCCTGCCCGAGTTCATCGATCGCGGTGAAGCGCTCATAAAAATGTTCGTGCCCATTGAGCACCAACTCGACCTGATACTTCATGAACAACGCCCAGAACGGCCTGGCCGCGTCGAACGGCCCGTGATGGCCCGAGTTGAAGCGCGGGTGATGCCAGTACGCGAGCACGCACTTCCTGGTGTTCTTCGCGAGATCAGCCTCGAGCCACTTCACCTGTTCCGACGCGTCATCACACGCGACGTGCTCGCACTTGTGGTTGGTGTTGAGCGCGATGAGGTGCCAGTCGCCCAGGTCGAAGCTGTAGTAGCCCTTGCGGGGATCGCCCGCGCGCTCGCCGAAGTAGGCGAAGTAGCCGCCCCCTTCGCTGCCCCAGTACTCGTGGTTGCCGGGCACGGGCCAGGTGATGTTCTTGAAGCGCCCCCAGGCCAGATGGTAGCTGCGCTGAAAATCTTCCAGCTTGCCGTTCGGGTACTGCGCATCACCCAGCACCAACACGGCTGCCGGGTGGTGCTGCTCCACCAACGCGGCGGTGAGCTGCGCCGCGGCCTTGTCACCTTCGGCGATGTCACCTGCGGCGATCACCACGATGGCTCGGTCGTCAGCCGTCACCGGCAGCGCACGCGGACAGGCGGCCAACAGCAGCGCGAAGGGAATCGCTCTCACGCGGGGACCATACACGAGACCCCGTTTCGGCCGGTCGAAGGCCAGCGGGCTCATTCTTGACGCCGCTTTGAGGCGCGCCAGCGTAGTTTGCACGCGCATCCCCCCCATGAACGCGCCCACCGCTCCTGATCCCGCCGCGCCGCACCAGCCCCATCCTCCCGCCTCGCTTGCGGCCCTCACCCTGGGGGCGCTCGGCGTGGTCTTCGGCGACATCGGCACCAGCCCGCTCTACACGTTGCGCCAATGCCTGCTCGAGTCGGGCGGTGGCACGCTGGTGACCGCCGACGTGATGGGCCTGCTCTCGCTCATCTTCTGGTCGCTGACGATGGTGGTCACCGTGAAGTACCTGCTGTTCATCATGCGCGCCGACAACCAGGGTGAAGGCGGCATCTTCGCCTTGCTCGCGCTGGTGCCCGAACGACTGCGCACCAAGGGGGGCCGCGTCTCGGCCGTCGCCGTGGTGGTGGTGATCGGCGCTGCGCTCCTTTACGGCGACGGGGCCATCACGCCGGCCATCTCGGTGCTCAGCGCCATCGAGGGCCTCAAGGAGCTCCAGCCCAGCTGGGAGCCCGCCATCGTGCCCATCACCTGCGTCATCCTGGTCGGCCTCTTCGCCATGCAGAGCCGGGGCACGGGCTCGGTCGCGACCTTCTTCGGCCCGGTGATGGTGCTCTGGTTCGGCACCATCTCGGCGCTCGGCGTCTTTCACATCGCGCAGCGGCCCGAGGTGCTGCAGGCCCTCTCACCGCACCACGCGGTCGCCTACTTCATGCGGCACGGCATGCCCGGGTTCCTGGTGCTGGGCTCGGTGGTGCTGGCGGTCACCGGCGGAGAAGCGCTCTACGCAGACATGGGCCACTTCGGGCTCAAGCCCATTCGGGGTGCGTGGTTGATGATCGTCTTTCCCGCGCTGGTGCTCTGCTACTTCGGCCAGGGCGCGCTCGTGCTGGGTGACCCCGGCGCGCTGCAGAACCCCTTTTTCTCGATGGTGCCCAAGGGCCCGGCCACGGTGGCGCTGGTGCTGCTGTCGAGCGCTGCCACGGTCATCGCCTCGCAGGCGCTCATCTCAGGGGCCTTCTCATTGACGAGGCAGGCACAACAGCTCGGCTACTTCCCGCGCGTCACCATTCGCCACACCGCCGCTCACACCGAGGGGCAGATCTACATTCCTGAGATCAACTGGCTGCTCGCCTTCGTCTGTCTGCTGCTGGTCCTGGGCTTCCAGAAATCAGAGCGCCTCGCTTCGGCCTACGGCATCGCGGTGACCGGCACGATGATCCTCACCTCGCTCGTCTTCTTCATGGTGATGCGCCACACGTGGAAGTGGAGCGCCGCGATCTCCACCCTCGTGCTGCTGATGTTCCTCTCGTTCGACGTGCCCTTTTTCCTCGCGAACTCGGCCAAGATTCTCGACGGCGGCTGGGTGCCCGTGCTCATCGGCCTGGGCTTCATCGCCGCGATGCTCATCTGGAGCAGAGGCCGCTCGTTGGTGTTGGAGCACTACCTGCGCCGCTTCGGCTCGTTGGAGGACGCGCTCCCCCGCCTCGAAGACCAGGTGAAGGTGCGGGTGCCGGGCACCGGCGTCTTCATGGCCTCCAGCACGCAGCACGTGCCGCCCGTGATGGTGCACATGGTCGAACGCACGGGCTCGTTGCACGAGCGAATCATCGTGGTGACGGTGCAGAGTGAGCCCACGCCGCACGTGGCCGACGAGAAACGATTCGAGCTGACTGCGCTGCGCCCCGGCTTCTGGCGCCTCGTGATTCGGTACGGCTTCATGGAAGACCGCGACATCCCCACGGTGCTCGCCGCTGCGGTGACGGGCCTCGAGCCTGCAGTCGAGCTGTCGCAGGTGACCTACTTCCTGGGCCGCGAGGCGGTGCTGGGTCACGGCTCGGGCTCGATGGGGCAGGTCACCGAGACCTTGTTCGGCTACCTGCTGCGCAACTCCGTCTCGGCCGACAGCGCCTTCAAGATTCCCCCTGCCCAGGCCGTCGAAGTGGGCATTCAGCTCGACCTATGAGTTTCCAAATCAACGCTCTGGCGCTTGCCGCGTTGCTGCCGCTCGCGGCCTCCGCCCAGACGATGCGCCCCGACGCGGGCATCGATCTCGAGGCCATCTTGTTGCGGGTGGGCGCATTGGAAAATGAGGTCGCCCGCCTCAAGCCGCCCGCGGTCACCCCGGCGCCCCCCGAGGAGGTGCCACTCGACGTCTCGGAGCCACCGTTCTCCCGCTTCGACTGGACGTGGATGAACGGGTCGAACTACCAGCCCGCATCGCTGCTGCGCATCGGCCCAGTGACGCCGACCCTCTTCGTCGACGCCGCCTACGCGTGGCAGTTCTCGAACCCGGTCGACAACACCATCTTCCCCACCACCACCGCCGCGCGGCACAGCGAGTTCACCTTGAACCTCGCGTACCTCGGCTTCGAGTTGAACGGCATCGACACGAAGTACGGCGGCCCCATCGGCCGGCTCGAGCTGCAGATGGGCAGCTACATCGCCACCATTCAAGGGCAAGACGCGACGCTGGCCCGCGGCTCTTTCTTGTCGAACCCCACCTTGAGCTACGTGAAGCAGGCGGGCGCTGGTTGGCACTTTCACTGGCGCCACGGGCTCAACATCGAGGTGGGCATCTTCCCCTCGTACATCGCGCTCGAGAGCTACGTGCCGCAGGAGAACTGGAGCTACACGCACCCGTTCGTGTCCGACTTCACGCCGTATTATTTCTCGGGCCTGCGCACGCAACTCTTCTTCGAGGAGAACCAGAAGCTCGAGGTGTGGTTGGTGAACGGCTGGCAGTCTTTCGGCCGCTGGCACGACGCGCTCACGGGCGGATATCTGTACAACGTGCGCCATGGGAAATGGCTGTCATTGACTCACACGCTCTACGCAGGCCAGGACCAGACCCGCGCGTCAGACCCGAACAGCCAGTCGTTCCGAATCTATTCGGACAACTACGTGCAGGCGCTGCTCTTCGAGGGGCTCGACCGCCCCGTCTTTCAACGGCTCGCGCTGTGCCTGGTGGCTGACGTGGGCTACGAATTTCGCGGCCCCACGGCCGGGCAACGCGTCGACGACAAACCCACGCCGCCCAACGGGGTGATGACGGGCGCATCGCTGACCGGCCGCATCGAGTGGACGCGCTGGCTGATGACCACGGTGCGCGGCGATGTGTTCTACGATCGCAGTTCGGCGGTGGTGTACCCGCTGCCGCTGGGAAGTTCGTACTCGCTGCCGGGCAACGGGAGCGCCTTCAACCCGTTCGAGTTCCTCGGGGGCGGCTTCGCCACCACGGTCGACTTCAGGCCGAGCCCGTGGCTGGTCCTTCGTGTGGAGTACGTGCACCGCGTCGCCAACCAGCCCTACTTCTCGGGCAGCGGGGGCATCACCGGGCCCAACGGTCTGCCCCCGGTCGACGATGCTGCGCGGGCCGCATTTTCGCCCGACCTGCGCCTCACTGACGACCGGCTGGTGGCCAACGTCACGCTGCGTTTGTGACGGGCTCTGAGTTCGCGATGCTCAGGCCGACGACGTGCTCTCTCTTAAGCACTCCTTTCCGAGAGGTCTCGCACGCTCGCCGCGGCACCGTGCGCCTTGAGCAGAAGTGACCGCCAGCCCCAGGCGTTCTGAGAGCGCACGGCCCTCGTGGGTTGAGAGACCCCACGAGGGCAGCGCTCTGAAGTTCCTCAGTACATCGTGAAGCTGCCGTTGACCGTACCGCCGGCCGTCAGCGTGAGCGCGAACGAACCCGCCAGCGTGGGGCTCACCCGGGTCAACGTGAGTGACGCGGCCGAGGCCTTCCGCTCGGCGTAGAGACGCAGGTCGACCGTTTGCACATCTTTGATGTGAGCGGCGGCGATGAGGCCGTTGCCCAGAGTCAACGTGCCAGGCGCACCCGGGCACACGGCGAGCTCGAGCACGGCGCCTTCGTCACCTGCGTTCGGGTCGAACACCACCAGGCGAAGCGCGTCGTCGACCGCCGCGATGCCCTGCGTGATGGAAAGACTGCCCGCGGGGATGGCTGCGCACGACGCCACCGCCGTCACTGCGCCCGAGAGCTGGCCGTCACCCTGCTGCCCTTCGCAGGTGTTGGTGGTGGTACCAGGCGAGCACTGGCCCGCCTGACACACCCACCCCACCGGGCACTGCGCGTTCGAGGTGCACTGGGGAACGGGCTGCCCACAGGCTCCGGCCTGGCACACTTCACCCCGCGCGCAATCGCTGTCGACCCGGCACTGAGGCGGCGTGACGGTCACGCACTGCCCACCGGCGCAGACCTGCCCGCTCGCACAATCGGAGTCGGTCACGCACGCAGGCGTCGTCGGCACGCACACTGAGCCCTGGCACACGTTGCCCGCCGCACACTGCGCGTTCGAGGTGCACTGAGGGGGAGGCGCGCGCACGCACGTGCCGTTGCTGCACACCTCGCCCGTCGCGCAGTCAGCCGTCGACTGGCAACCGGGTGAGGTCTGCACGGCCTCGACGTCGCCGCTGAAGCTGCCCACCCAGCGGCCACCGATGCCACCGGCCTGGGTGAAGGTCACCGAGCCGCTGGTGGCCAGGTGCGTGGGGTTGCCGGTCTGCGCGTCGAAGAGCCCCGCGTAGAAGTGCACGTTGTCGATGGGGTGCGTGCCCACGGTGAAGGCCACGTCGGCGATGACCGCAAAGAAGCTCGACGGGGTGCCCATCAAATCACCCACCATCACGTAGCGCAGCGAAGGCGAGCTCGAGTTGTCCACCACCCCGATGGATCCGGTACCCCCGGAGCTCGCTGGCGCGACGGTGAAGCGGCCCGTGCCCACGCTCGGATTGCTCTGCGTGCTCGCGTCGATGACCGGCGCGTCGAAGGTGGCAGTGGCTGCCAGTCCGATACCGCCCAGCGCGTCGCGCACCTGCGCCTTCGCCATCTGGGTGTTGGGCCTTGCCAGAATGGGCCCCGCACCGTTGGTACAGCCCGCTGCGACCAGCGCAAGCAACACGAATCCCCAAGACGTCGTCGTCTTCATTGTTTCAGCCCCTCGAAAGTGTGTGGTTCGCGAGCCCCCCCGGCCTCCCACTGGCGACTCGCGGCTGTCTGTCTCGGTGGCTGACCCCGGCATTCATGCCCGGCAGGAAAATTCTCTGAAGTACGCTCTGGGTCGCCGATGCCCACTCTTTCGCGACCGACGGCTCTGACCCTGGTCTTTTTTTCCGGAGCGACGGGCTTGCTGTACGAGTTCTGCTGGTCGAAGCGGCTCGCCAACTGGCTCGGTAATACCGGCCAGGCTCACGCCATTTTGCTGGCGACGTTCATGGGCGGTCTCGCGCTTGGGGCGTGGCTGTTTGGCCGAAGGGCCGATCGTTCGGCAAGGCCGCTGGCGCTCTACGGCATCCTCGAGATTGGCGTGGGCCTGCTCGCCCTGCTCTTTCCCACCATGCTCGACCTGGCCGGCTCTCTCTATGTGTCGGTGGGCAGCGCGGGCGGTAATGCGGCGCGCATGGTGCTGGCGGCGGTGACGGTGCTGCCCCCCACGCTGCTGATGGGCGGGTCGCTCCCGGCGATGACCCGCGCGCTGACCCAGAGCCTGGCCACCGCGAAGGGCACGCTCGCTTCCCTCTACGCGATCAACTCGTTGGGCGCCGCGGTGGGCAGCTTGCTCGCGGGCGTGTTCTTCGTGCCCGTCGCAGGGCTCGCGGTCACCGAACGGTTCGCGGTGTTCTTCAATTTGCTGGTGGGCGTGATCGCCCTGCTGGGCAGCCGCGCACCGGCAGCGGCAGTCCGTGAGCCGGCCGATGCAGCACCGCAGCGCGTGTACACGGACCTCGCGGTGAAGGCGGTGCTCATCGGAACGGCGCTCTCGGGCTTCACTGCGATGCTCTACGAGGTCACGTGGATTCGGCTGCTCTCGATCATCATCGGCGGCACGTCGTACGCGTTCACGTTGATCCTCTCGTGCTTCATCTTAGGCATCGCGATCGGCAGCTTCTGGATCGCGCGCAGGCCCGAAGGGGATGCGCTGCGCACGTTCGGCTGGCTGCAATTGGCGTTGGTGGTGGTGGTCTGCCTGACGATTCCGCTCTACCGGCGGTTGCCGTTCGTCTTCTTTCAGCTCACCCAACTGCTGCGGCCAGAAGACTCGTGGAGCGTCTACCTGTTCCTCACCTTCGTCTTCTGCGGGCTGCTGTTGATTCCGCCGACGGCGCTGATGGGGGCGAGTTTTCCGCTCGGCGCCAGAGTGGTGATGCGCAGCAAGGACAGCGTGGGTGGTGAGGTCGGCCGCGTGTACCTGTTCAACACCATCGGCACGATCCTCGGCTCACTCGCAGGCGGGCTGGTGCTGCTGCCCCTCATCGGTCTCGAAGGAAACTTCACGGTCGGTCTGATCGCCAACCTGATCGCCGCGGCGATCTGTCTGCGTGCCGCCCACAAAACGTCTCCCCCAGGTCCCTCCTCTCCCCGAGGAAGAGAGGGCAAACCAATTTTCGCGCTCGCCGCAGTAGCCGCCCTGATCCTCTTCAGCGCAGTCACCACCCGCGGCTGGGCCACCTTCATCTCTCAGGCCGGCCGCTTCCGCGAATGGCACGGCCACTTCACCCAATTCGCCACCTTCGAGAAACAAGCCATCGCCCGGGCCGACTCACTCTTCTACGCAGACGACGTCTTCGCGAGCGTGATGGTGGCTCAGCAAAAGGGAACCCACCGCTTCCTGCGCATCAACGGCAAAGCCGACGGCTCGAACGGCCGCGGCGATCTCGACACTCAAACGCTCGCTGCGCACCTCGGAGTCCTCACTCACCCTGGCGAAGTGAAGAAGGTCCTCCTCGTCGGCATCGGGGCAGGCATCACCGCGGGCTCACTGCTCGCGCACGGCATCGAGCGCCTCGACGTGGTGGAGATCAGCCCGGCCGTGCTCGACGCCGCCAAGCTCTTCTCTGCCGACAACCGCAACGCGCTCGAAGACCCGCGCTGTCACGTGCACATCGAAGACGCGCGCACCTTCCTCACGCTGTCCCCCGAGAAGTACGATCTGATCGTCAGCGTGCCCTCGAACCCCTGGGTGACCGGCGTCTCGGGGCTCTTCTCGCGCGACTTCTTCCGCGTGGCTCGAGACCGCCTCGCGCCGGGCGGCCGCATGGTGCAGTGGATCCACACCTACGAATCGAACGAAGCGCTGGTGAAGCTGGTGGTGCGTACGCTGCGCGACAGCTTCGAGCACGGCACCACCTGGCTGGGCGCCTCCGACATGTTGCTGGTGGCCAGCCGCGAGCCACAGACCTTCGATCCCGAAGTGATGTCACGACGCATGCTTCCGAAAGACGTGGCTGAAGATCTGCGCCGCCTGGGCATCACCAGAGTCTCCACGCTGCTCGCGAGGCAGGTGCACTCCGATGAAGGGCAGCTCGCCTTCGCGGGAAAGGGCCAGGTGAACACCGACGATCACAACGTGCTCGAGTACCTCTCCCCCATCGCGTACTTCATGTCGGGAGAAGCCGTCTCGCTCTTCGACGAACGCATCGAAGGCGGCGCGCTGGTCTTTACGGAATACGCGAAGGCGCATCCGCTCGACGCAGCGGCCTGGGGCGAGCTGTACGAGACGCTGCACCACGTGCACGGTGAAGGCGACCCGCTGCTGCGTTCGGTCGCAGAGCGTTGGGTTGCCGAGTCGGGAACCGAAGACGCCCCGAGCATCGCGCTGGCCCGCACCCAGCTCGCGCAAGACGATCTCTCTGCGGCCGTACGCACGCTGGCGCCCAGGGTGAACGCAGAGGCGGCTACGCCTGACGCGATCACGCTGTACCTGCAGGCCATCGCAAAGCTGAACGCACAGAGCACCAGCGTCTTCCAGCCGCCTCTTTTCCCCGTCGACCTCGAGCACGCCCGGAGGGTGCTCGCCGCCTACCCGAACGACGCAGACCTGCGCGAAGCGATCGACGCCCTCACGCCTTGAGCGGAGCGCCGCGAGTGCCACACCTGCTCACTGCTTTTGCCTGACATCTCGCCCCTCAGAGGGGCCGAACTGAGTTCAGAAGCAGCCCTGAAGCGCGTGGGTCTGAAGACGATCAGCGCCGTGCGCGTCGCGAGCAGGCCTCTCCGCTTTGAGCACGGATGCTCAGGTGACGAGGTCCGCCCAGGGCGGTTTTTACGGCCGTGG
>JAYVFP010000270.1:0-9234 GCA_043773025.1 Archangium sp.
CCGCGGTGCGTGAGGAACGGCCCCTCGCCCTTCGTTCGGTGGAGCTCGCCGCCTTCCCAGATGAAGGAGCTGAGCGATCTCCAGCTCAGCGGCCCCCAGGCACCCGCGTGGAAGGACCTGCTCTCAAAGTTCACCTGGCTGGAGCCCACCAGCGCGCGGCATGGCCTCTCACGGGGAGCCCAGGTGCTCAATCAACCTCGCGGATTTTCACGAGCTTTGAGATGCGATTCCCCTGTCTGACTTGGGTGGCTGTGACCTCAGATGTCAGTCCTGTGTGAGACAGTCTTCTCCATCACGAGCGAGGGCGGTTCGGTCGGCGCCGACGGGCTGAGGTGTCCCGGCTCCGCCCTACAGTCTGTCCAAACCCAAAGGAGCCGATTTTGACATTACCGAACACCCTGAAAGCCATTCCCGTCTTCTACCGGCCGCAGCAGAACGCCTCCCGCGAAGCCGCGTCGATCTCTCCGTCGGCCGCGAAGCCCGGGCCGGTGGTCGATTCCTGGAAGAAGCTCGGTGTCCCGCTCGATATCCGCTCCTTCAAGCCGCTCAGCCGCGCAGAGCTCTCCGCGGCCCACGCCCCCGAGTACATCGACGGCGTGATGGACCTGGACCTCGAGAACGGCTTCGGCAACTTCGACGCGGGGATCGCGATGTCCTTGCCGCTGACTTCGGGCAGCTTCGTCGCCGCCGCGCTGTACGCCTGGCGTCACGGTGGCGTGGCCGTCTCTCCCACCAGCGGCTTTCATCACGCCGGGTACCGCTTCGGCGGTGGGTTCTGCACTTTCAACGGCCTCGCCATCGCCGCAGCGCAGTTGCTGAAGGCGGGCGTGAAAAAGCTCGCGATCCTCGACTGCGACGCCCACCACGGCAACGGCACCGAGGACATTCTCAAGCGCGTGGCCGGGTTCAAGAACCGCGTCGTCCATTACACCAGGGGCGCGGTTCACTACCGGGGACCTGCGAACGAGGCGCAGGCATTCCTCGACTACCTCCCGAAGTTGCTCGCCCAGTGGAAGGAAGAGGAGGTGGAGGTGGTGCTCTACCAGGCCGGCGCGGACCCGCATCTGGACGACCCGATCGGCTGCCAATTCCTTTCCACTGAGCAACTGCACGCCCGCGACACGGCGGTCTTTCAGGCTTGTGCAGACCTCGGGTTGCCGATCGCCTGGAACCTCGCCGGTGGCTATCAGGAGGACGACTCCCTGCCCTGGCCCCAGTCCATTCGGAAGGTCTTAGACATCCACGACAACACGATGCGTGCCAGCGCCGCGGCCTTCCTCGAAGTTCCAGTACAGACGCGTAACCCGACGCGACACACCTCGCGGGTAACGTAAGGAACGTGCGCTTCTCGCTCCAGTCAGGCACAGCGGCTGGCCTCAACCAGGCGCCCCCCAGGCTGAGTGAGATGAGTCGCGCGCTGCTCGAGTCCGCCGATTGGGACAACCTCGACCTCGAGACCCAGGCCGTCGGCCTGACGCTCGGACCGCAGGAAAAGACCCGGCCCTGGCACGAGCAGCTCGCCTCCCAGCAACCAGCCAGGGCGCTCGAGTTGGCGCTGTGGGCCTCGCGGTACTCCCTGCGCTTCGCGCGCCTGGGCAACGCCATCACGCGCGTGCTCGAGGTGACGGGTCCCACCACCACTGCCGCCCTGCCTTCCGCCGAGTTCTGGAGGGAACTGCGGCGGACCACCTGGGAAAGCGCACAGCTCCGTGAGGGGGTCAGGGCCGTCGCCAGAAAGCACGCGCCGACCGACCTTCGGCTCCGCGCGGGGCTCGCCTATGCGCTGCCCGACGACGCTGAGTGGTGGAGCGCCGCCGATCGCGCCACCGCACTTCGAGAGACCGACCCGGACACGGGGGCGCTGCTGCTCCTCGCGCTGCTGCGCCACGAGGCCACTTCGCTGCGCCACGTGGTGTGGCCGCCACCGGTCCACACGCTCAAGGGGCTCGACCCCGACGAGCTGATGGCCGCGCACCGCTGGTGTCCGCGCAGCGCCCCTGGGCTCCGCCAAAGGAATGTCTCACCGCAGGCGATCGGCGCGGCGTTTCGGCGCGCCAGCCAGCGCGACTCGCTCGCGCTGCTGGGGGCCCTGCTGCCGACGAAGGAGCTGGTCCGCCGTTTGCGAAAGGCCCCACCCCGCGCGGGGGCGATGCAGCAGTTGGTACAGCGCAGCCTCATCGCAGCGTGGGAGCGGGCCCTGCAAGGCCGTGCGCTCCTCCCTCCCCTCCAGCTCCACGACGGGCGAACGCTGGCGGGTGCGCACGAGCTGGCGAGACTCCGAGGCGCGTTGCGATCCCACCACGAGCCCTCGCTGGACGACTTCGCGCGGAGGGCCACGCCCGAGAGCCTCGGGGAGTTCGCCGAGCACCTCTTCGTGCAGTGGCTGCTCGATGACGCGCCTCCGACTGGCCATTGGGCGCTCGACGCGACGGGCCGCTTTCCCACCGACGCGAGTGCCGATGCTGTCGCGGAGTTCGCGCTCAGGCGAAGGCACTACGTCGACCTCGGGAGGGCCGTTCCCCGGGGCATCGGCCGCGGTCCGGAGGTGCTGGCGCGAATGGGGACGCGCCAGGCGCTCAGGCGACTCGCCGAGCTCTCTCGCGCGCCGGAGTGCCGCGCCGAGCGCCAGGCCATCACGACGCTCTTCGCATCAGCGGCAGCCACGCAGGCTCTCTCGGCGTATGAACTCGAAGACCGGCTCTTCCCTCAGCTGACGTTGCCACCCGGGGCGACGGTCCGGCTCGGGCCCGGTCTCCGAGTCGGGCTGAAACGCGACGGGAAGGTGCTGCCGTTGCCACCAGAGTGGGCGTCCGCCGCCGCGGACCTGCCGGCGACAGTCCGACGCCTCGAGCGACTGATGTGTGAGGGATCTCCTTTGTCGGCGATCGCCTTCACCGAGACCTGGGGCATGCACCCGCTCCTGAGCGCGGTGGCGCGCGGCCTGGTGTGGGGCGTGTTCTCTGGGGAGGCGCGGGTGGATTTACTGGTGCCGGGGCGAAGCTCACCGACGGTTTTGGACGACTCGATGGGGTTGAGGCCGCTTCACCCGCTCGAGCTGACGCCAGTTGAGCGGGAGGACTTCGGGTCGTGGCGAGTGGGGCAGCAGCCCTTCCCTCAGCTCGAGCGACCTTGCTTCAAACAAAACGATCTGCGTGAACAGGACTTCTCGCCTGACGAGTTCTCTCGACTCAGGCAGTCCATCGAGCTGGCCGGCTGGGAGCGAGACCCGGGGGCCGACACCTGGGTGCGCACCGGTGATGGGTGGTCAGCCCGAATCGCGTTCAGGGACTTCGTCATGGGCGGGGAGCTCCGAGTCGTCCAGTCGGACTTCTCCATTCAGGGCGCGCCCCCCGCGCGGGTGGTCAGCGAGCTCCATCGGGAACTCACAGTCGGAGCGGAGGCGGCGAACCAGTGCTTCCAGCGGGTCACCGCCTACCTGGTCTGACTCGTCAGAAGGGCCATTGGCGCTGAACTACAGCCCCAGAGCGCGAAGGAGCTCGAGCACTGCGCCTGCCCGGTCCGCTCTGTACTCCTCGTCGTCAGAGCGACTGAGGAACTCGGCGGCTCTGGCTGGCCCCGCGTGCTTCGCTGACGAGAAATCAGCCTTCAGAATGGCGATCGCTTGTTGTGCGGGGTCGCTGTTCAGGAGTGGTCGAAGAGCAGCGGCGACGTCGGTGACGTAGGCGTCGCCGAAGTTCTCCAGCACGTAGAAGAGGTCGTACGCGTCCTTGTTTTCACCACGGCCGCGGAACGCGAGCGCCTTCAGGACCAGAAAGGAGCCGGCGCCGCAAACCCACAGGTCGCGAGTCATTTCTTCGCCGCGCAGGGTCTTGCCCGACAGCGTGACCTTCTTCCTGTCGCGAAATGCCAGCGGCAAGCCGCTCGCCAGGACCGCCGAGAGGTTGTCGGTGATGACCTTCACCTTCGCATCGCTGGTCGGCACATCCGCAGGGGCCGGGGCGATCAGGAAGTCGACAGTGACGTGATCCGTACGGTGCCTCCAGCGGTGGTTCGCTGGCTTCCCCGCGTCGTTCATGTCGGGCTCGAAGTTTGCGCTCAGCAGATGCGCAACGAGGTCGACGTACCTGGACTCCTCGAGGAGCGCGAGGCTGAGGCCCACGTCGAGGTCCTTCGTTCCGACGTGGGGCTCTCTGGTGTCTTTCGGCCGGATGAGGAGGGTAGGGACCAGCCCGCCGACGACGACGAGGTCATCGAGAAATGATCCCAGGTGCGAAGCGAGCGTGAGGCAGGCGCTGCGAACGAGCTCGATATCCCTCGGTGTGTAGGAGGCGGCCGTCGGCGGCTTACGAGGAGCCATCGGTGCCTCCGAGAAGGACCGGGTTCTGCTTCAGGTGCTCGGAGGCCTCGCCGGCGCGCTCGGGCTGGTCTTTGAGGTCGACGTACGCCTGGACCGGGTGGACGCAGGGAATGCCATCGACCGACCGAGATCCCTCGAAGACGCCGTCGTCCGAGGGGAGCACCAGCCAAAGGTTCGCGCCCTGTGGTTCCTCCCTGAAGTGGAGTTTCTCGAGCTGCGCGGGGCTGGGCCATTCGCGAAGAAACAGGGTCGCCAGTCGGAACATCGCGAAATGGTCGTAGAGCCAGACTGCTCCGAGGCCGGTCGCGGCGTGCTCGAGCTGAGCTTCAACGAGGCGCCCTGAGACCAGCCGGAGCAGCTCCTCGCCTGAGCGCGCGGGCACGTGCCCCCGAAGGATGCGGTGCTTCGAGAAGTCTGCGGCCTCTCTCCAGGCGTCGAGAAGCACCTGGGCATTCGTCACACGGATTCGCCTCGCGTCTCGGCTCAGAAGGTCTTCATCAACCAGGCGCGCGACGATGCGACTGACGTGGCCTTCGTTGAGACCTGAAGCCTTGGCGCACTCGCGAACCGACCATTCGCGCCCAGGGTGTTGCAGCAGGATGCGGGTCAGCCGCGAGCTCCTTCGCTCGAAGACGGACGCTGGGCGACCTCTTCGCGCGTAGAGGTCGGGGCGACCGTCGATGCGGATCTGAAGCCCAGGCGCGCGAACGCTGGCGTTTCCTGCGAGGTCCACCCAGTTGATGTTGTGCTCGTGGCAGAGCGCGCGCCCGGACGGGGTCATGTACGGCACCACGATCAGAGGAATGTCTCGCTTCTTTGCGGCGTGGCTGACCCGCTCCCAGTGACGGAGAAGGGTCGGCATGGACGGGCCGAGGACCTCGATGAGCAAAGACCTTCCGTCAGCGTCAGCAGTAAAGTCGTAGGCCGCATGCTTCGATGCGGTGACCCGCACCTGTCGTGCGTCGAGGCCGAGCGAGTCAGAGAGGATCGCCGGAAGTCGGCTCCTCGCAACTGCTTCGATGTCGCGCCACGCTCCAATCATACACTTGCTTAAATAGCGGTACTTGCGCCGTCAGGCAAGGTGGCGACTTGAGGCACGCGAGACGACTTGTCTCAATGGTCGTGTTTGCACCGTGACGCAATTTGCCTCATTCAGGGGGGCGCCCCCTGGCAGAGAGGCACAGCTATCCGACAGGCAGTTGGAGCCGCGGGTCAGCCCCCACGTCCGCCTGCGCGGCGACGACCACGGCCTGCACCGTCGCGCGCGTGAGGGCGATGTGCATTCGAGTCTCGTAGTGCGTGACGTGTGTTCCTCCGAGTTCCGTCACCACGACGAACGGCCTCTCGAGCCCCTTGAATCGGAGGAAGGTCTCCACCACCACGCTCCTGCCGGCCTCAGGTGAGTCGGCGTGCGTGAGCGTGGTCGAGCCCAGCTTGGTCAGGCCGAAGAGCTTGCTCCGCGTCTGACCGCTCAGGCTGAGAATCACGATCTGCTCAGGCCGCGCTCCCTGACGAAGCAGGGCCTCGACCTCATGACGCGTTCGCTCCAGCACTTGATCGTCTTCACACGTCACGAGCTTCAGCACCTGCTCTGGCGGCCGCGTGTTCGGAAGCACACCGCTGACGTAGCTCTCCGCAAAGGGCGAGAGCGACGCTGGGCAGCGGTAGCTGGTGGGCAACACGAATCGGCCTCCGAGCGTCGCGGCCAGGGCCTCTGGCAGCGGTCGGTCGGTCCAGAACGCCTGCCTGGTATCGCGGAACACCCACAGGTCGCGTTTCCCGGCGAGCTGCTCCACCAGCATCCAGTCGCACTGCTCGAAGTCCTGAGCCTCATCGACGACGATGACGTCGGGGCGGGCGTCCTCGGCGGGGAGCGCTTCGCACGCCGCGGTCAGTGCCACCTCACCTTGACCTCGAGTACGAGGAGCCCAGCCGTGGGGTCGGCGATCACGAAGTCGCCTTCGCCCTCCCAGCCGTCCCTGGTTCGCAACCGCAGCGAGTGGAAGGCCGTCCACGGGAGCGAGACAGCGCTGAGCGCACTGTAGAGAGCGCGCTCCGCGTGGCTGTGGGTCGCACGGGGTTGGGACTGTGGATAGAGGCGCATGGGCGAGGCGATGGTCGCTCACCGGCGCGTCGAGAGGTACGGAATGTCGCGCTCTCAGGCAGCAGGTCGCAGTGAATGATGCCCTGCACACCAGCCAGAGGTCGAAAGGCCTCGAAGCAAGGACCTTCGACTGCTGTGACACCCGAGGTCAGGGTCTCGCTTCGTCGTGCGGCGTCGCGCGCTGGTGGCTGTCAGTCTGGGGAGCGCCGCTGTGTCGGAAAGCGGCGAGCCCGTGCCGTCTGAAAAGCGAACCCTGAGGAGGCCATACGATGCGAACGTTTCCGGATGTGAGGATGCGCAAACTCCATGCGCTGGCGGCGCAGGGGAACGAGGCCTCCCAGGCGCAAGACTTCGCGGGCGCCGGGGATCAGTTCCGCGAGCTGCTGCGCTGTTGACGCTGAAACGTGGCGCCGCGCCTTCGGGGAGTCAGAACGCTGGTGTGACAGCGCCTGTCATAGCTGCCGTCGACGATGTCAGAAGTGGTCAGCTCGACCTTCAAGGAGAACATGATGCTCGGAACCAGGTACGCCCGTGTTCAGCGTTCGGTCTCGCCATTGCGCTCGGTCTCAGGAACGGTGGTTGGGGGACTGCGAAACCTCCGCCCCAGATCCATCGAAGACCTCTTCTCAGAGCGGCAGCGCATGATGGCCTCGGCCGTGCGTGAGGAAAAGCGGCCAGGGCTGTTTGTCTTTGCCGCCCACGAGCGCTTCGGTCATCTGGCGCGCCTCTGGCTCGAGGCGAGTGATGCTCCCCGCGCTGGAACAGTAGGGCGTCACGACGAGGTCGACCTGGCTCTGCCGCTCGACGAGTCGCTCTCGCTGCGCCACCTGTTGTTCATTGTGCGCCGAGCCAAAGGGGCGGTTCATTTCTCGGCATTGGATCTCGAGACGCCGGGTGGGGTGCAGCTCGAGTCGGGGCGACCGGTCCGACTGGTCGAGTCAGTGGGCGCGCTGTTTCTCCGTGCGTCGGAGTTCGTCTTCTTCTGCGTTCCGACAGGGCAACCGCTTCCCTGGAACCCGGACGACGCGCAGCCGTGGTCGACCTTGCTGCCCCGCGTGGCGAGGCACGTCGAGTCGCCTGACGAGCCGGTACCGGGCAGGCCCATCGGTCAGCTCGAGGTGCGTGGGCTCGCGGGGGCCCGAGGGTTCCGAATTGACGCCGACTCACTTCGTCGGGGAGTCCTCGTGGGGAGGGCTGACCGGTGTGACGTCCGGCTCCCGCTGCAAACGATCTCTCGTGTCCACGCGGTGCTGCTTCAGCTTGGAGACGAGGTCTTCCTCGTCGACGCCGGCAGCACGAATGGCATCTGGCGAGATGAACGCCAGGTCCGCATCGAGCAACTCGTCGACGGCGTCACCTTCGACCTGGGTCTTGAGGCCTCGCTCCGTTGGCAGGGCGAGCACTGCTGGGCCCTCGCAATTCCTCGAGTGCTGAACCGTCGCGACGCAGCCGTGCCGACGACGTAGAAGGTCACAGGGAGGCGGGCGTGGCAGCAGCAAAGAGGGCAAAGGGGCGCGGCGTCGCGGCAGTGGACGCCGCTCGGAACGACCAGGTCGTGCGCATTCTGCGGATGCTGCGAGACCTCGACCGCGTCGGTGGGAGCGACCTGTATGAGCTCGCCGAGCGCTACGGCACGACCACGCGGACGATCCGCAGAGACCTCGACGCACTCCAGGACGCGGGCATCGCCCTGGTGAAAGAGGCAGGCGATGGCAGCCGCGTTCGCTGGCGCATCGACCCAGATGCGTCCTCGCGGATCACGAGACCGAAGCGCTCCCTCCTGAATACGACCCCGAGAAACTCGAACATTCTGCCTTCGGCATCTTCATCGGCAAGGCGACTGAGCTCTACGTGCTGCGGTTCGATGCTTTCGCTCGGCCCTACATCGAGGAGCGTCGGTGGCACCCGTCGGAGAAGCTCGAGCCGCAAGCCGATGGCGGCGTGGTGCTGCGCTTCAACTGCACGCCCTCTTACGAGGTGACCAACTGGGTCGCCTCGTGGAGGGAGCACGTCGAAGTGCTCGAGCCGCAGAAGCTGAAGGTCGAGCTCGGAACCTACGGGGCGTTCTTGAGCGGGAAGTACGGCAGGGCGAAATGATCAGGCGATTGTTCTTCGATGAATCATTTGATGGCGGAGTCTTCGCGGGGCCCCTTGTCGCGACGGGGGGCGAATCCTGGGTGGGTCCTCTCGGGTCGTTCGAGTCGCTCCTCAGTCTGACCCAGCGCTCCGTTGGCGCCGGTGTTCGGGTCGGCGAGCGCTGCTGACTTGGTGTGACGGTTACGGTGCTGGCGCGGCTCGGCGCCGAGCGAAACCCGCCTCGATTTGGTTTCTCACAAGCATTGGAAGCCGCCCGGGCCAAGCCGTGTCACGATTCCTCTCGGGTTGCCGATCCGCTCGGAGAATCGTCGTGCAGCGAGCTCCGTGTGCCACAGGTGTGCCGATGCTCAGGCCACGTCGAGTCGCCTGCATCGCGCAGCGAGCGCTGACTGCAGATCCTTTTGCGCTGGCCGGGGAAGGCCCTCCGGGCGCTGGAGCCCCTCAATGACCGCGTGGGCGTCCCAGCCGGAGCCAGGCTTCAGGCCGTCGGCGGGGTCGGCAAGCACGTCGAGCGAGCGTTGATGCGCCTGGCCAACCTCACGGACCGTCGCAGCCTCGAGACCAAACGCCAAAGACTCGGGCCGGGTGACGAGCACCTTCACCTGCTCGACACTCGCCCAGGCTTGATTCGTGATTGCGGGCGTGGCCCAGCATTCTCCGAGGGCAGAGCCCGGGATGGGCGGGGCGGAGATTTTCAGAGAACTGAACGGGTGCG
>JAYVFP010000271.1:0-77372 GCA_043773025.1 Archangium sp.
TTGGCCGAAATAGAAATGACTCCAATCACCGGTCTCCCCGAGCGCAGTCGAGGGGGCACTTACCGCCCGAAGGCGAGGTAATCCCTCGACTGCGCTCGATGCGAACGGTGGGGGCAAGAGGGGAAGCGGTGGGTCAGGTCTTCGGAACGAACAGCTCGAGCGTCTTCTCGGCCGCGGCCTGTTCGGCTTCCTTCTTCGAGCGGCCGGTGCTGCGAGCGTAAATTTCCCCGCCGACACTCACTTCGACCTCGAAGATCTTCTCGTGCTCGGGGCCCGATTCGCTGACCACCCGGTAGCGAGGGCTCGACTTGAGCCGCTGCTGCGAAGCCTCTTGAAGCAACGACTTGTTGTCCCTGCCCTGCCGCCCTTCCGCCACGCCATCGAGCGCTTCACCAAAGAACGCATCGATGAACGAGAGCACCGCGGCCATGCCGTTGCCCACGTAGAGCGCTCCGATCACGGCCTCCAGCGCATCGGCCAGCACCGAGTTCTTCTCGCGCCCGCCGGTGAGATCCTCGCCACGCCCGAGCAACAGCAAGTCACCGACGCCCACCACGCGCGCCACCCGGGCCAGCCCCTCTTCATTGACGATCAACGCGCGCAGCTTCGAGAGCTCGCCTTCGTTGGCGCGAGGGAACCGTTCCATCAGCCGCTGGCCAATCGCGAGATCGACCACCGCATCGCCCAGAAACTCGAGCCGCTCGTTGTCTTCACACAGCTCGTCTTTGTGCTCGTTGCAGTAGCTCTTGTGCGTCAGCGCCACCAGCGCGACCGCGGGATCGGCGAAGACCTGCTTCGCGCAGGCCTGCAGACGCGAGAGCCGCTCAGCGGGCGACTGCTTCTCTGGTTTGGGCCCGTCGCTCACGAAGAGGTGACCTCGACGTCGTCATACGGAACACCCATCAGCTCAGAAATGAAGCCCTTGATGCCGGGGAAGTCATCGAGCTCGAACCTGTCGGCCCAGATCTTCCCGGTGGGGCCCGCGAGCATTCCGCGAAAGGTCCTCCCCTGCACCCGGGCCGCGGCGAAGCGGAGGCGCTGACCGCCGATGCGCACGTCTGCCACCACTTCGAGCGGGCTTCGCGGCGGAAGGAGCGCGTCACCGAAGGCGTCGAACAGCTCCTTGAACGGAACCGACTGCGTGTTCGAGCTCGCCACGATGGTCGAGGGCGAGCTGATGATGGTGGCTGAACCCGCGGCCTCAGGCTTCTCTTCTGGCTCTGCCACCACGTCGCTGAAGAGCGCGAAGAGGAAATCTTCCAGCGCGCGTTTGTCGAAGAACTCGCTGAGCTCGAAGACGTTCTGGCCTGCGTTGGTCAGCTCGATGCCACCGTTGAGCGTGCGCATGATGCGGAACTGGCCGGTGCGGCTGGCGCCGATGGTGAACTTGAACGGCTTCTTCTCGAGATCGGCGGTGAGCTGCAGCGTGCCCGGGTCGACGCGCGGCGAGATGCCCAGCGCAGTGAGCTCGTTGCTGCGCCTCTCGAGTTGAAAGAGGTGATCGCTGAGCGTCTGAACAATCAAATCTTCCAGCCGGCTGTTGGGCGAGAGGTACGCGAGGTTGATCGGGTGGGCGCCCACGAACTCAGGCGGCCCGACGTAGAGCAACCGGTCGCCCATGATGGTGAACGACACGCGGTCGATCACCCTGCGCGTCAGCGGGTTGATCGCCTGGCCACCCTGGAGCACCAGCTCGGCCTCGACGACACCGTCCGCCTCCGACACGTCCAATCCCAGCTGTTCGAGGAAGGCCCGATCCATGAGCTGCGCAGATCAACCTTTCAGGAGCTCTCGCGCAATGATGGATCTCTGAATCTCACTGGTGCCCTCGCCGATCTCACACAGCTTGGCGTCGCGCAGGTAGCGCTCGACGGGGAACTCGCGGGTGTAGCCGTAGCCTCCGTGGATCTGCACCGCCTTGTTGCAGGCCCGGGTGGCGGCCTCAGAGGCGAACAACTTCCCCATCGAGGCCTCGCGCGTGTACGGCTTGCCGGCGTCGGCCAGGTACGCGCTGCGAAAGACCAGCAAACGCGCCGCGTCGAGCTCGGTCTGCATGTCGGCCAGCATCCAGCGGATGGCCTGGAAGTCGCCGATGGGGCTGCCGAAGGCGTGACGATCTTTGGCGTACTTCACCGATTCTTCGATGGCTCCACGGCCCAGGCCCACGGCCAACGCGCCGATGGTGATGCGGCCGCCATCGAGGATCTTCATGGTGTCGAGGAAGCCGTGGCCGACCTCACCCAGGCGCTGCGAGTCGGGGATCTCGACGTTGTCGAAGTGCAGCTCGGCGGTGTCAGACGAGCGCATGCCGAGCTTTCCGTGAATCGACTTCTGGGAAAACCCCTTGAGGCCCTTCTCGAGGATGAAGGCGGTGATGCCCTTCTGCCGCTTGGCGGGCTCGGTGTTGGCGAGCACCACGAAGACGTCGCCCACGGTGCCCTGCGTGATGAACATCTTGGCGCCGTTGAGCACCCAGGTGTCACCGCGCCGCACCGCGGTGGTCTTCATGCCCGCCGAGTCAGAGCCGCTCCCAGGTTCGGTGAGCGCCCACGCGCCCAGCCACTCGCCGGTGGCGAGCTTCGGCAAGTACTTCTGCTTCTGGGGGTCGTTACCGAAGACGCGAATGTGCGAGGTGCCCAGGCCGTTGTGCGAGGCCACCGTCAGCGCGAGTGAGCCGTCGTAGCGGGCCACTTCTTCCACCACGACCGCCACCGCGAGCGCGCCCATCGCAGCGCCGCCGTACTCTTCACCGACGCGGATGCCGAGCAGGCCGAGTTGGCCCAGCTCGCGAACGATCTCCAGGGGGAATTTCTCGTGGTGATCCCACTCGCGCGCCTTGTCCTTCACGCGCTTCTCGCAGAAATCACGCACGGTCTTCTTCAGGGCCTGGATGTCGTCGGGCAGCTCGAATTCCATGCGGGTCGATATACAGAGATCGACCGCCGGTGACACGGATCAGTGCTGAACACAGCGCGTCAAAATCCCTTCGCGGCGAGTTGGATTCTCACCCAACCAGCGGGTTCTCAACCTTCAACTCAGGGAAACGCGAGAAGTCGCGGTCTGCTGAGCGGAGGGCGGTAAGGCCATGGTGAATCGAGAGCGCCGCGATTCGTGCGTCGTGCACACGCGCGCCTTGAATCTTCCCGGCGACGCAGAGCCGGGAGAGCACCTCCAGGTACCCTTGCGAGTCTTCCGACAAGAGAATCGCTGAGGGCGAACTCGCCCAACCTTGCAGGGCGGCGAGCGCCTGCGCCATGGGCGTCGGCGTCTTGAAGATACGCGGGTTCGTCACCACGCCAAGAAACTCGTGAAGACAGGGCCAAAGCAGCGCCCATGGCTCGGACCCTTCCGCTGTCCGGGTGACCGCGTCTCTCGCTCGCTCATGAAAGGGCGACTCGCGGCGATGCGCGTAAACCAGAAGGTTGGTGTCGTAGGCGATCACGCCCCTGTCGCCCCCTCGTCGTGAACGAGGCTGCTGATGCGCTCCCACTGCAGGTCCTGAAGTCCCTCCACCAAGCCGTCGCCACCAAAGGTCGTGTCGGGCAGCTTGAACCGACCTGCCGGTGACTGCGCCGTCAGCAATTTCTGCAGCGCCTCTGCGACCAGCGCACGAAACGGAACCCCCCGGGCCCGCGCAAGTCGCTGCGCGCGCTTGAAAAGGGGGTCAGGCAGCTCGAGTGTGGTTCGCATATGCCACAGCATATCGGCCCATGTGCCGATATGCCATGCGCTACCGGCCCTTGTAGATGGGGGGGCGCTTCTCGGCGAACGCCCTGAGTCCTTCGAGGCGATCTTCGGTGCCCAGGGTCAGGGCGTACTTCTCCTGTTCGAGCAGCAGCGCGGCGTCGAGCTCGAGGTGAGCCCCTTCATCGATGGCGTGCTTGGCAGCCGAGACGGCGATGGGCGCGTTCTCGCAGATGGCCTTCGCCAGGCTCAGCGCGTCTTCAAGCGTACCCACCCGATTGGCAAGACCGAGGCAGACCGCTTCGGCTGCGGGCACCCGACGGCCGGTGAGAATGAGCTCCTTGGCGACGCCCTTCCCCACCAACCGGGGCAACCGCTGCGTGCCGCCTGCACCGGGAATGATGCCCAGCTTCACTTCGGTCAGGCCCATCTCAGCGCTGGCCGCGATCAGCCGCAGATCGCAGCACAACGACAGCTCGGTGCCGCCACCAAACGCCGCGCCGTTGAGGAACGCGATGAACACGCAGTCGGACAGCTCGAGCGACCTGAAGATTTTCCGCATCGAGGTGAGAAACGCAAAGACCTCGGGCGGCGACATGGTCGTGCGTTCCTTGAGATCCGCACCTGCGCAGAAGGCCTTGTCGCCCGCTCCGGTCAGCACCACCACTCGCACGCTGCGATCAGCGCAGACCCTCGCGACGTTGGCCTCGAGCTCCGTCAGCATCGCGCGGGAAAGCGCGTTGCGCCGGGCCTCCCCGTTGATGGTCCACTGCTCGAACGGGCCGTGTGAGGTGATGATGAATTCGGACATTGGGTGGACTCCGTTTCAGTAGGTTTCGCCGCACTCATGCTGATGCGCGCCCGTTGGATAGCTCGACTCCCGGCCTTCGTCCTGCCCTTCGTCGTGCTGTTCGCGACGGCGGCTTTTGCCCGCATCGGTGGTGGCGAGAGCTTCAACTCAGGCAACTCCGACTCTGATTCAGGTGGCGGCGACGCGGGCTTCATCATCGACATCCTGGTGTGGCTGATCTTCCAGAACCCCAAGGTCGGCATTCCGCTCGCCATCCTGGTGGGCCTGGGTTTCTTTTTCTGGCGCCGCTCACAAGATGGCGACACCTCGACGCGCAAGGCGATCGACAAGGCCGAGACCGAGCGCCGCACCAGCGTCAGCGCTGCTTCCGTCGATGGTTGGGTCAACGCGCTGAAGGCGAAGGACCCGCAGTTCGATCTGATGAAGTTCTTCGATCGCACCAAGCGCGAGTTCCTCGAACTGCAAGATGCGTGGTTCAAGCGAAACCTCGAGCCGGTGCGGAAGTACCTGTCTGACGCGACCTTTCAGCGGCTCGTCACGCAGCTCAAGTTGATGGACCTGCTCGGCGTGCGCGACGCCATCTCCGATCCCGCGGTGCTCGATCTGCAGATCATCGGGCTCGAGCAAAATGAGTCGTACGACTCCGTGCACATTCGCGTCACCGCGCAGCTGTGTGATGCCGAAGCGCCCGCGAACGCGACCGATGAGCAGGCGCTCGCCGCCGCCCGGCAGAAGAAGCCCGAGCAGTTCATCGAGGTGTGGACCTTCCTGCGCAAGCCCGGCGCTTTGACCAAGGTCGAAGGTGACGTCAGCCAGGGCAAGTGCCCCAACTGCGGCGCGCCCTTCGAAGGGGGCGCCGCGAACACCTGCGAGTTCTGCGGCGCGATCGTCAACAGCGGCAACTACGACTGGGTGCTCGCGGAGTTAACCCAGGGCAGCCAGTTCCAGCCGCACGCCATGACGCCCGATGGTTTCGTGAAGGCCCGCCAGAACGATCCTTCGCTGACCACCGAGACGCTGGAAGATCGTGCCTCGCTCATCTTCTGGAAGTGGGTCGAGTCGCAGTCGCTGGCTGATGCAGGCCGGCTCGCGAAGGTGGCGACGTCTGGTTTTTCAGACGAGGTGAAGGGCGGCCTCGAGCACCTCACCAAGCAGGGAAAGCAGAAGTTCTTCGTCGAGTGCGCAGTCGGTGGCGTCAATACGCAGCAGCTCACCCAGGCCGACGGCAAGGACATCGCCGCGGTGGAGATCAAGTGGAGCGCGAAGATCGGCATCGGGCCCGCGGGTGGAAAGCCGCCTGCCTTGCCCAGCCAGCCGCAGCGCTACGTGATGCTGCTCGAGCGCGCGATCGGCGCGAAGTCGTCAGCAGACAACGGCATGTCGACCAACCGCTGCCCTCAGTGCGCGGCTCCGCTCACGGACAACGGCCAGCCCAGCTGCGAGTTCTGCGGCGCGTTGTTGAGCAGCGGTGACAAAGACTGGGTGATGAAGGACTTCGGGAGCTGGGAGTGGTGGCGCTCGAAGGGCGGCCAGCCGGCGACCTCGCGTGCAGCCCCTGCCGCGGCGAAGGTGCCCGATCGTGAAGAGCGTGAACGCCTCGTCTACCTGATGGCGACGATGGCGATGGCCGATGGTGTGGTCGACGTGAGCGAGCGGAAGATGCTCAAGATGGCCTCTGAGCGCTGGGGCATTC
Organism: Archangium sp.; assembly: GCA_043773025.1. GTDB lineage: Bacteria > Myxococcota > Myxococcia > Myxococcales > Myxococcaceae > Archangium_A. Next base: position 6,189 of record JAYVFP010000271.1, read on the forward strand.
CGTGGGCCAACATCGAGCTCGCGCTCAACGCGCCGGCGGGATCGTTGTTCGAGAAGTTGATCGTGAAGGGCTCGACGGAAGCCGAGTCGTTCATGAAGGAGCTCGTACAGGTCGCGATGGCCGACGGCCGGGTCGACTCGAAGGAGAAGAAGATGCTCGAGGCCGCGGCTGCGCACCTGGGCCTCGCAGGCCGCCTCGGTGAGTTCCTGAAGTGATCGGGGTGTGCCTGGCGCTCCTCACGAGCGCTTCACCCGGTCTCGAACCGGGCTCGATCATCACGCTCCCACCACACGTCGGCGTGGTCTTGAGCAGCTCAGAGCCCATCGGCGTCGCGCTCTTTCTCCCGTGGGTGCTGCGCCTGACCGGTGACGACGCACCCGACCTGGGGCCCAATCAGCTGGTGATCGAAGTCGGGGCCCTCTTTCGCGAACAGATCTCGTTCTCCGCCCGGCTGGGGCTGCGCTTCTTGCGCTCGGTACTCGACTGGATGGCGATCGGAGGAGGCGTGGGAATGGGGGTCGAGGCGGGCTCGATCTTTCGGACGGTCTCCTCACTCGAGTTGGTGGCTCGCCTGGGAAAGGGGCCCACGGGGTTCTGCCTGATCTCCACGCGGGGCGAGCTGCGCGTCGATGGATCAACCGCTTTCCTGTTCGCCGTCGGAGCAACGTACTGGTGACCAGGTCCCCTCTCCTTTCGGGCCCAGAGGGAGAGGGAACGCATCACTCGATCGCGGCGATTCGCCAACCTTCGAATTCACGAACCAGGCGCAGTGAACGCCCTGCTGACCACTCGAGAGAAGCGGTTTCCTTCGTCTCGATGAACGGCCCAGTCGCTTTCAACTTGATCTGGGACAACCGTGCAGAGGCCAGTGGATCGGTGCCGAAGTCACGGGTGAGCAGCTCGACCGAGTAGCGCTCGCGCAATGGCCGGGCGAGCAACGAGAGCACCTCCTCGAAGCGCCCCGCTTCCGATGCCATTACGAAGCGCTGCACCACGGTGCGCAGGGCCGCTTGATCATCGACCGGAGCGGGAACCACGTCGGTGCCCGCATCGGCCCGGGTTGGCATCGGCACCGGGGCGGTCACGCAGCTCGCGAAGACCAGCACCGCGAGCAGCCACTTCATGGCGCCGGAGCGCCCGCGTCGATCGGCAGCGTCAGCGGCTGCAGGGCCATCGCCCGCATCGCGCGACCCACCCCATCAGGGCGCAGGGTCGCGCTCTTGATTGGCTTCTCCATCACCGGCACCGCGGGGATGGCAGCCACCGGCGGCGGAGGGGCGACGGCGACAGGCGCCTTCGGCTCCCACACCGAGAGCGCGAGGACGGTAACTGCGAAAGCGATGACTGCACCCAGCGCGATCTGCCGCGTCATGCAACGGGCCTTACCCGAGGGAAGGAGCGCTGGTCTATACCTCCCCTCCATGAGTGGACCTCGTGAAGTGCGCGCGCCGCGCGGAACCGAACTGTCGTGCAAGGGCTGGGTTCAAGAAGCCGCCCTGCGAATGTTGATGAACAACCTCGACCCTGACGTGGCCGAGCGCCCGCAGGATCTGGTGGTCTACGGCGGCACTGGCAAGGCCGCGCGCGATTGGCCGAGCTTCGATCGCATCGTGGCCGCCCTGCGGAACCTGGGTGACGACGAGACCCTGCTCGTTCAGTCGGGCAAGCCGGTCGGCATTTTCAAGTCGCACGCCGATGCGCCGCGCGTGTTGATCGCCAACTCGAACCTGGTGGGCCAGTGGGCCACCTGGGAGCACTTCCGCGAGCTCGAGAAGAAGGGCCTCATGATGTACGGCCAGATGACGGCCGGCTCGTGGATCTACATCGGCACGCAAGGCATTCTGCAGGGCACCTACGAGACCTTCGTTCAGGCGGGCCGCACGCACTTCGGCACCGAAGACCTCGCGGGCCGCGTGGTGCTCACCGGTGGTCTGGGCGGCATGGGGGGCGCACAGCCGCTCGCGTGCACCATGGCCGGCGGCGTGATGCTGGCGGTCGAGGTCGATCCGGCCCGGGCACAGCGGCGCGTCGAGACGAAGTACCTCGACGTGATCGCCAAGGATCTCGATGAAGCGCTGGCCTTGGTCAAGGCCGCCAAAGACAGCAAGCAGGCGCGATCGATAGGTGTGGTGGGCAACTGCGCCGAGGTGCTGCCTGAGCTGGTGCTCCGTGGCTTCAAGCCCGATCTGGTCACCGATCAGACCAGCGCCCACGATCCGCTCGCAGGCTACATCCCGGCGGGCATGACGCTCGAGCAGGCCGCGGCGCTGCGCACGTCTGATCCCGAGCAGTACGTCGAGCGCTCGCACCGCTCGATGGCCGATCACGTGCGCGCGATGCTCGCCTTCAAGGATCAGGGCTGCCACGTGTTCGACTACGGCAACAACCTGCGCGCGGGCGCCGTGAAGGGCGGCGTGGAGAACGCCTACGACTTTCCCGGCTTCGTGCCCGCATACATCCGCCCGATGTTCTGCCGCGGCGAAGGCCCGTTCCGCTGGGTGGCGCTCTCGGGCGATCCCGCCGACATCAAGGTGACCGACGACGCGCTCAAGGCGCTCTTCCCGCACAAGACGCACATGGTGCGCTGGCTCGAGATGGCCGCCGAGAAGGTGAAGTTCCAGGGCCTGCCCGCGCGCATCTGCTGGCTGGGGTACGGCGAGCGCCACAAGGCGGGCCTGCTCTTCAACGAGCTGGTGCGCACCGGCAAGGTGAAGGCGCCCATCGTGATCGGCCGCGATCACCTCGACTGTGGCTCGGTTGCCTCACCCAATCGAGAGACCGAAGCGATGAAAGATGGCACCGACGCGGTCGCTGACTGGCCGATCTTGAACGCGATGATCAACGCGGTGAACGGCGCTTCGTGGGTCTCGTTCCACCACGGCGGCGGCGTGGGCATCGGGTACTCGCTGCACGCAGGCCAGGTGATCGTCGCCGATGGCACCGAAGCGGCCGCGAAACGCATCGAGCGCACCCTGCTCTCGGATCCCGGCATGGGCGTCATTCGGCACGTCGATGCGGGCTACGACGAAGCGATCGATGCCGCGAAAGAACGCGGCGTGAAGATCCCCGGCGTGACCGTGTGAGGTCTGCTGCGGGTGGGCTCGCGCTGGTGCTGTTGGGCGCCTGCGCTCCCACTTCGCTTGGGCCGAGCATCATTCGCTACGAGCCGCTCGACGCTGACGAGCCGGAGCACCGCCTCTCGTTGCGATCGGGGCCCCGGCTGGCGAGCGCGCTCACGTCACTTTCGGCCGGCACGGTGGACACCGAGGTGGGTACGCCCACCCCACCCGAGCTGGGCGTCGCGCTGGAGTACCAACGCACGCAGCCGCTCGGTCAGGGCTTCGCACTTCACGCGGCCGTGCAGGCTGAGCTCTTCTACTTTCTGCCCTCCCCCGGGCTTGGGCTGATGGGCGGCCTCTCGTGGCGCAAGCAGATCGGCACGGTGAGCATCGCGCCCGCCCTCGCCGTTCGTGGCGCGACTGACTTCGGCATCGCGACCGCTACGCCTTCGGGTTCCTTCGTGAGCGGTGATCTCGGGCTGAGCATCTCGGCGGCCGAGGGCGACACGGCGCGGTTGGGCATCACGCCATTCCTCTCGGTGGTGCAGAGCTTTCGCGCCACGATGGATACCGTGTTCTTCACCGGCGCCCTGTTGTTTGCCCGATTTCGAGCCATCGAGCTGTTGGTGGGCTTTGGGCGGGTCTACACAGGCGGCGTCGCGTGGACCGTGCCGCTGCTCGGCATCCGCGCTGGGGGTAATTGAGTGGAGCCCTTCGAACTGCTGATTCACGGCGCCTCTGAGGTGCTCACCTGCACAGGCGAAGGCAGCGCAGAGCAGAAGCTCGCGCCGATCGCCAAGGGGGCTGTGGGCATTCGGGATGGGCGCATTGCCTGGCTGGGCACCGAGCCACCCGTGCGCGGGGAGATCGAGATCGACGCGCGGGGTGGGTTCGTCGGGCCGGGCTTCGTCGACTGCCATACCCATGTGGTGTTCGCGGGGGATCGTTCGGGCGAGTTCGAACAACGCTGTCAGGGCAAGACGTACCTCGAGATCGCGGCCGCGGGCGGTGGCATCGCGCGCACGGTGAACGCGACGCGCGCGGCCAGTGAGCAGCAGTTGATCGAGCTCGCGGTGCCCCGGTTGGAGCGGTTGCTCCGCCATGGCGTCACCACCGCAGAAGTGAAGAGCGGCTACGGGCTCGACGTAGAGTCAGAGCTGCGGATGCTGCGGGTGATCGCGAAGTTGAGAGACCGCACGCCGATCACCCTGGTCGGTACGTTGCTCGCGCTCCACGCGATTCCACCTGAGTTCAAGGAGGACCGGGGGGGGTGGGTGAAGAAGGTGATCGACGAGCTGCTGCCCATCGTCGCGCGCGAGCAGTTGGCCCGCTTCAACGACGTGTTCGTGGAACAGTCGGCGTTCACGCATGACGAGGCGCGGGCGTGTCTTCAGGCGGGCCGTGCGCTGGGGTTGCTGCCGCGGCTGCATGTCGATCAGCTCACCGCGAATGGTGGGGCCCAGTTGGCGGCCTCGCTCGGGGCGGTGACCGCGGACCACCTCGAGCAGATTTCGGCTGAAGGCATCACGGCGCTCGCGAAGTCAGGCACCGTGGCGGTGCTGGCCCCCACATCGACGCTGTTCGCGAAGGCGCGGCCGTTTGCTCCGGGCCGGGCGCTGGTGGATGCGGGGGTGCGCGTGGCGCTGTGCACCAACTGCAACCCGGGCAGCTCGCACTCAGAGAACGTGTTTCTGGCGATGGGGCTGGCTTGCGTGGAGAACGGGCTGACTCCGGCGGAGGCGTACCTGGGGTTCACCCGGCATGGAGCTGATGCGTTGGCCGAGCCGGAGCTGGGGAGACTGCAGGCCGGATTTTTGGCCGATCTCGTGATCTACGAGGCCCAGAGCTACCGCGCGCTGCCGTACCACTTCGCCATGAATGACGTGGCGCACGTCGTGAAGTCGGGGCGTGTGGTTTTTTAGGTGAGCCCCTCACCCCGACCCTCTCCCCGCTTCGCAGGGCGAGGGAGTTGTTGTTACACAGTGCTTCGATGTGTCGAATCTTCGCTGTCAGGGCTTCCACGCCCGTCTCTGTTCGTCCCGCCTTCGACGGACTTCGCAAACTCGCGATCGAACACAAAGACGGCTGGGGCGTGGCCACCTTCCCCCAGACCGGCAAGTGGATCGAGACGGGCACCCTTTCCGCTGAGCGCTGCTCGCGGTTCGACAAGCTGGGCGATCTGACGACCCAGGCGATGCTGGTGCACATTCGCCTGGCTTCCGTGGGCACGGTGCATGAGCGCAACACGCACCCCTTCTCGGCCGGCCCGTGGGTGTTCATGCACAACGGCACGCTGAAGAACTTCGATCGGGCCCGCGCGCGTTTCGAAGCCGAGATCGCCCCGGCCTTCCGCGCTGAGCTGCGAGGCGAGACTGACTCCGAGCGGTGCTTCGCCCTCTTCCGCACGTATCTCGAAGACCGCACCTCGACTGAGCACGTGGTGCAGGCGCTCACCCGTGTCTTTCGCACCGCCCAGAAGATCTGCGACGACGAACACACCGGCAAACGTTCTGCGATGAACTTTCTGGTGAGCGACGGCGTGCGCATCTTCGCGACCCGGCGTGACCGTTCGCTCTTCACGTTGTCCCGCCCCGACCTCGCTGCGATCGCCAGCGCCGAGCTGCTGCCCGACCAGGCGTGGCACGAGGTCCCCGACGACACGTTCGTCACCATCGACGAAACCCTCCGCGTGGAGCTCCGTTCGATCGCATGAAGCCTGCTGACCTCGCCGTCACGCACCACTTCGTTCAGTTACCCCAGCTTCGCCTGCACTACGTCGAGGGTGGTACGGGCCCGCTGGTGGTGCTGCTCCATGGCTTTCCAGAGAGCTGGTGGTCGTGGCGTCACCAGGTGCCGCGGCTCGAGGTCGAGCAGATCCCCAACGCCGGCCACTTCGTACACGCCGAGCGGCCGGCTCCGGTCAACGCGGCGTTGATCGCGTTCTTTGGGCAGTCCACCGCTGCAGGAGCGCCTCGCTCTTCGGACCCGAGGTCGTCACCTTGAACGTTCGCGTCTCGAGTGAGGTCACCTCGAGCGTGAGCCGCAACAGGTCTTCGGGCGCTGCGCCGCGCACCTGATCGATCCACTCGACGAGGAACGCGCCTTCGCCTTCGAGCAGATCGTGGAAGCCGGTCGAGAAGAGATCTTCTTCGCTGGTGAGCCGATACAGGTCGACGTGATGCAGCGCGAGCCGCCCGCGGTACGACTGAATGATCGAGTACGTCGGGCTCGAGACGTCATCGAGCGGCACGCCGGCACCCTCGGCCACCCCGCGCGAGAACAGCGTCTTGCCGGCGCCGAGTTGGCCCGTCAGCCCGACGAAGTCACCTGACTGCAGCACCACACCCAGCGCCCGCCCGAGCGCGAAGGTGGCGTCAGCGTTGGGAGAAAGCAGCTCCATCACCTGCTCCAGCGGCGCCAGACCTCGCCGAGGCCGTCGAGCAGATCGGTCGCGATGAGGCCCATCTCACCCCGCCGCTCCTTCGCGAGGTCACCCGCGAGGCCGTGCACCCAGGTGCCCGCCACCGCCGCGTCTTCCGTCGAGAGGCCCTGCGCCACCAACGCGCCGCACAAGCCGGCCAGCACGTCGCCGGTACCGCCCGTGGCCATGCCGGGGTTCCCCGTGGGGTTGATGAACACCGTGCCGTCATCACGCGCGATCAACGTGCGCGCGCCTTTGAGCACCAACACGACCTGGTGATCCTTCGCGAAGGCGCTGGCGAGGCTCACCCGGTTCTTCTGTACCTCGGCCGTGGTGAGGCCCAGCAGGCGCGACAGCTCACCGGGGTGCGGCGTGAGGAGCAGCTCGCTCTTCGCCTTCTGCAACACCTCGAGATGGCCGGCGATCGCGTTGAGCGCGTCGGCGTCGAGCACGCAGGGGCAGGTCAGCTCTTCCAGGAAGGGGCCGATCAACTTCCACGTCTCGTCACCGCGCTCGATGCCGGGGCCGAAGACCACCGCGTCTTTGCCCTCGGCCGCGTCGAGCAGCACGTTCAAATCTCGCGGCCCCAGAGCGCCTTCATTGATGAGCTCGAGCCCCATCACCTCGGGAGCGTGCTGCATCACCGGCAACAACGCCTCGGGCCGCGTGGCGACCGTGACCAGGCCTGCACCACCCCGCAGTGCACCCAGGGAAGTCAGCGCCGCCGCACCGGTCTTGCCCCAGCTGCCGCCGATCACCAGCACGTGGCCGTACGTGCCCTTGTGCGAGTCGGAGCGCCGCTTCGGAATGCGCCCGCGAACGTCGCTCTCCTCGAGCAGGAAGACGCCCGTGCCGGTGAGCACCGATTCGGCAGCGCGGGGAATGCCGATGTCGACGATCTCCAACCGGCCACAGCGGCTGGCGCCGGGCTCGATCACCTGACCCAGCTTCGCGTAACCAAACGTGGTGGTGACGTCGGCCAGAACGCACGGCGAGAGGGCCGCGCCTGAGTCACTGTCGAGACCCGACGGAAGATCCGCCGCGATCACCCGTGCGCCCGCAGCTCGCCAGCTGTCGATCTTCCCGATCGCCTCGGCGATGCGGCCTTCAGGTGCGCGGCTCAAGCCCGTGCCGAGCAGCGCATCGACGATCACATCGCCAGGGCCCGCGGCCAGCTCGAAAGGAATTGGAGCAGGCGAAATGCCCGACGCCTTCAGTGCTGCCAGGTTGCGCGCCGCATCACCCTTCAAGGCAGCACCCTCACCGGTGAGTTCCACGAAGACGGTGCGCCCCAGCCCGGCCAGCTTGCGCGCGACCACCAGCCCATCACCGCCGTTGTTGCCGAGGCCACACAGCACGAAGAACCGGCCGCCCTGCCCTGCTTCTTTGAGCGCCGCCTGGGTGAGCGCCTCTCCGGCGTTCTCCATCAGCACCGAGCCGGGCATGCCGTGCTCGGCCGAGGCGGCATCGACGGCCCGCATCTGGGCGGCGGTCAGCGCGCGTTTCACGGGTTCCTCAGGATCTCCACCATCTCGCGCACGGCGCGATCGAACCCCACCATCACGGCGCGCGCGACGATCGCGTGGCCGATGTTGAGCTCGTCGATCTCAGGCAGCTTCGCGATGGCGCGCACGTTCTCGTAGTGGAGCCCGTGCCCCGCGGCGCAGCCAATACCCAGTTTCCCCGCGGTCTTCGCGGCGTCCACGATGCGGTTGAACTCGCGCTGGCGATCTTTCTCGGTGCGCGCCTCGCAGTACCGGCCCGTGTGCAGTTCGATGCGATCGGCGCTCACCTTGTGCGACGCCTTCACCTGGTCGATGTCGGGATCGATGAAGAGCGAGGTGATGATGTCGCCGTCTTTCAGGTTCTTGACGATCTTGGCAATGGCGTCTTTCTGCGCGTTCACGTCGAGACCACCCTCGGTGGTGATCTCCTCGCGGCGCTCAGGCACCAGCGTCACCATGTCTGGCTTGTGCTCGTAGGCCATCTTCACCATCTCTTGGGTGGCGGCCATCTCGAGGTTGAGCAAGGTCTGCACGGTCTGGCGCAGCACGCGCAAGTCGCGCTCCTGAATGTGGCGGCGATCTTCGCGCAGGTGAATGGTGATCTGCGCCGCGCCCGCGAGCTCGGCGATCGCCGCGGCCGTCACCGGATCCGGGTAGGTCGTGCGGCGGGCCTGACGAAGGGTGGCGACGTGATCGACGTTGACTCCAAGACGCTGGGGCATTGGCGATTTCTACACCCGAACTTCGGGCTCGTCGCATTCGCAGAAACGGCGCCGTTAGCCTTTCTTCGATGGCTGAGCAGGCGGTGGTCATGTTCACGGAGCGCCCTCCCCCCGACTGGAAGCGAGCGGCGCTGTCACTGGCGAACGCCTGCCCCGGGTTGACCTACGCAGATGCCGCGCGCGCGTGCCGGTACAGCCAGGGGTTCCTCGAGCTGATGCTCTCGCCCGCTCAGTTGGAGGCGGCGGCCTCGGCGTTGACCGCAGCGGGTTCTCACGCCGTCGTGCTTCCCATCTCTGAGCGGATCGCACCGCCCCCCGCGTTCACCCTGCTGCGGATCGGCATCGACGACCTGGGCCTGAGCGGCCTCGAGCCGCGGTCCACCACCTTCGCGCGCGTTTCGTGGAAGCGGGTGCGGTTGCTCCACCTGGCGTGGGTCACGAACTCCCGCGAGCCTGCGGAGTTGTGGTTCGAGCTGGTGCTGGCAGCGCCCTTCGCCCGGCTGCGGCTTCGCATGAACGCGTTCGTGTGCGACTCGTTCACGGGCACTGAAGAGAACCTGCGCAAGGTGGTCTCGCTCATCGCCCGCCACGCGCCCAAAGCGGTCCGAGCCGGTCTGGTGGAAGCGTGTTTGGCAGGTCGCGAGCTCGACGCTCAGTATCTCGATGAGCATGAGAACGATCGGGCGGTGAGCTGGGAACTGACGCGCCGACGGCTCTTCGAGGGCGAGGAGCTCGAGCTGGCGCCAGGTCCCGAAACGGAGCCCCCTCTGGCGGCGGACCGGCTGCAGCGCACGGCCGATCTGCTCGCGCGATTTCGCCGGATGGCGCTGCTCTCGACCTCACTTGTGATCGTGTTCGCGTCGCGCTTGGTGGTGCTTCCAGCGCACGCGACCTGGCCCCTTCAGCTGGCGATCTGGCTGCCGATCCTCGGGGCACTCACGCTGGCGTACGTGGGCGTGCAGGTAAGCATCGACACGATGAAGGAACGAAGGCGCGAGGCCGGTCGTCTTTGAGGCATGTTGAGTCTGGTCGTCCTCGTTCTCGCTGCGCCCTTTCAGCTCGAAGAATTGGCGCCCGGTGTCGAGTACGGCACCACGCCGTGGATCGAAAAAGCGTCGATCGGCGACCGTCTCCTCCACGTGGTGCGCATCGATCCGAAGAAGGTCGAGCTCCGAGTGGGGCTCGCTTCGAGGGAGGGCATCAAGAACCGCACAGCCGGCGAATGGGCTGACGGACTTGGGCTGATGGTCGCGATCAACGCGGGCATGTTCGAGACCGACTACCGCTCGAACGTCGGCTACCTGCGCAGCGGCACGCACCTCAACAACGCGAGCTGGAACAAGTACCAGTCAGCGCTCGCCTTCGGCCCGGGCAGCGCGTTGATGGCCGACCTCGATGCGCCTGACGCGAAGAAACGGCTCGAACCGGTGCCTACGGTGATCCAGAACCTGCGCCTCATTCGAGCCGGTGGAATCAACGTGTGGAAACCAGCGGCCCGCAAGTGGTCTGAGGCGGCAGTCGCGGCCGATGATCAGGGGCGCATTCTCTTTCTGTTCAGCCGCTCACCGCTCTCCATGAAGGAGTTCGGCGACAAGCTGCTCGCCCTGCCCTTACGCATCACCCACGCGATGCATGTCGAGGGTGGGCCTGAAGCGAGCCTCTCTATTCGTGCGGGTACGCGGAAGATCGATTTGAACGGCAGCTACGAGACTGGGTTCAACGACAATGACGGCAACGCAGCGCAGTGGCCGCTGCCGAACGTGATCGGAGTGATTCAGCGCAAGCCATGAACTCCCTCTCCCTTCGGGAGGGTCGGGGTGAGGGCCGCGCCCTATCTGTGCTGACGGCGGTCCATCGATTCGCTCTGGCCGCTCGCCCAACGCCCTCGTGCAGGAAGGGCATCGGCCTGATTCAGCAGAATCGCGAGTTGAGCAAAGCGCTCGGGGGCCAGGCGCTTGACCATCGCTCCGCCCACGGCCGCTGGCCAGGTCAGCGCTGGCGACGGGTCTCCTCCCGAAGTGACGTAGGGGTGAGCGAGTTCCCAGCGCGCATTTTCGAGGGTGAAACCAGCTGATTCCGGAAGCGCCGTGAGGTTGCGTGCAAACGACTGCTCCGTGAGCAGGAGGCGACGGCGAAAGCCCGGCATAGCCGCCACCGTCGACTCGACGAGCGCTTGTGGAGCAAGCGGGTTCACCCCGAACAGGGCCGTGAAGAGATGCTGCCGCACCGCCTCGCGGTCAGCGTCCGTCAGAGGGGGCGTGCTCCACGCGTCGCCCGCGAGCTCCCACGAGCGCGCCTCGATGGAGAGCAAGGCGAGCCCGACCATCGCGCTGACGAGGTACTCGTGCGTGAACAGCAAACGAGCGAGGTGGCGGACGTCCTGGGCCGCCTCTTCCCGGTCTTCATTCCTAGTCAGGTGGAGCTTTGCGCCGTTCTGAAGATCAAAGAAATTGGGCAGCGCAAAGTCCGTGCGTGGCCCAGCGGCCATCCGAGCTCGAAACCCCACGCTCAAACTCCATCGTCCGAATGCGCGGAGGTCGCGCAGCCAGCGAGTGTCGCACCCAGACACTTGCTCCTTCGTCAGTTGGCGCCAGCTCTCGCCTGCAGTTCTCAGGAGAGCCCGGCACTCTGGTGAAATCAGATCGCCCGGCTCTTCCGCCCAACCGAGCCGATCGTTGAGCAGCGGACCGGCGTCCTCCCCTGTGGGTGGTGCAAAGAGAGGATGGTCTTCCAAGATGGGGCGCACCCGGGTGTCGTCTGCGAGGGCGAGCGGCAGCTCCGTCAACAGCGCGTCCCTCTTCGCGTTGATCTGGGCGTTCGTCTCGACGAAGAACCAAACGATGAGGACCAGCGCGAAGGCGATGATGCCGACGATCCCCTGAACGACTTGCGGTGTCGTCAGCTTCACTGAAAGAGGACCTCGCGGAGCGACTCGGGCGCTTCTTCCGGAACACAGTGCCCGATGTCTCGCAGCACCGTGAGCTTCGCGCCAATGGCCAACGCCAGTCGTTCACCCTCCACCACCGACACCAGCCGATCCTTCTCGCCCCAGAGCACCCGCTTCTCGAACTTCGCGGCCTTCAGCTGCGCCACGGGCGTGCGGAAGTTCGCCACGGCACGCAGCGCCTCGAGCATGCCTTCGCTGAAGCCGCTGGCGCTGATCGCTTCTTCATAGAGCGACAAGTGGCTCTGACTGAGCTGCGCAGAAGAGCCCCAGATCATCTGCAGGTACGCCTTCAACGCCGGCCGCCAGACCGGCATGCGCCCGAACCAGCCCATGGTCATGTCGGCCATCGGGTTCGCGAGGAGTTGTTTGAACTCAGGCGGCATGCCGTGCGAAGGCGTGCTGGCGACGGTGAGTTTTTGCACTCGCGACGGCACTTGCGCGGCGAGGTGGAGCGCGATGATGCCCCCGAACGAGTGACCGAAGAGCTCGAAGGACTTTGCTTTGCGCTTGTCCAGGAACTCCAGGAGCGCGGTTCCGATGTGTTCGGGGGTCGATGAAGCCCAGTGACCTGAGCGCGCGGTTCTGGGGAGATCGACGGTGATCAGCCTTCGTTTTGCGCGGTTCAAAAAGAGCGGGTCGAAGACTCTGGAGGAGGCTCCGAGGCCGTGGAGCAGCAGGAGCGGCTCGCCTTCACCTTCGTCTCGGAAGTGCATGGTCACGTTGGCCCCTCACCCCAACCCACTCCCCGAAGGGCAGCGGGACACAATTATTCGCCCAACGCCTTCTTCAGTGACTCGCCGATCTCTTCCGCCCACGCGCGGATCTTCTTCGCGTCGATGCCTTCCACCAGCACGCGCACCTTGGCCTCGGTACCGGAGTAGCGCACCAACACCCGGCCATCCTTGCCCAGCTTCTTCTCCACACCCGCGATGGTCTTGAGCACCGTGGGGAGTTTGGACAGTTCCCGCTTTTCCTTGACCATCACGTTCAGCAGCACTTGCGGCACCGGCTCGAAGATCTTCGTCAGCTCGCTCATCGGCTTGCCCGACCTGCACATCACCGCCAGCACCTGCAGGGCGGCCAGCGTGCCGTCACCGGTGGTCGCGTGGCCCAGGAACACCAGGTGGCCCGACTGCTCACCACCGAAGTTGTAGCCGTGCTTGCGCATCTCTTCGACGACGTAGCGATCGCCGACCTTGGTGCGCACCACCTTCACGCCCCACTGCGCCACCGCGCGCTCGAGGCCGATGTTGCTCATCACCGTGGAGACCAGCGTCTTCTTCGCCAGTTCCTTGCGCGCGACGAGCTCGCCCGTGCAGATCGCCATGATGGCGTCGCCGTCGACCACCACGCCCTTCTCGTCGACCACGATCAACCGATCCGCGTCGCCGTCGAGCGCGATGCCCAGGTGGGCCTTGTGCTTGAGCACTGCCTTCTGCAGCGCCTCGGGGTGCAGGGCGCCGCAGCGGTCGTTGATGTTCTTGCCATCGGGCGTGACGCCCAGCTCGATCACCTTCGCGCCGAGCTCTTCCAGCACGGTGGGCGCCACCTTGTACGCAGCCCCGTTGGCGCAATCGACCACCAGGGTCAGCCCCTCGAGGGTCAACGAGGCGGGGAACGTGCTCTTCACCTCGGCGATGTAGCGGCCCTGCGCGTCATCCATTCGCACGGCGCGGCCGACCGCGGTGGCGGTGGGGCGCAGCGAATCGAGCGACTTCTCGAAGATCAGCTGCTCTATCTTGCTCTCGGTCTCGTCGGGCAGCTTGAAGCCGTCGCGCCAGAAAAATTTGATGCCGTTGTCCTGGTAGGGGTTGTGGCTCGCCGAGATCACCGCGCCTGCGTCAGCGCGCATCGAGCGGGTCAGGTGCGCCACGGCCGGCGTGGGCATCGGGCCGACCAGCACCACGTCGACGCCCATCGACATGATGCCCGCCGCCAGCGCCTGCTCGATCATGTAGCCCGACAACCGCGTGTCCTTGCCGATGATCACCCGGTGGCGGTGCTCGCCGTTGCGGATCATGTACGCGAGCGCCCGACCCAACTGCATCGAGATCTCAGCGGTCATCGGGAAGACGTTGGCGACGCCGCGCACGCCGTCGGTTCCGAAGAGCTTGGGGTGCATCGAAGCAGCAGGGGGCGCCGAGGCAGTAGGGAGAGCCGTGTCTTTCATGAGCGTGCGGCTTCTATCAGCTGCCGAAGCGCGCTCCACCGTCACGCGCCAGGCGAATCGCGTCACCCACGGCGACCGCCTCACGCGTCTGCGCCACGTCATGCACCCGCAGCACGTCGACCGCCCCGTCTGCCGCCAGGGCCGCCGCGGTGGCTGCGCTCGCGCCCACCCGTTCGGTCGGCGGTTTGCCGCCCAGCAAGGCCCCCAGGAACGCCTTGCGACTGACCCCGATCAACACCGGGGCCCCCAGAAGCCGCAGGTCGGCCGCGCGCCGCAGCAGAAACAGGTTGTGCTCGGCCGACTTGCCAAAGCCGATGCCCGGATCGACCCAGAGTCGATCCCGCGCGATGCCCCGCCCTTCTGCCCGGCGCAGGGCCAGCTCGAGCGCGTCGAGGATCTCGGCGCCCACGTCGTCGTAGCGGGGCTCGCGCTGCATGGTCTGCGGCGTGCCCAACATGTGCATCGCGCAAGCGCAGACGCCGGTGCTGGCCACCACGTCGAGCATCGCGTCGTCCCTCAGGCCCGAGACGTCGTTCACCAACTGTGCACCCGCTCGGATCGCCGCGCGGGCCACGTTGGGCTTGCGCGTATCGATCGAGAGCAGCGCGGACTTGCGTTGCGCCCGCAGCCCTTCGATCACCGGCACCACCCGGCGCAGCTCTTCTTCTTCCGTCACCACCGCCGCACCCGGCCGGGTCGATTCACCGCCGATGTCCAGCACGTCGGCCCCCGCCTCGAGCAACGAGAGCCCCCAACTGATGGCCTTCTGCGCATCCGCGTGCGCCCCTCCATCGCTGAAGGAATCGGGCGTGACGTTGATGATGCCCATGATGCGGGTGCGCTGACCCCACTCGAGCCGTTGCTCGCCCAGCTTCGTCGGCGAAGGAGCGTGTTCACCAAGCAGCAGCCGGCTCAGCGCCACGCCCAGCTCGCTCAAACCCAGCCGCGTAAACCAGCTCTCCACCGAGAGGCGCGAGTACCGAATGACGGCCGCATCTCCGGCACCACCGGCCCACGCAGCGCCGACCAGCTCGGCCAGCAGCTCGCGGGTGTTCTCGCTCAGGCCGGTGACGAGCGCGTGTGACTCGAGCCCAGAACGAACGAGCCCCACCCCTTCCGGAGTGAGGCCCGAACGAATCCACAATGAGGCCGCCGAGTCTGCACGAGACAGCGGGCGGGCCCAGATCACGCCGGTTCGATCTTCCCGGGCAGGCCGTCGAGCGCGTCGAGAATGCGCTTGTCTTTCTTCTTCTCGTCCTTCAGCGGCGGGTGCGAGGTGACTCGCGGCAGCGGCTTCTCGCGGGTCAACGGCGTACCGGCGATCAACATGTCGAGGTCGGCAGCGTCGATGGTCTCGTACTCGATGAGCGCTTCGCTGATGCGCTTGAGCGTCTCGAGGTTCTCATGGAGCAGCTTCTTCGCCCGCTCGTACGCGCCCATCACGATGCCGCGCACTTCGGCGTCGATCTGGCGAGCCGTCTCTTCGGAATAGTCCGAGCGAGAACCCAGGTCGCGGCCCAGGAACACCTCGCTGTTGCCGCTCCCGAACATGAGAGGCCCGAGCTTCTCGCTCATGCCCCAGCGGGTGACCATCGCGCGAGACAGGCCCGTGACGTGCTCGATATCGCTGGCAGCGCCCGAGCTGATCTCACCGAACACGAGCTCTTCGGCGATGCGGCCACCCAGCGACATGCACAAGACGTCCATCAGCTTCTTCTTGTAGTAGCTGAGCTTGTCTTCGGTGGGGATGAAGCTGGTGACGCCGAGCGCCTGGCCCCGGGGAATGATGGTGACCTTGTGCACCGGGTCGCAGCCCGGGAGCAGCCGGCCCACGAGCGCGTGACCCGCCTCGTGCACCGCGGTCAGCCTCTTCTCTGCCTCGGTCATGATCATCGACTTGCGCTCAGGCCCCATGAGGACCTTGTCGCGCGACTGGTCGAAGTCGAACTTGGTGACCTTCTCGCGGTTGGAGCGCGCGGCGTACAGCGCGGCCTCGTTCACGAGGTTCTCGAGGTCGGCGCCCGTCATACCCGGCGTACCGCGGGCGACGATGTCGAGGTCGACGTCTTCAGAGAGCGGCACGCGGCGCGTGTGCACCTTGAGGATGCCCAGACGGCCCTTCAAGTCAGGGCGGGGCACCACGATGCGGCGGTCGAAACGGCCCGGGCGCTGGAGCGCTGGATCGAGCACGTCAGGCCGGTTGGTGGCCGCGATGATGATGACGCCTTCGTTCGACTCGAAGCCGTCCATCTCGACGAGCAGCTGGTTGAGCGTCTGCTCGCGCTCGTCATGCCCACCGCCGAGGCCTGCGCCACGGTGACGGCCCACGGCGTCGATCTCGTCGATGAAGATGATGCAGGGGGCGTTCTTCTTGCCCTGCTCGAAGAGATCACGAACGCGGCTGGCGCCGACGCCCACGAACATCTCGACGAAGTCTGAGCCCGAGATGCTGAAGAACGGCACGCCGGCTTCACCCGCGACGGCCCGGGCGAGCAGGGTCTTGCCAGTACCCGGCGAGCCCATCATCAAGACGCCCTTGGGGATGCGGCCACCGAGCTTGGTGAACTTCTTGGGGTCTTTGAGGAAGGCGATGATCTCTTCGAGCTCTTCCTTGCACTCCTCGATACCCGCCACGTCGGCGAAGGTGATCTTGTTGTGGCTCTCGGAGAGCAGCTTCGCCTTGCTCTTGCCGAACGACATCGCCTTGCCGCCAGAACCCTGCAGTTGGCGCATGAAGAAGATGAAGAACAGGAAGAGGAAGACGATGGGCAGCCACTGCACGAAGATCGTCACCCAGAGGCTGTTGCTCTCGGCGGCCTCGAGCGCGACGTCGACCTTCGCGTCGTTGAGCTCACGCAGCAGCGCGGCGTCAGGCACGGGGCCGGTGGTGGTGAAGCGCTCGTTACTGTCGGCCAGCGTGCCGGAATAGACGTTGCCTTTGATGGTGACGGCCGTGATTTTCTTGTCGGCCACCTGCTTCTGAAAGCTCGAGTACGTGATGTTCTTCACCACGTCTTTCGGCCCAGAGAATATTTGGTAAAAAGCAACGAAGAGGATGATCAGGATCACCCAGAGGCCGATGGTCTTGTAGCTGTTCCGCACGGTTCAAAACCCTTTCCGTTTCAACAGAGCCCCGAACCTAACGCATCCGATCGTCGAGTGCCCGCGCCATCAAGATGAAGTTGCGTGAAGTCGGGCAGGTGCCGGTACCACCTTGACCCGGCCATTTGAGCAGGCGAGCACCCGATCTCCGGGGAGCGTGGCGGTCGAACGATCGCGCGCCGCTCGCAAAGAGTCCTCAAGGAGCGCCCCATCGAGGGGCACGCCCTGCCCCGTCAGCCACTTCGCCAACACCCGCCGGGCGATGGGGGCCCCCAGGGCGCTCAGGGCCTCTGCCTCGAGGGTGTCGTCCTGGGGCCAGTGCACCAGGCTCATCGCGCGGGCAGCCTCGGCGCTGAGCCACGCTTCGTCTTCAGCAGCGAGGGCGGCGAAGCGGGCCAGCGCGCGTTCAGCCCCCGGGCCCGCCGCCTTTTCCAGCGCGGGGAGCACGTCCTGGCGTATGCGCACGCGAAAAAAGCCCGGATCGTCGTTCATCGCATCGCGCGCCACCTCGAGCTTGCGCGCGGCCACGTACGCCTCGACTTCCCCCCGCGTGGCGAAGAGCAGGGGCCGGATCACCTGGTCGGTTCGTGCCTCGTGAATCGACGCTGCGCCCGAGAGCGAAGTGCCCCGGGCGAGCCGCATCAACAACGTCTCGGCTTGATCGCTCGCGGTGTGCCCAGTGGCGACCCGATCGAGCCCGCGTGCGAGGCGAAGGGCTTCGAGCGCGGTGTACCGGGCGGTGCGTGCGGCGGCCTCCACCCCGGTCTTTTCCGAAATCGGCGCGGAGATCACCTGGTGCCTCACACCCAATGTGTGAGCAAGCCGCGCGACGAGCTCGACTTCTGCGCGCGACTCCGCTCGGAGCTGATGATCGACCGTTGCCGCTTCAAAAATCAGCCCCAGACGGCCCGCAAGCCGTGCCGCGCCTGACAAGAGGGTCATGCTGTCGGGCCCCCCCGAAACCCCCAGTAAAACTCCCCGACCAGTGGGGGTAAGGCGGCGAAAAGATCGATGAAGACGCTCCTCAAGCACCTGAATGTCTTCATTTTTCATGTGCTTAGGCCCGTTTGTTTTTCACTTGACGGCAGGTTGCTCGCTCGGCCGAGGGCCTTTATGATGTCTGAGTCTTCTGGCCGGTCCGGGGAATGCAAGCCATCCGGCAAGGTTTGGGTATCGAGCAGCAACCATAGATTAAGAGTTGGACCCTGGGGTCCCCCCCTCCCCTCCAGGGTTCACGGGATGGGGTCGGTTCGCCGACCTCTCCCTCTTTTCTGGGCGCTCCATCAGTTCAAATGGAGCGCCCGTTTTTTTAAAAAAACCCCGGCTGGAATCTTAAGGCTGGCGCGAGTACCACTGCAGGGCGTTCTGCGTGGTGTCGGGTTCACACCGGAGACTACCGCCGGCCGCCCGCAACCCGAAGCGGGCCAACGACGGATTCGTGACGCGCCCTGTTCCATCAGCACCCACCACGGTCACGACGGGGGGCGGCGTGCCTCCATCGGGGAGCGAGCCGATGGCGGTGACCGCGGGCCAGGCGATGTCGGCCACGTGCCACAGCTTGCAGGGTGCACCCAACGACACCGCGTCGGCCGGCATCAGACCGTCCAGCGGCACGACCGTGGCGGGCGCGGGGCTGCCCTTGAAGAACAGGCGCAGCACGGGTTGGGTCGAAGGGTAACACTTGCCCGAGCCGCTCGGCGCGCTGCCCGCGGGGGCCGACTCCGCGACACAACGCGCTGCCGGTGCGCAGCTGCAGGGTTCACCGTCCTGGCACCCCACGCCGCCGTCGACCCCGCAGGCGGGCGGCGCGACGTGCATGCGGTTGTCGGCGAACACGTGCACCATCACGCGGTAGGTGCACGAGGCGGTGGCACACAGGGCATCGTTCTCGGGGAAGTTGAGCGAAGCGTTTTCGATCAGCTGGCCATCGCCGCGATCATCGAGGTTGAGCTGCGGATCGTCTGAGGCGCCCGGCTGACCCCAGTCGAAGTCGAAGCCCGCCACCGCGTTGTTGTCCTTCGTACGTTTGGCAAAACCGTTCAGGTCGCCCGAGGTCTTGCCGGCGGTACCCGAGGTGAAGGTCGAGAAAGCGCCGGTGTACGGGTCGCTCCCGGTGACCGCGCTGGGGCGAATGAGATGCAGGTCGAGATCGACGCCGGCGAACCCTTCCCACTGCAGCTGGGCGACGAGATCCTGTTTGACCGCCACCGCGAAGCGCATCGTGGTGGTCGTCGCGCTCGACCTCGAGTCGGTCACGGTCAGCTCCATCGTGTACGGGCCGGTGGCGATCGGCCGCAGCTGCACCTGCGAGGTGGTCGCGCCCGACAGCGCCAGGTTCTGCGCGCCCGCGGGGGTGGAGATCAGCCGCCAGCGATAGGTCAAGCCGGTGCGCCCATCTTCGGGATCAGAAGAACACCTGGTCGCATCGGCGCTGTCAGAGGTCGCAGAGAAGAACACCAGCTCATCGGGCCGCACGTCGCGGGTCGCGCTGAAGTCGTACCCACCCGCCGGAGGAATCAGCAGCGGCATCCAGAACGTGGAAGAGCCGTAGTCGCGCGGGTCATCACCGATCAACTGCGGCACCACCCGGGTGAGGTTCGCGCAGATCTGCGGCGGCAGATTGGGGCGCAGCGTGCCGCGCAGCTGCACGGTGATCGACGGGCGATCGGGATCATCCGAGGTGACGGTGAGCGTGCCGGAATAGCTCGCCTGCTGTTCGCTTTGGGGCACGAAGCGGATGGGCAAGTTGAAGCCCGCGCTCGGCTCCAGGGTCAGGCCGCCAGCTGGAAGCCCCCCGTTGCCGGCGGCCGAGAACGCCGCGGCGTCGACCCCACCGAAGGTCATGCCCGTGACCTGGAGCGAAACCTTGCCTTCGTTCACCACCACGATGGCGGGTAACCGGGTGGGATCCACCGGCATCAGGCGCACCAGCGGCTCCATTCCAAAGTCGATGGAAGGCGGCTCGACCACCACGATCGCCGTGCAACCTCGGGGACCCTGGCAGTCAGGCGTCACCCCGATCTTCGGCTCGGCGCCTTCTCCCGCCAGGGCGATGCGGGTCGCGGGCCGGTCGGGATCGTTGCTGTTGAGCACCAGGCTGGCGGTGAACGCGGCCACTGCGGGCGGCGTGAAGGTGATCGTCACGGTCACGGTGCCTTGCGGCCCGAGCTCCAGGGGCGTGCTCCCGAGGCGATAGGCACCCGCGCCGCCGCCTTCGATCACGATGGAAGAAAAAATCACCGACGTGCGGGTCTGCGACTCGAGGCGCACGGTGAGCTGCTTCGATTCGGAGACCTTGACCTGACCGAAATCGAGCCCCGAAGGAGCCACCCCCAACGAGGGGTTCACCTTCGCCACCGCAGGCCCGCACTTGCAGGCCGACACCGTCAGGACCAACCCGATCAGGCAAAGAACACGCATGACCCTGCTTTTAGCGTGTGTCGTGCCCTGTGAGCATGAGGGGGAAATGGTTGATTCTCGTGGCCGAGTGTCGGATAACTCGGGCCGATTCTCATTCCCTTTCAGCGGAGATGGCCCTCATGTCTGGCACCGACAAGCGCAAGCAATCGCTCTACTTCCCCGAGGAGATGCTCAAAGAGATCCAGGAAGAGGCGAACCGTCAGGACCGCTCGCTGTCCTGGGTTGTTCAGCAGGCGTGGAAGATCGCCCGCGAACGCATCAAGTCTTTCCCGGCCGTCAATGACGTCGCCGGCGCGCCGGATCCCAAAGAGGACCGTCGCTGATGTCGACCACCGACCATCGCAAGCAGTCGCTCTACTTTCCTGAAGAGATGCTCAAGGAAATCGAGCACGAGTCGGGTCGCCAGGATCGTTCGTTGTCCTGGATCGTCCAGCAGGCGTGGAAGATCGCGCGCGTCGACCTGAAGCGCATGCCCTCACCCAACGACGTGCTCGACGCCGCGGCCAACGCGAGCAACCCCACCACCACCACCCAGGGCTGATTTCAGTTCGGTGAGTGGTGCCCGCCCTCTGTGCCCTCCCCGGGTGCAGAGGGCTTAGTTTTGCGGGCGCGTGGGCACCGCGCAGTTCATCAGCACCTGGCGCGCGGGCTCGACCTTGAACCCGCTTTCCACGGTGGAGTTGAAGCCGCTTTGCTTCAGGTACGCCGCCGCGATGTTCGAGTCGATGCCGCCGAAACGCTGCGCGTTGGCCGGGTTTCGCGTCGGGTCGGTGCCTTTGCCTGCGAGCATCGAGTACCCGTCGCCGCCCGCGATGATGAAGCTCGAGGTGGCCACCCGCAGCCTGCGCTGATCGAGGGAGCGGCCCGGCTTGGTGATCGCCTGCCCTCCGATGCTCAACGAGATCACCCGATCGAGGGGGGGCCGTGAGCAGTCGACGGTGAGGCTGACCTCTTTGGAGACCTGAAGAAACGAGCCCGCGGGCGAGACGATCGGCGCGGGCATCGCGAAGAGCCGCTCGACGGAATGTTCGAACATCGCGAGCACCTCTTGCTCTGAGACGTCGATGGCCTGCACCGGGTTTTCGAACAACATGATCTCGTGCAGCACGCCGTTCGAGAGCGGGCCTGAAGCGACGATGTTGCGGGTGGTGCAGAGCCCTTCGGCGCGAATCGAGCCGCCGTTCACCACGCCGAAGTCGGCTGGTTTGTCGGTCTCTGAGAACACCCACGAGAAGGCGTCGCTCGCCTGCTGGCCGATGGCGTTGTTGCCGTGCCGGGCGTTGGGGCGATCGAGGAACAGCTCGGTGCCGCGCGCGATGAAGGCCACCCGCTCGTTGGGGTTCTCCACCAGCGGCTGGCATTGATCGTTGTACGCGATGCACCCGGTGCCGCAGACGAGCGCCACGAAGACGAGAAGGTGACGCCTCATCAGAACCCCACCTTCGCTTGCAGGAACGCCTGCCAGGTCTCACGCGGCACGCCGGCGGTGACCCGATCGGGCCGGATCGCGTCGTCGGCGTACTCGAAGTTGAAGACGTTCTGCCCGAGCACCATCAGCTCGAGGTGATCGAACAGCGGCTCGGTGCGCAACTGCGCGGTGACGGTGGCGTTGCCGGGCAGCGTGTAGCGGCGAATGAGCTCGAGCACAGAGCGGCTGTTGTTGCGGCGCTCGGAAGCAAAGCGGCCCACCAGGTCGACGTTGAGCCAGCGGCCGATGGGCAGGCTCACGCCGCCGTTCATGCGAACCTGCGGCACGTCGGTCAGAACGCGGCTCTGCGTGGGCGTGGTGAGATCTTCGGCGCGCACCCACGACGCGTTGACCCAGACCGACAGGCGCTGCGTCAGCTCGAGGCGGGCTTCACCTTCGAGGCCGACCGCCTGAACGCCGAGCAATCGGTTGCGATACGGCACCAGGTTGCCTGAGGTGTCGACCTGCACGATCGCGTTGGTGATGCGCTCGAAGAAGGCGTTGACCTTGAGCCGCAGCTTTCCTTCGCCGACGCCTTGCAGGTATTCCGCGCCGCCCTCCACCGAGTCGATGTACGCGCCCTGCAGCTCGGGGTTGCCGACGAAGCGGCCCTGGTTGAAGTCGTTGTTGGGCACCGTCTCGGCGTATTCCTGCGGGGTCGGCGCGCGGAACGATCGGCCGTAGTGACCGCGCAGCACGAGCGATCGCGCCGGCGTGACGGTCAGCCCGAGCCGCGGGCCGAACGAAGGCACCATCGTCGAGCCCACCCACTGGCCGAAGGCGTCGCCGCGGGGAAGCTGGGTGAGATCGAAGCGCACGCCCGCCTGCACGCTCACCACGTCGACGGGAGTCCAGGTGTCGGAGACGAAGACGCCCAACGAGAACCGATCGGCCGCGGGGCCTCGGCCACCCCGCCCGTCTTCCGTCGGCAAGCGCAAACCATCGGGGCGCAGCAACTGGCCTGCGTTCACGTTGGTGATCGGCACCGAGTTCGCGAGCACCTCAGCGCTGGTGATCGTCTGCTGCTCGACCGACAGGCCAGCCACCAGCCGATTCTTCAGCGGGAGCACGAACTCGCCTTTGGCCATGAGCCCGAGGCCGCGCGTTCCGTACGTCGCCTGCTCCAGCACGCCGTCAGGGAAGAGGGTGCTGTCGTCGCTGGCGCGCACCTGCCAGCCGTCGGGCGCGAGCTGCCACAGCCGCTTCGTCGACTGCTGATCGAACCAGGCGCGCACCGAGAGCGCCCCCCCATCGGGCAGCGGCTTCTTCCAGCCCAGCTGCGCCTGAATGGTCATCCAGTTGAGCCGCGAATCGGGGCCGACCACGTCGAACAGACCAATCAACGCGCTGCGATCTTCGAGCATGAAGCGCGCTGAGGCATCAAAGGTACCGAGGCCTTCCGTCGCGATGGCTGCGCCCAGCCCCGCGTTGACCAGCAGGCGCTTGTCGAGGGTGAGCTTGCGCCGCGGAGCACTGGCCGAGTCGAGCCCGTCGCGCAGCACCGTGCGACGCACGCCGTAT
Organism: Archangium sp.; assembly: GCA_043773025.1. Taxonomy (GTDB): domain Bacteria; phylum Myxococcota; class Myxococcia; order Myxococcales; family Myxococcaceae; genus Archangium_A. The sequence goes on from JAYVFP010000271.1 coordinate 29,524, forward strand.
TGGCTCGCCACGTCGACGTCGCCGAAGAGCGTCACTGAGCCGAAGGTGCCCGCGGCGTTCAGGTGCGCGTCGAACATTTCCCAGGTGCCGAGGCTGCCTGAAGCGCGAAAGCCGGCGTCACGGCGGGTGACGAGGTTGATGACGCCCGTGACGTTGCCCAGCCCGACGTCGGCGGTCGCGGGACCCCGGAAGATCTCGATGCGCTCGAGGTTGTCGACCGGCAGCAGCGCGAGCGCCTTGCCGTCGTAGAAGTTGTTGAGCCGCTGACCATTGAGCGTGAAGAGCAGCTCGGGGTCGCTGCGCAGTCCCCGCATTGCAACGCGGTAGAAGCCCTGCACGTCGCGGCTGACGCTGAGCCCCGGCACCAGATCCAACGCTTCGTGCACGGAGCGCACGCCCAACTGTTTGAGCTGCGCAGCCGTGAGCACCGTGGGCATCTGAGGCACCACGCGAGCGCTCTCGTCGATGCGCTGGGCAACGCCAGCGGTCGCTTCGGCCCCGTACAAGGCGAGCTCTTCTTCAAGCTCACTTTGACGGCGGGTCGGCGAACGTTGAGCCCCCTCGCCCTGCGCAGCGGGGAGAGGGTTGGGGTGAGGGGCCGCGACGGCAACGACCTCGACCTTCTTGGCCGGAGCCGAAGCCGGCTTCTCCGTCGTGTCCACCCACTCCGCCGGACGTTTGGCCGGTAGTTCCTTGGGCGCAGGAGGCGGAGGCTCTTCCCTGCACTTCTTCCCCTTCTTGCACTTCGGCTTCACCGGAGCGGCGGCGACCACAGGCTCGGGCGGATCATCGCCCATGACGATCACCCGCACCGGCTGGCCGGCGCTGGCGAAGATGGCCGTGCGGTCACCCTCAGCGCTGACACCTTCGAAGTAATACTCGATGCCCGGCGAGACCATGCGTGAGGCCGGCAACGTGCCCCGGTAGAGATCGCCGTACTGAAGCTCGAGGGGAAAATCTTCGTACGGCTCACCCGGCCCGCGCACGCGCGCGATCACCTTCGAATAGCTGGCTCCGCCCGAAAGCGAACCTTCGAGCACGAGCGGCTTGTTCAGCGCAGCTTCACTCGGAGCGTCGTGCAGAAAGGTCGCCCGCGTCTCGGCAGCGGCCGTTGCGGACAACACCGCCAGACTGATGAGGCCCAGGCAAACCGAACGCACGTGCCTCAATGCTCGACGGTGCCTCCCCTCAACGCAAGGGTGGAAATTTGCAGTGCTGAAACCGGCGTGGGACCGTCCGGCCGTCCATGCGATCGTCGTTGTCCCTGCAGCGTTCGCTCTTCAAGCACCAGGCACGGCAGATCGCGCAACAGGTGCAAGGCGCGTCGCCTCATTTCAAGGCGTATCAGCGGCGCTACGAGTCAGCCACGCGGGGCTTTCGCAAGGTCATCAGCCTGGCCGAGGTCGACGCGCGGGTGGCGAGAGCCGACCTCGTCTACGTGGGCGACTACCACACGCTGCGCATGGCCCAGCAGGCGTACCTGGCCCTGCTCAAGAGCGCGCTGTCGACCGGCCGACGGGTGGTGCTCGCCCTGGAGTTCGTCGAGACCCGGCACCAGGCCACGCTCGAGGCGTTCGTCGCCGGCAAGTTGTCCGAGAAGGTCTTTCTCTCGCGCATCGGCCATCCGTATCGCGGGCCTTTCGACATCTGGCCGGGCTTCGCGCCGATCCTCGAGCTCGCGCGAAAGAAGAAGCTCGAGGTGATCGCCATCGATCGCCGCGCCTCGGGGCCCCGCTCGCTCGAGCTGCGTGACGCGGCCGCAGCCAAGCCCATCGCCAAGGCGTCGAAGGCGGCTGATCAGCCCCTCGTGCTCGCGCTGGTGGGCCAGTTTCACGTGGCGCCGGGTCACCTGCCTGCCAAGGTCGAGGCGCTGCTCGGTCAGACCCAGCGTAAGTCGCTGGTGGTCTATCAAAATGCCGAGGGCGTCTATTGGTCGCTGGCGCGCACCGGCAAGGTAGAGACGACGCGCGCGGTCGAGTTGTCAGCGCGTGAAGTGTGCCTCGTGAACACCTCGCCGGTGGTGTGTCAGCGCAGCTTCTTAGACTACGTGGAAGCCGAGGCGGGCGACGCGCCGATCGATGAGTCGGGCATCGCGCTGACCTTTCGCCATCTCGCGCGAGACATCGGGCGGTTTACCGGTCTCGAGGTGGGCAACGCGGTCGACCAGGTGCTGGTGCTCAGCGCGGGTGACTTCGATGTGCTCGAGCGGTTGTCGAAGCGGGCTCGGTTCACGGCGGCGGAGCTGCGGCATCTCGAACAGCACGTGTTGTCGCTGGAGAGCGCGTGGATTCCGCGGGCGCGCGCGGTGTGGATCGCCTCGTTCTCGCTCAATCATGCGGCGGAAGAAGCGGCTCATTTCGTTCGTCACCTGTGCGTCGGTGACGCGATGGGGCGGCCGCGGTCTCGCGCAGATGGGTTCTGGGCGCGTTGCCTCGAGGAGGCGCTCGGGTTCTTTGGCAGCCGGTTGGTCAATCCGAAGCGGCGCTGCACGCAGCTCGATGAGTGGACGTGGCATTTCGAGTCGGGGCGCGGCGAGCTGAAGCGGGTCGCGGCGTTCACGCTCGCGATCTCGACGGCCCTTGGGGATGAACTCGAGGCGGCTCAAAAGATGGTGCCGGTCTCGAGCCTGAGTCTGATGAATGGGGTCAGTCATTCGCTTGGGTATTTGCTGGGTGATGCGTTGGCTCAGGCGTTCGCCCGGAAGCTGATTTCGGCGGCCGATGTTCGGGCTTTGTTTCGGGATCCGTTCGAGGCGCCTGCGGTGACTTTTGCGGCGCTTTCGCTGCGATTGAGTGTGTTGGGGACCGCCGCTCACCCAAACCCTCTCCCCAAAAGGGAAAGGGGGCTGCTTTCAATGACTTCTCGCCCGGAAGTAGCGGTTGGTGAGATCCACCGAGTAGCCCAGCTCGAGCGTCGGTCCGGCTGAAGCCACCAGGTGCTGGCGGAAGTGCAGCGCCTTTCCCGGCAAGGCTTGATTGGTGGATCGCACCTCGTCTGACGGTTCGAGACTTCCACCCAGGCGGCGGTACTCGAAGACGTTCGGCAGGTGCACGCTCGCGTTCATCAGCGAGGTGGGCCAGGAGGCTCCGGGCAGCGATAGGTTGAGCCTCCCGGAGAGATGAAAGACGCCGAAGTCACGCTCGAGGGTGAGCTCCACCACGCCCTCGCGGCCACCAGCGGTCTGCGGGTTGACCGTCAGCGCGATTTCCTTACCGGCCGGCACGGCGCGCGGGGCTCCGTTCGTGCTCACGCGGGTCAGCGTCCAATCCGGGGGCAGTCGCAACGCGAGGGTCTGTTCGCGGTCGAGACCCAGGCGGTACTCCACCGTCATGCGCGCGCGACCCTCGACCGTGCTCACCACCTGTACCTGGGCTGCGGAGACGATTGGTTCCATCGGCGGGCGCGCAGCAGCAACTGCGGCCTGGGTGCGGCCCTTCCATCGAACGATCCACGCGCCGCCGGTCGAGAGCACTTCAGCGCCCTGCTCGAGTGATTGTTCCGGCGCGGCCGTCTCGACGTGCATCACGCCTTCACGTGCGTCAGCGCCACGGGTGAACTGCGCGACGTGCACCGCACTGCCTTCAGCACGCACCGAGAGGTGAAGCTCGAGCGTGTACGTGCCGGGCACCTTCGAGACGAACGCCACCTCGTTCTGGTGCGTGGTGACCAGCATGCCTTCACCACTCGTCGCATCGACCAGCGTCACGTGGGGATCGAGCTTGATGAGCGAGAGCCGGCTCCAGCGAGTCGCTTCGATCACCGTGACCTGGAAGGTGGCGGTCACCTCGAGCGAATCTCCCGTCACCTGGCCTGTCAGGCGTTGGCTGATCACCGCAGCAGAGATCGGCGCCGCGTCTTCGTTCGGGGTGGACAGTAAGGTTCGGGCTTCGTCGATCGGCAGCGTCACCGTGCCAGCGCTCGGCGTGGCGGCGAGCAGCAGCACCCACAGCGCGGGCGTCATGACGTCACCTCCACCGGGCGGTCAGAGAGAAAGGCGCGCACCTCTTTCCGCGTGACCAGCGTCATCACGGCGAGCAGGCCTGCGAGCAGCTCGAGCGTGTAGATGAGCCCGGTGTAGCCCGGCAACAACACCGCCAGCGTCGGGAGCACCTGCGTCGCGACCCACGCGCCGGCGAGCCAATGCAAGCGCTCTCGAGGAAAGAGCCGGGAGACGTAGAGCACCACCGCGGCCCCCATGCCCACCATCGTCACGCCCCACGCGGCGAGGAAGTGCAGGAACGCCCCCAGATAGGCGAGCAACACCGAAGTGAAGCCGAAGGCGGCAGCGGCCACGTAGGTCTCCCAGAGGTGCAGCTTGCGGCGATGCCGCAGCGACAAGAGCGACAGCCCAAAAAGAAAGACGATGCCCGGCACCACTGCACGGAACGCCATGGTGGCCATCAGCTCGTCGTACTTCTTCACCGACGGCAGAATGACGCCCATCGCCACGCCCGACTCGAGCGAGGGGTACTTCCATTCGAGCGATGCCTTGCCATCACCCGTGGTGTTCGCGCTCGCGGCGAGCACGAAGGGTGGGTAGTCGATGTTTTCTCCACCGGTCACGTCGATGTTCAGCGTGACGTTGCGTGCCTGCAGCGCGGGGTCGAGCCGGTAGACGAACGACTCGAGGCCTCGCGCCCGGTACCGAATGTGGAACTCGGTCTTGCCGCCGACCGGCATGCGCCCTGTCCAGACCAGGCGATCACCGCCTTCACCCAGATCCATCGAAGACGGCGCGCCATCGACCGAGAAGGCGAGCTCGGAAAGCAGCACCTGCGACTTGTCGACCTCGATCGGAAAGACGAAGGCCACGTCGATGTCGTGCGGCTCGGGGTTCTCGGCGAGGTAGGTGCCGTCGAAGGTGAAGTCGAAGCCGGAAAAGTACGCGAGGCCTCGTTTGCGGTAGTTCATCGTCGCGTCGATTTTCACGCGTTGTTCAGAGAGCGAGAGCGGCGCGAGCTCGGTGAAGACGGTGCCGCTCTGCACGGCGCGCAGCGAGGGCGCGGCTTGCTCGACAGGCGCTCCCCAGCGCGACTCGACGTCGTCGGCCAGCTCGGTCGAGGCGAAGTCGGTGCGGTGCGAGACCTGGCCTGCGATCACCCAGACCGCGAAGGTGATGATGAAGATTCCTCCGGCCCAGTGTTGGTTCCAGAGCCAGCTGAGTCGGGTTGGGGTCGGCGGCGGGGTCGTGGGTTCCATGCCTTGCCCTTGTTCAATCGGCGTGCCGGGTGGTTGCGACCGTTCACCGTGCGAATCGGCCCGTTCGAGGCCAGCGTTGCGTCTTCGTGGCCTCGTTGCGTGGCCCGAGGCCCTCACCCCGACCCTTTCCCAGAGGCAGAGGGAGGCAGAATTTGGACGGCTCGATTCGGGCAGATTCGCCTATGGTTCGTGCCCCTTGTCCGAAGAAGCGATTCAAGCCAAACCGCTCAAAGGGGACCTGGTCCTCAAGCAAGAGTTCGGGCCCATCGGCCGCGAGCTGGGGCAACGTTTCTTCGAGGCCGTGCGCTTTCCCCAGACGGGGATCGACGAACTGCAGGAGCTCAGCGGGCGGGGGTTGGTGGTTCACGTCATGCGAACCAGCGCGTGGGTCAACTTTCTCTTCCTGAACTGGGCCCTCGTCCGCCGCGGTCTGCCTGCCATCCGTGCTGCGGTGAACCTGCGCCGCTGGTTCACCCGGCCGTTCACCAACTCGAAGATGGAAGGCGATCACGCTCAACGGTTCGAATGGGCCCGCGACCAGCAGGGGTCGGCCCTCATCTTCATGCGCGAGAGCGGCTTCAACACCGCGCGTGGGCGCGAGGGCCGCGAAGATCCCTTCCCTGCCCTGGTCGAGCTCGCCCGCAAGAGCGATCGGCCCATCTTCCTCGTGCCCGAACTACTGGTCTGGGAGAAGTGGCAACAGAAGGTCAAGCCGAGCATCTCCGATCGCATCTTCGGCAGCCCGGAAGCGCCGGGCTTCGTGCACTCGGTCGTCTCGTTCATGCGCAACTACGAGCGCGCCCAACTGCGCGTCGGCACCCCGATCGATCTGCGCGAGGTGATCAAGAACGAAGGCGACAGCCCTACCGCGGTGATCGCCCGCAAGGTGCGCGGCGCTCTTCATCACCACCTCGCCAAGGAAACCCGCGCGGTCTTCGGCCCGCCCGCCAAAGAGACCGATCGCCTCATCGACGAAGCGATGCGCGACAAGGTCTTCCAGCAGGCCGCGCAGGAGGTGGCGACGGAGAAGAACAAGCCGCTGCCGGTGGTGATGAAGGAAGCGAAGAAGAACTTCGACGCCATCGCGGCCAGGCAAAGCCCCAGCTACGTCGGGCTCTTCGCGTCGATCCTGAACCAGGTGTTCCACCGCATCTACGACGGCATCGAGGTCGACGAGGAGGGGCTCGATCGCACGATGAAGGCCGCCTCCGAGGCGCCGCTGGTCTTCACGCCCAGCCACAAGAGCCACATCGACTACCTGGTGATGTCGTACGTGCTGTGGACGCGCGGCTACAGCTCGCCGCTAATCGCCGCGGGAGCGAACCTCTCGTTCTGGCCGCTGGGGCCGTTCCTGCGCCGCTGTGGCGCGTTCTTCCTGCGGCGCAGCTTCAAGGGCGACAAGCTCTACACGGCCACCTTCAAGGCCTACCTCAAGAAGATCGTGCACGACGGCCTGCACCACGAGTTCTTCCCCGAAGGCGGGCGATCGCGCACGGGCAAGCTGCTGCAACCCAAGCTGGGGCTCTTCACCTGGCTCGTCGACGCGGTGATGGAAGGCGCGCGCAACGATCTGGTCTTCGTGCCGATCGCCATCGACTACGAGAAGGTGGTGGAGGGTGCGAGCTACAAGAAGGAGCTGCAAGGCGGCGAGAAGAAGCCGGAAGACCTGAAGGCGCTGCTCTCGGCCCCCGCGGTGCTGACGCAGAACTACGGGCGCATCTACCTGACCTTCGATGAGCCGGTTTCGCTCGCGAAGCTGATGAAGGAACGCGGCGTGGTGCGCGAGACCGCCACCGACGATCAGAAGAAGGCGCTCGTTCGCGCGCTCGGCCACCGGGTGATGTACGGCATCAGCAGGGTCTCCACCGTCACCCCGCATGCGCTGCTCGCTTCGGCGCTCCTCGCGCATCGCCGCCGCGGCATCTCGGTGCGTGAGCTGACCGATCGCATCGTCTTCCTGCGGGGGCTGGCCACCGAGCTGGGCGCCCCGCTCTCCCGGTTGTTGATGACCTCACCTTCGGATCCCACCGTGATCGGCGCCATCTCGGAGGCCATGCGAATGTTCTGCAGCGAAGGCATGGTGCGCAGCATCGAGGCCCGGGGCGAGCCCATCTTTCAGGTCGAAGACGATCGGCGCGCCGAGCTCAGCTTCTACAAGAACACCCTGATGAACCTGGTCGCCGGGCGAACCATCGTCTGCGCGGCCGTGATGGCGAACGATCCGAAGGCCGATCGCGCCACCATCAAGGAACACGCGCTCTTCCTTTCCCGGCTCTTCAAGCTCGAGTTTCTCTACCCGGTGGGCAAGACCTTCGAGCACATCTTCGACGAGACGCTGGATCACCTGGGCAAGCTGGGCCTGTTGTCGCGGGGTGGGCACAGCCCGGTGGCGCCTCCGGGCAACGGCATTCACATCGCGCCCGAAGCGCACGCTCGGCCGATGGTTCAGTTCCTCGCAGACCTCCTGCGCGACTCGCTGGAGTCGTACCTGCTCGCCGCCCGCACCGCCCTCGACCTCCCCGCGGGGGGGTGTGATCGCAAGGAGTACCTCAAGCGCGCGCTGGAAGCTGGCCGCGCCGACTTCCTCGCGGGTACGATCACCGCCTCGGAAGCGTTGTCGAAGACCAGCCTGGAGAACGCCTTGCAGTTCCTCATCGAGCAGCACTTCGTCACCGAGAAAGACAAGAAGCTCGTGCGCGGCACGGCGAGCGCCTCGGAGCTGGTCGACCAGATCCGCCGTTTTGTTCCGGAGAACACGTGACCCTCAGCTTCGTTCGCAGCGCCTTCCCCGTGATCCTCTTCGCCACGTCGGCGATGGCGCAGGACTTCGAGCTCGACCTGACGGAAGAGAAGGTGGTCATTCCGGTCGAGTTCCGCCCCACCCTGGGTGTGCTCTCGGTGAAGGCCGCCGACTCGGAAGAAGTGAGCGCCTCGCGTGCCCGCCAGCTCGAAGCTGAGCTGCTCAAGCAGCTCGGCCAGGGCGATCTCTTTCAGACCGTGGTCGAGCCTTCTTTGGCGCGCAGCCAGCTCGGAGCAGAGTTCGCGAAAGCCGACGCCTGCACCGACTACGCGTGCATGGAAGCGTCAGCGAAGAAGCTCAAGGTGAACCGCGTCGTTCGCCTCACCGTGCAGAAGAACAACGTCGGCTCACTGGTCACCATGTACGGCTGGGATCCCGGCTTCAACGAGGTGCTCGTCGTCTCTCAGGACAGCGCAGAGAAGGCCGAGAAGAGCTTTCTGGGCGTCGCCGGGAAGAGCCAGGGTCAGAAAGATCGCGAGTTCATCAAGAAGCTCGCCGGGTTCGTGGTGCAGGTGCAGAAGACCCTCTCGATCCCCAACGGCAAGATCGTCATCGAGAACGATCCGTCGGGCGTGGTGACGGTCGATGGGGTCGAGAACGGCATGGGCGCAGTCGAGGTGATAGCTCAGCGCGGCGCCCGCACCGTGAAGGTCACCTCGCCTGGCTACAAGCCGTTCGAGCAGACGGTCACCGTGGAGTCCGGCAAGGCGGTCGACGTGAAGGTCTCACTGGTCGCGCTCCCGCTGGAGCAAGTGGTGGTGGCCAAGCCCGTGGAAGACCCCAGGGGCGGCTTCTTTACCAAGCCGGGCCTTTACCTGGCGATCGTGGGGGCCGCGGCCGTGGCGATCGGCGTGGGCTTCGGTCAGGGCGCGCAGAGTGTTCGCACGAAGCTCGAGGCCGGTGGTGACCCCGTCGGCGTGACGCGCGCGGAAGCCAAGGCGGCCCCGACCAGCGCATTGCTCGCCAACATCCTGGTCGGTGCAGGTGCGGCGGCGGTGGTGGGCGGCGTGACGTGGATCGTTCTGACCCCGACGCCGGGTGCACCTGCGGCAGCTCCGGTTCCCAAGACCGGCACGGGTGAACCCATCGAGACCAACCCCAGTCCGACGGGCGCGATGATCAACTTCGGCGGCAGCTTCTGAGCTCTGCGCTCGCCCTCACGCTGCTGCTGGCGGCGAGTGATGGCGGCGTGTCGGCGCTCGACGGTACGTGGGTTCTCGACAGCGAACGATCGAGCGACACGGCGCCCGTGCTCGAGCGGCTCAAGGTGGCGTGGGTGCTTCGGAAGTTGGCGCCCACGGTGCGGCCCATCAACGTCATCGTCACCACGGCTGAACGCGCGACCATCGAGGTGAAGTCAGGGGTGGTGCCGAGCAGGCGGAACACGCTCGTGTTCGATGGCGTCACGCCGACGGTCGATGACTTCTTCGGGAATCAGCTTTGGTACGTGGTCACCATCGAAGGCGACACCATCGTCGGGCGCGGTCACGTCACGCTGGAGAAGGAAGCCAAAGTGCCGCTCGAGCTGCGCCGCCGAGTGGAGGAGGACGGGGCGATGACGTTGCGGATCATCGTCACTGCGCCCGGTGAGAAGGCCCTCGAGTTGAAGCGGGTGTTCAAGCGAAAGTAGCACCGCTCGCTCGAGTCACCGTTTGCTCGAGTCACCGTTCGCTCGAGTCGCTCGAGTCACCGTTCGCATCGAGCGCAGTCGAGATGCCACTTGCGTGCGAGAGGCAGAGGTACTCCCTCGACTGCTTGTGGAGGACAGGTGTGGGCTGTTTGTTCAGCGTACCGAAGTGAACCTGGCGCCGCGACCGGCTCTGAGCTCAGTGACTGCGGTGCGCCAGGACTCAGTCCAATCGCGGCCACGCACCCTGAACGGCTTGCCCTCGAAGCAGCCCTGCGTGAACGACGCCTCGATCAACGTCGCTTGCTGTTCCGCGTTCAGCTCGGCCCACCCGCGACCCTGGAGCAAACCCTTCTCGAGCTCGTACCCGTCACCGAGCAACTGCGCGTGCACTGAGTCACCGATGTACGCGTGCCCACCGTTCTGGAACTGCCAGACGTGACACACCTCGTGCACCAGGATGTGGCTGCGCAGCGGCAGGTACCCGCTGGGAAGGAACATCGTCTCTTCGATGACGAAGGCGCGCCGGCTTGCGTTGAGCAACCCGCGCACGTTTTCCCGTACGCGGATCTTCGAGAGGTCGACACTGCTCTGGTAGATCGGCGCGACCAGCTCGCATTCTTTCGCAGTGAGCGTTCGCGAAGGCGCCTGGCTCACCAACGCTACGCCCTGCACGACGCGAGCAGCCAGATGACCGAAGGCTGACTTCCAGCTCATCGAACGGAACCGTCAGCAGCGAAACGCTGCGCGAGACAGCCGGGAGCGGAGCGGACGGCTGGCCGAGGTGGAGCGACCCGAATCATCGGCAGCGCTGCTCGTACATCGGAGGCGGGTCGACCAGCTTCTCACTCGCGGTGAAGTACGACTGCCCGTCGGCCCCATAGGCCACCGCCTCGCCCTGCCCTTCGCTCGCCGTGGGCACCGTTTCCGGGTCCACCGCGAAGATCTTCTCGAAGTCGGTCTCTCCCGACGGCAAGCGCAGCTCGACCATCCGGTTGTACATGCGCAGCAATACGGCGGTGCCGCAGACGTTGACGTCGGCGCCGGTCAGGGGACGATCGGTCGAGCTGGGCACCGTGAGCGTGGCCACCCGCTCGAGCATCGCCACCTTCCCCGAATCGAACGGCAGGGGAAACCGGTAGACCTCGCTCGGCGCGCTGTCTTCTTTGGTGACCAGGTAGAGGCGGCCCGTCGACGGGTGCATGAAGATCGCCTCGGAGTTGTGACGGCCGCCTTCGGGATATTGATAGCGGAAGCGCTCCCACGGAACGGTGGTGGTGCCCGAGGTCACCGTCGGTTCGGGGACTCGGTAGATGGCGTAATCGCTGCGCAGCCGCAGGTTGTCGCCGATGTCGCCCAGGTACACGCAGGTGCCGCTGGGGCATGGGCCGAGCGCGATGTCTTCCCAGTCGGTCGCGGTGGCCCCCTCGAGCGTAAAGGTCTGCGCGATCGCGCCGGTCGCGGCGATGGCGAAGAAGCGCGCGGAGTCGCCTGAGTCGTTGTGCGCGTAGAAGACACCGGGTTGCGCGCGGCTCGCCACCAGGCCGGAGAGTTCGACGAGTGGGTCAGCGACGAGCCCGCGGTTTCGCGGATTGCCCCACTGCTGGCAGGCGCATGACACGCCCGCGTCGACGGCCACGGAGGCGTCGGGGGTGGAGGCGTCGACGTCGGGCACCAGCGTGGAGGCGGGTTTGGGGGTGCAGGCGACGAGCAGGAAAGAAAGGAAGAGGTGCTTCACTCGTTCATCGTGCACGAAGGTTGCGTTCGGGTTCCAGCGAACAAATGGGTATCGAGGCGTGACTTGACCCGGATCTCATCGAATTACATCGAGGCGTCGTGAACGATGCGCCACTGGTTTTGAGTGCGGCGGAACACCACCACCGTGTGGCCGGTGGCCGCGGGCTTGTCGGGGTATTCGAGCGTCCACTTCGCGGCGACTGAGACGACATCCATCGACTCGCGTACGTCGATCGGGCTCAACGTCAGCTTCCCCATCGCTGCAGCGGTCGGGTACTTCTTCTTGTAGCGCGCCAGCACCTCTGCCCGGCCGCGCGTCACCCCGCTGGGTGAGACGAAGACCGCGTCATCCGCGTAGACCGAACAGAACGCGTCGAGGTCGCCCTTGCTCCACGAAGCCGACTGACGCTCGAGCAACGCGAGCACCTCGTGGCCTCCATCGGCGGCACCCACCATGAGCGTCAGGGCGTACGCGAGCACGTGCCCAGACCTAACTTCCGCATCTCGGGGAGAAACTGTTCGGGCGGCAGGAAGCCCGTCATGCGCGGGTTCTGGAGCACCTCACCCATCGGATCGATGAAGGCCACCGTGGGCAGGCCCTTCACGCCGAAGCGCTCGTACAAAGCGGCCGTCGCGTCATTCTCGTTGGTCCCATCGACCTTGATGGTCACGAAGCGGCCCGCTTCAGCCACCACGCTGGGCGCGACGTAGGTCAGCTGATCGAGTTCCTTACAGGCCGCACACCAGTCAGCGAAGAAGTCGATCATCACCGGCTTGCAATCGGCCTTGGCCTTCGCCAGCACCTGTTCAAAAGGCGCCAACGACTCTTCCGGCTTGAAGGTGAGCGCCCAGGCAAACTCCGCGGGGGGCGCGCCGCCTTCGATGATCTTCGCAGCGCCTTCGGGCGCCGCCATTCGCACCATGAACGCCACCAGCACGGCCGTCACGCCGAGGCTCTTGGGCAGCCACTGCGTGCCTTCTTTGAAGGACAGGTGAATCGCGCCGACCAGCACGCCGATGAACGCGAGCGCCGCGCCGACGCTGATGGCAACGCTGCGGCCCATCAGCTCGGTGGTAGCGCCGATGACCTCGCGCAACGCAGGGGACGCATCACGCAGGTAGCCGATCGACATCGCCAGCAGCGCGATCCCGAACACGCTCTTGACCCACTCCATCCACACGCCGCTCTTGGGCAGGCGCATGGTGAAGACGCCGATGAGGAAGAACGGCACGCCGATGCCCATCGCGTAGATGAACAGCAGGCCGCCGCCGATCACCGGATCACGCGTCTGCGCCACCCAGGTGAGCACCCCCGTCAACACGGGACCCGTGCAGGGCGCGGCGAGAAAGCCGGCCACGCTGCCCATCAACAGCGCGCCGATGATGCCGCCACCACCGACGCCGTTGAGTTTCGTGGCCAGCCCCGAAGGGAGCGCAAGCTCGAACGCACCGAACATTGAGCTCGCCAGCACCGCCATGAAGCTCGCCAGCCCCACCAGCACCCAGGTGTTGCCCAGCACCGAGCCGAAGGCCCGGCCGGACAACGCCGCGAACACGCCCAGCGACGCGAAGACGATGCCCATGCCCACCACGTAGGCGGTGGTGAGGATGAGCGCCCTGCCCTTCGACTCGGCCTGGCGCGCTCCGAAGACGCCGACCGTGATCGGAATCAGGGGGTAGACGCAGGGCGTGAGCGAGGTCAGCAAGCCGCCCAGAAAGATCACCCCGGCCGCGATGAAGAGCCGGCCGGAAGCGAGCAACGACGAAGCGTCCAACGATGAAGTGGGCCCCGCGGGGATGAGCGACGGGATGAAAACCAGCCCGATGGCGGAGAGAGAAGCCAGGGCGAGAACGGTCGAACGCTTCATGTGTGAGTTCAATATGCAGGCGGCGGGGAATGCGTTTCTAAGAGAAATCAGTCCCGCAGTCAGCCGATTGAATTCACTGGGGTTTCTTCAGGTCGAGCCCCGCACTTCGGGCAAGCCCCATGACACCTTCGACGGCGGCGGCGATGTAGCCGAACGGGTTCGCGCCATCGACCGCGGTGACGTGCACCTCGCCCATCTTCTGCTGGAAGGCGGCGGCGAGCTCCGGGAGCCGATGGGCCACGGCCAGTTGGATGACTTCGGGGGAAAGGTTGTTTTCGATCTGCCGCAGCTTGGCGGCGCGGTCGATCTCGAACGAACCCAGCAGCTGCTGCTTCTGCACCTCGAGCTCCACCGTGCGCGTCTCGATCTCCGTCAGCGCACGTTTGGCCTCGGCGACGTGGGCTGCGCTGCGCAGCAGCTCGCCTGACTGCGCCTCTTGCTGGAGCCGCGCCTGGTGCCGGGCCTGTTCTGCCTGGGCCTCCAGCTGCACGGCCTCGAGCTCGGCGCGCAGCTTTTCCTGCTGCAGCTGCACCTCGGCGTTGAGCTTCTGCAGCGCCTGGCGTTGATCGGCCTGCGCCTTCTCGTGCACTGCCGCTTCTTCCGCGAGCTGCCGGCGCTGACGGACTTCCTGCTCGGCGGTGATCTTTTGAAGCTGAAACTCTCGCTCGGCAGCGATCTGCGCCGCGCGGGTGGCGCGTTCCTGCGCGAGCTTGGCCTCTTCCACCTTGGCGTCTGAGGCGAGCTTCTCCAGGCGCGCTGACTCATCGGCCGCCTGCTTCTGCCGGCGGATCTCGGTCGTGGCAGAGACCTTGATCAGCTCGACCTCACGTTCGGTCGCGGTCTCATCGGTGCGGATCGCGCGTTCCTTGGCGAGCTCGGCCTCGCGCGCCACCTGCTCCTGCGAGAGGCGAAACCGCGCCTGCATGTTCGAGAACACCTGGGCCGAGAGCACGCGTACGTCCTGGATCTCGATGGTGTCGACCACCACGCCCCAGCCGCGGTCGGTGACGTCTTCCATGCGCCCTTCACCGCTCACCACCGGCGCAATCTCGCGCACCAGCTCGGTGGACAGCGCGTCTTTGCGGCGGGTCAGGCACTGCTCGACGGTGAGGTTGGCGATGAGCCTGCGAGAGGCGCCCACGCACATTTCTTCCATCATCTCGGCGAGCTTTTCCTGCGCGCGCTCGGGGAAGCTGAAGTTGAGCATGCGCGAGGCGATCAGCGGCTCGGCGATCCGGTACACCGCGATGCCAGTCACCTTCACGCCGACCTTTTCCTGGGTGATCTGATCCGCCACGAAGTGCAGCCGCTGAACGGTGGTGGGCACGATGGCCATCGAGTCCCACGGCCACTTGAAGACGGTGGCGCCCTGCCCGGCCGAGACCACCTTGCCGCCCCGCATGCGAATCAAGAACTCGCTGGGCTTGGCCGAGATCCAGCCCCACTTCTTCGTCTTCTCCGGATCCTCTTCGGGCTTTCCACGGCGCCACCCTTCGGCGTACCGAGCACCATCACTCTGCAACGAAGCGGAGAGCTGAACCGGAGCGTGTTTGGTCATGACTGCTCTCAAAGCGAGCGGCGTGCCGGAAGGTAGACCCGCGAAACCGGGTCTCGGGGTGATCCGAGATGGATCAGATCGCTGCGATCTTGATCACCACGTCAGGGTGCAGCAGCGCGAACGCCTTGTCGAAGGTGACCACCTTGCCTCCGTGATGGCGGGCGAGCGCCGCGAGGTAGGCATCGGTCACCTGTGCCCCGCCCTGCAGCCGCTGATGCGCGACGTCGAAGTAGCTCACTTCGTCGGCCCAGAACGCGTGGAGCGGGTGCGAGACGAAGCTCTCAAGAGTGCGCCAGGCCAGCGCGAGCGAAGGATCTCCACTGAAGCGCGGATGAAGCCGCAGCAGCGTGCCCTGGGTGCTCGGAGAGGTGGCGAACTGAGGGCCCGTCGCAAACCAGCGGTGCGCCGCTTCATGAAACTCGTGCGAGCGAATGGAAAGTGCCAACAGCACGTTGCCATCGAGAAGCGACCTCACCTGGGCCCGTATTCCTGGTCCAGTTGCTCCTCCATGCGACGCACCTCTTCCGAACTCAGTGGGCCTCGGCCATCCACGACGGCCAGCCCGTTTCTCACGCTCGGAGCCGGCACCGGTTGGTTCACCGGGAAGATCGACCGCCGCACCAGGGTATTGACCGTCCCACTCACCGAGAGGTCATCAGCCTTCGCCAGCGCCTTCACGGCCGCGTAGAGTTCGTCATCGAGTGAAATGGTAATCCTCATAGATACGCCTTGGTGAAGCGGTGAAGTGATGCACTGGTGCGTCGAGGGGCAACTGTATCTGCTCAGACTGACATTCGCCCCGCGCAGATCTTGCGAGTCGCTCGCAACAAAGCGCAACACCTCGGAACTACTGATAGTGGACTTGACTGGTCCACCATCTTCTCGTTAGAGCATTGAGATACCGGACCGCGCTGGTCCACATTCGAAGGACGCCATGAAGCTCCCCATCTACATGGACTACCACTCCACCACGCCCATGGACCCCCGGGTCTTCGACGCGATGAAGCCCTACTTCGTGGAGGACTTCGGGAACGCAGCCTCTCGGAATCACGCCTTTGGTTGGAAAGCGGAAGCCGCGGTCGAGAAGGCGCGCAAGCAGATAGGTGCGCTGATCGGCGCCTCTGACAAAGAGATCGTCTTCACCTCTGGCGCCACCGAGTCGAACAACCTCGCCATCAAGGGCGTGGTCGATTTCTACAAGGACAAGGGCGACCACATCATCACGGTCTCCACCGAGCACAAGGCGGTGCTCGACACCTGCAAGCGTCTCGAGCGCCAGCGGGCCGAGCGCATCGACGAGCTCAAGATTCAGCGCCTGATGGAGCTGACCTCGAAAGACGTCGACCCGGAAGAGCTCGCCTCGTTGGAGATCAAGTACTCGCTCGAGAACGACACCGTGCTCAAGCGGTGGATCGACAAGGTTCGGGTCGGCGCGCGGGTGACGTACCTGAACCCCAGGAAGGACGGAATGGTCGACCTCGAGCAGCTGCGCGAGGCGATCACCGATCGCACGATCCTCGTGAGCGTGATGCTCGCGAACAATGAAATCGGCGTGGTGCAGCCGGTCAACGAGATCGGCGCCATCTGCCGTGAGAAGGGCGTGCTCTTTCACACCGACGCCGTGCAGGGCGTGGGCAAGATCCCCTTCAACGTCGACGCGGCGAAGGCGGACCTCGTCTCCATCACCGCGCACAAGATGTACGGCCCCAAGGGCGTGGGCGCGTTGTACGTGCGCCGTAAGCCCAGGGTGCGCGTGCGCGAGCAGATCGACGGCGGTGGTCACGAGCGCGGCATGCGTTCGGGCACCTTGAACGTCGCCGGCATCGTGGGCTTCGGTGAGGCCGCCGAGCTCGCTCAGAAAGAGATGGAGTCAGAAGCCGCCCGCGTCTCCGCCCTCCGCGACCGCCTCTATAAGGGCATCGAGGCGAAGCTCGACTACCTCACGGTGAACGGTTCGGAGCGTTCGCGCTTGCCTGGCAACCTGAACGTGTCCTTTTCCTTCGCTGAAGGTGAAGGGCTGATGATGGCCATCAAGGACGTCGCGGTCTCGTCGGGGTCGGCCTGCACTTCGGCGTCGCTCGAGCCGTCGTACGTGCTGCGCGCGCTGGGCGTTGAAGAAGAGATGGCGCACAGCTCGATTCGGTTTGGCCTGGGCCGCTTCAGCACCGAAGAAGAGGTCGACTACGTCATCGCGCTGGTCGTCAAGGCGGTCACCAAGCTGCGCGACATGAGCCCTCTGTACGAGATGGCCAAAGAAGGCATCGACCTCAAGAAGATCGAATGGAAAGCCCACTGAAGTTTTTAAGGAGACACCATGGCTTACAGCGACAAAGTGATTGAACACTTCGAGAACCCCGGCAACGTCGGGACGCTCGACAAGAATGATCCCAACGTGGGCACCGGCCTGGTCGGCGCCCCTGCCTGCGGCGACGTGATGCGCCTGCAGCTGAAGTTCAGCGACGACGGCGTGATTCAAGACGCCAAGTTCAAGACCTTCGGGTGCGGCTCGGCCATCGCCAGCAGCTCGCTCGTCACCGAGTGGGTCAAGGGCAAGTCGATGGACGACGCGATGAAGATCACGAACAAGGACATCGCCCTCGAGCTCTCGCTCCCCCCGGTGAAGATCCATTGCTCCGTGCTCGCCGAAGACGCCATCAAGGCGGCCATCGAAGACTTCCGCGCCAAACGCGCCGCGCGGGTCACGCCTGCCGTGGCCGCTGAAGTGGCCAAGGAGGCTTGAACATGACGGCCGTCGAAACCCAGCCTGTCTCCACCCCCGCGGCGGTGCCCGGTGGCAAGCCCATGGGCAAGGGCATCGGTTTGACGGACAGCGCCGTGACCCGCCTTCAGCGCCTGCTCGCCGAGCGCAAGACCCCCGACGCCGGCCTGCGCATCGCGGTGAAGGGCGGCGGCTGCAGCGGGCTCGCGTACCACATGGAGTGGGCCGAGAAGGCCCGCGAGCGCGACAAGACCTTCGAGCGCGAAGGCGTGCGCGTCTTCATCGATCCCAAGAGTTACCTGTACCTCATGGGCACTGAGCTCGTGTTCGATGAAGGCCTGCTCGCCTCTGGCTTCAAGTTGCAGAACCCGAACGTGAAGGGCTCTTGCGGCTGTGGCGATTCGTTCACGGTGTGAGTCGTGACGCACTTCGACCTGTTCAGTCTGGCTCCCAGCGTCGACCTCGACGTCGCCGCGCTCGAGACCCAGCACCGCAAGCTGGCGATGGAGTGGCACCCTGACCGCGCCGGGTCAGATGCCCACGCGCGACGGCTGGCGGCCGAGAAGTCGGCTGCGCTGAACGACGCCATCAAGGTGCTCAAAGATCCCGTGCGCCGCGCGTTCTACGTGCTGGAGCTCAAGGGCGTGAAGCTCGACTCAGAAAAGGTGAAGATGCCCATGGATTTCCTCGAGGAGATCATGGAGCAGCGTGAGGCCCTCGATGCAGCGAAGGCCACCCGCAGGCTCGACGTGGCGCACGCGATGGCGGTGAGAATCCGCGACGCTCGCGACAAGACCCTCGAGCAAGCCCAGGTCGCGCTGCGAGCCGATGACGTGCCGACCGCCACCACGGCGCTCGGAAGAGTTCGTTACTACACGCGCTTCCTCGAAGAGGTCGACGCGTTCGAAGAGGAGTTGTCGTCGTGAAGGGCTACCTGCAGATCCACGATCCGCTCAAGCCGAAGGGCAGCGTCGTGGGCATCGATTTGGGGACGACGAACTCGCTGGTGGCGGCGGTCATCGATGGCAAGGCACGTTGCCTGCCGGCCGACGAAGGTGACGGGCTGTTGCTCCCTTCCGTCGTGCACTACGCCGACAACGGCAGCGTGGTCGTGGGCAAGTACGCCGCGCAGCTGCTCCCCCACTTTCCGCACGACACCATCAAGTCGGTGAAGCGGTTCATGGGCAAGTCGCTGGGTGACGTCGAGACGAAGAAGCTCGGCGCGTACCAGTTCGTCACCGGCAAAGGCGTGGTGCGCTTTCAGGTGAAGGGCGGCCAGCCGGTCACGCCGATCGAGGTCTCAGGCGAGATCCTCCGGCAGCTCAAGCGCAAGGCCGAGTCGTATTTCGCCGGCAAGGTCGAGCAAGCCGTCATCACCGTGCCTGCCTACTTCGACGACGCCCAGCGGCAGGCCACGCGTGATGCCGGGCGGCTGGCGGGCCTCGAGGTGCTGCGGCTGCTCAACGAGCCCACTGCGGCGGCGCTGGCATACGGCCTCGATAAGGGCGTGCAAGGGCTCTACGCGGTCTACGACCTGGGCGGCGGCACGTTCGACATCTCGATCCTCGAGCTCATCGACGGCGTGTTCCAGGTGAAGTCGGTCGGCGGTGATTCGGCGCTGGGTGGCGACGACTTCGATCGGGCGATCGTGCAGAAGCTGATGGCGGCGCGCGGCATCAATGAGCCCACGCCTCAGCAGGTGGCCTCGCTGCTCCAGTTGGCTCAGGGCGCCAAGGAGCGTCTGACCGACGTGGAGACCACCACGCTCGAGTTCGAAGGCACGCCCTTCCCTGTCTCACGCGCGGATTTGAACGAGTGGATTTTGCCCTTGCTCGCCAAGACGGGCGCGTCGGTTCGCCGGGCGATCAAGGACGCAGGGCTGACGGTCGATCAGGTCAAGGGCGTGGTGCTGGTCGGCGGTTCGACCCGGGTGCCCGCGGTGCGCGCGTACGTGGCCGAGCTCTTCGGCAAACCGGCGCTGGCCGACATCGATCCCGATCAGGTCGTGGCGTTGGGCGCGGCGATTCAGGCCGACCTGCTCACGAACGAAGCGCGCAAAGACGAGGTGTTGCTGCTCGACGTGATCCCCCTCTCGCTGGGGCTGGAAACGATGGGCGGCGTGGTGGAGAAGCTGATTGCTCGCAACTCGGCGATCCCCATCGCGCAGGCGCAGGTGTTCACCACCTTCCAGGATGGCCAGACCGGCATGGACATCCACGTGGTGCAGGGCGAACGCGAGCTGGTCGCCGACAACCGCTCGTTGGCTCGTTTCCGGCTGGCTGGGATTCCCCCGATGGCTGCGGGCATGGGCCGGGTGCAGGTGGTCTTCCGCGTCGACGCCGACGGCATTCTCTCGGTGGCCGCGAAGGAAGAGACCACCGGCGTCGAGCAGAAGATCACCGTGAAGCCTTCGCACGGGCTGACCGATGAAGAGATCGAGCAGATGTTGCTCGACTCGATCGATCACGCCGAAGACGACATGCAGCGGCGCATGCTCGCCGAGCAGCGGGTCGAAGCCGAGCGCCTGCTGATGGATGGCGCCAAGCAGCTCAAGGAAAACGGCGACCTGCTCTCTGCCGATGAGCGCAAGTCGTTCGAGCAGCAGCTGGCACGGCTGGCTCAGATCACGAAGATTGAGACGGATCACGAAGCCCTCAAGGCGGCCATCACCGAGGTCGACGGGCTCGCCCGGCCCTTCGTAGAGCGCATCATGGACCGCGCGATCGGCAAGGCCGCCGTGGGTCACCGCATGGAGGACTTCTGATGCCCCGGGTGACCTTTCGCAGCGCGCTTCAAGAAGTAGTGGCCGAGGTGCCTGCGGGCACTTCCCTGCTGGAGGCCGCGGAGACCGTGGGCGGGCAGGTCGGGCATTCGTGTGGCGGCGTCTGCGCCTGCAGCACCTGCCACGTCTGGGTCCGGAAGGGCCTCGAGACCCTCTCCGAGCAGGACGACATGGAGTTGGACCGCCTCGACCTCGCCTACGACGTGAAGCCGCAGTCTCGGCTGGGCTGCCAGGCGAAGGTCGGTACCGACGACATCGAGGTCTGGATCACCGAGGAATCACTCAAGGCCTTCATGGATGAGAACCCCAACGTCCGGCACGCGCTGGAGGCTGAGGGGAAGTGGCCGCCGAAGAAGTTTTCCTGAGCGAGCGTCAGGCTCTCGTTGACTTCACCGTCCGCCCAAATGTATTGAGCCTCGGTCTTCGCCCGGGTGGCGGAATTGGTAGACGCGCTAGATTCAGGGTCTAGTACTGGTAACGGTGTGGAGGTTCGAGTCCTCTCCCGGGCACAGGGGGAATCGGTGAAAGCCGATTCCCCCTTTTTCTTGTTCTCAGGGGCAGATGCGAATTCTTCTCGCGGTCGGCCTCCTCGTCGCCAGCTGTGACGCCGTCGAAGACGATCTCGCGGGCAAGCTGGTGCGAGTCGAGGTCACCACGCAATCCACCGACTGCACCCCTGCCCGCTTCCGCGGCGACGCCGGCATCCAATTCTTCGGAGAACGCGAAGACGGGGGCCTGGTCTTCACCATGGGCCAGAACGCGCAGTACGGCCCGACCATCGACGGCGGCGTGCTCGAGAGCGTGCAACGCCAGCTGGTGCCCGCCCCGAACAACGGTCGCGCGGCCGTCGGCGAAGGTGCCGGCTGCGAAGGCTCGTTTTCCGACTGGGAGCGCACCGTCGACGGAGTTCGACTGACCCAGTCCTGGCCCGGAGGCAACACCTGCCCCATGGGTCCGATCTGGCTGCCTTCGAAGGCCTGCACCACCACCCGGCTCTACACCTTCACCGAAGTGGGAACCTGTCAGCTGCGCTGCGTGCGGATCTCCACCAGCGGCGAAGTCGACTGCGCCTGCTGACGAAGCTGTTCGCAGACTTCGAGGCTCAAATCAGCACATGAGCCTATGTTGATGGTGCGTGTTCAAGACCGTCTTCAAGAGCCCCATCCGCGCCGAGGCCGAGCTCATCCGGTCGCGGCTCGAAGGGGCCGGCTTTCACCCCGCGATCACCGGCGCTGCGCTTCACAGCAGCCTGATGCCGATGCTGATGGAGGTCGAGAGTGAAGTCGCCGTGCCCGCCTCGGAGCACGAAGACGCGGAGGAGTTCCTCAGCGAGTCGCGGCTCAAGCTCGAGGGCACCGCAGCCAATGGAGAGATGGTCGAGGGCTCGGTGTGCCCGGTGCACGAGCAGCCGGCCGTCGCTGCGTGCGATCGGTGCGGTACGTTTCTGTGCGCGCAGTGCGGCTCGTTGGGCGTTCCTCCGCTGTGTGAAGACTGCGTGGTTCGGCAGGACAAGCCGCGTGAGCGCCCGCGCTGGGTCACCTTCGTGGCGCGGCTCTGGTTCGTGTTCTGGGTGGGACCACCGCTGATCGTCGCGTTGATCGCGATGCTGGCCTGGTTGTTTCGCTCGGCGCGATGAAGCCTCAGCGATCGCGATAGCCCACCGCGATCGAGTGGATGGTGGACGAAGGCGTGATCCAGGGAATCAGGTGGCCCCTCACCCGCCCCCCCCTCTGCACGCTTCGCAGGTCTGACCGATCGAGAACCGCTCTCCGGTCCAAAGGAACAACCCACCGTTCGCATCGAGCGCAGTCGAGATGTCACTGCTGCGCGATGCGGAAGTGCTCCCTCGACTGGGCTCGGGGAGACCGGTGATGGAACCCGATTCCTATTTCCGCCGGCCCTCTCGGGAGGACCTATGTGAACGCGGCCAACCGATCATCTTCACTGTGGTCAGGCACTAGAGCGCGTCGAGCCAACTGCTGAGCACAGGGTGACGTACCACTTCGCCTTGCAGACCGCGATCAGGCGTGATCGCGAAAGCGAGGATGCCGCGGTTCGACAGCGCATCCAGAAGCGAGCGCTGCGCCGCCGAGTCTGGCGCGAAGAGCACCGCTCCGTCGCCGCCCCCTGCCCCGCTCTGCTTGCCCGCGCAGCCGAACGTCTGCGCCAACCGCAGAATGCGATCGAGGCCCTCTTCTTTGGTGACGCCCAGTTCCCACAACAGCGCCTGCAGCTCTTCGCTCGCACCGGCGACCGCAGCGAAGTCTCGACGGAGCAGGCCCGTCTCGAGCGCTTCACCCAGCCCGTCAGAGCGCTCCACGAAACGCCGACGACCGGCTTCGTCGAACTTCCGCTCGACCTCCTTCACCAACGAAGTCGTCGACGCGCTCTGCCCACTGAACGCGAACACCATCGGAAAGACCGGCTCGCCCATGCGCACCAGATCGACCGCAGGTGACTGCTCCATCGCGACGAGCAGGCCGCCCCGCTTCGCCGCCGTCAGCAGTGGGGCGAGGTCGTACTTGCGGTAGCGCACCACGCCGCCCGCGAACGACGAGGCCACGTCGCCGCCGCTGCCCTTGCCACCTTGCGCGTCGGCGTGGGCCAGCAGGGCGAGCTTCAGCGTGTCGAAGGTGGATTCGAGGCCGAACCGCGCGGCTTCTGCAGCAAGCACGGTGGCTCGTGCGCTGCTGCCCAGGCCCAGCTTGAGGCCGTTCACCGAGGGCGAACTCTCGAAGGCGACCGAAAAGCCCGGGCCTTCGGTGCCGAGCAGCCGGAGCGCGAGATCGATGGTGGTCGCGACGAAGCGGAACGCGTCGGGGACTTCTGCGCCCCAATTCACTCCGGCGGGCGTGGCGGGCCCCGAGAGGCGCCCGTCGGCCAGCACGATGTCGACCTGGCGATCCTGTCGCGGGCGCACGAGCGCGTGAACTCTGGGGCCGACGGCCAGGATGCGGGCGACTCCGCCCCAGAGGACCGCGTACTCGCCTGAGAGAAAGAGCTTGCCGGGTGCTGAGAGTGTTCGATCCACGTGAGGCCCTCACCCCGACCCTCTCCTCGGGAGACTGTTGAAGTACGCCCTCGACTTCGCTCGCAGGGTTGATCGAAATAACGAACGGACACCGCTCATCCCGAGAGCAGTCGAGGGATTGCCTCTCCTTCGTACTGCAAGTGCCCCCTCGACTGGGCTCGGGGAGACCGGTGAGGGAACCCGATTCCTATTTCCGCCAACCCTCTCGGGCTGAACGGATTTCGGCCGGTTCCGTTCGTGCCGAGCGGAGTCGAGGCACCTATTTCATCAGTCCCCCCCGAGGGAGAGGGAGTTCTTGGTTCTCAGCGCCAGCCGAACGCGACCGCGATCTTTGCCGCGTAGCGGGCGTTGTTCTCGAGCAGCGCGAGGTTGGCCGCGAGCGTCTTGCCCTTCGTGCGCTCCACCATCTCGGTCAGCAAAAACGGCGTCACCGCCTTGCCCTCGATCTTCTTCTTCTTCGCCAGCGCCAGCGCCGCCTTCACGTGCTTCTCGACCTCAGCCTGCTTGAGCGCCGTCTTCTGCGGCGGAGGCAACGTGAACACCATGCCGCCCTGCTTGAGATCGCGCCGCGCGCGGATCATCTCGGCCGCTTCGGAAGGATCGTCGACCTGATGCTCGAGCTTGAGCCCCGTTTCGCGCGTGTAGAAGCCAGGCAGCTCGCGCGTGCCGATGCCCACCACAGGCACAGCGAGGGTCTCCAGCAGCTCCAGCGTGCGCTCGAGATCGAGCACCGACTTGGCGCCCGCGCAGACCACCGCCACCGGGAAACGCGCGATCGCCGCGAGATCCTGGGAGATGTCGAACTGATCACCGTGATGCACGCCGCCGATGCCACCCGTCGCAAAGACGAAGATGCCCGCTTCGGCCGCCATCTCGCAGGTCGCGCTCACCGTGGTACCGCCGGTCGCTTTCCGCGCCACGGCGATCGAGAGATCACGCGAGCCGATCTTCATCAGGTTCTTGCCCGTCACCAGCAGCCGCGTCTGGGCCGCATCGAGACCGACGAAGAGCTGACCTTCGATGACCGCCATGGGCGCGGGAATGGCGCCTTCGTCTCGCACCGCGGCCTCGCAGCGTTTGGCTGCTTCCACGTTGTGCGGGTACGGCAGGCCCTGCGCCAGCACTGAAGTTTCCAGCGCGACGAGGGGCTTGAGCGTGCGGCGGGCGGCGGCGACTTCTGCGGAATAGATGAGCTTCATGCGGTCAGGCCCTCTCCCCAACCCTCTCCCCCTCGGGGAGAGGGAGCTTCGTGAGTACTCATGCTCGTTTCTTCTCTACGACCAGCTTGAACTCGTCGATCTTCTTGTCGAGCGTCGGCCGGCTGATGCCCAACGCCGCCGCCGCGCGGATCTTCTTCCCGTTCGCCTGCCGCAGCGCCTCGCTGATCGCGTCGCGCTCGAGCCTCGAGATGCGCTCGGCCAGCGACTGGGGCGCGGTATCGGCGGTGCCCCCGTCTTGAATCTCAGGAGGCAGGTGCAGCGCGGTCACTTCACCACCGCCATAGAGCAGCGACATGCGCTCGGCGACCAGCCGCAGCTCTTCCACGTTGCCCGGCCAGTGGTGATCGCCCAGCAAACGTTTCGCGTCAGGCGAGAGGCTCGGCGGCTCCTTCCGCCGGGTGCGGGTGAGCTCGCCGCAGAACCACTCGAAGAGCTGCATCACGTCGGGCTTCCGATCCCGCAGCGGCAAGGTCTCCAACTCGACGCCCGCGAGCGCACGCGCCAGCTCAGCGTCGAGCTCACCGCGCGTCTGCAGGGCCTCGAGTGAAGCGCGCGCCGTCACCATCACGCGCACGTCGACGGGCTCCTCGCCGCCCTGCCGCGCCGGAGCGACCTTCTTCGCGATCAACCGCGCCAGCCGCTCCGAGACGTGCCGGGGCAACGACTCGAGGCTCAACAACAGCAACGAGCCACCATCGGCCTTGAGCAGCGCCGACGACGCAGGAGGCACACCCGGCGCGCTGGTACGGCCGAACAGGGCTTCTTCCGTCTCCACGGCCGACCGCCGGCAGTCGACCACCACGAAGGGGCCCAGCGCCTTTGATGAACGCGAGTGAATGTAGCGGGCGGTCTGCGCACGGCCGGTACCGACTTCTCCGTGCAGCACCACGCTCTCGTGGCTCGACGCGGTACGCCGGGCCGACTCGACGGTCTTCCGAAAGGGCCTGCTGCTGCCGATGAGCGAGATCACCGCCGCGCCCGCATCTTGCCGGCTGCGCACCGAGGTCACCGCTTCACCCGCCAACCTTCCCAGCGCAGCGATGGTGCGCTGCTCTTCTTCACCGAACGGCTCTAGCCGCTCTGCGTAGAGAATGCCGAACGGCGCGCCACCCGAGGCGATCAAGGGCGCGCACAGCAGGCCCTTCACCCGGCCTGCTTCCTTCCGCTCCAGCGCGCCCCGCACCAGTGAACGGGGCACCTCGACGGAGTCCGCCCCCACCACCGCCGCGGTCATCAGGCCTTCGGTACCACCCAGCAGCGCAGCCGCCTTGTCTGCGTTCACGCTGCGGCCGAGCTCTTCAGCCGCGCGGCGCAGCACCATCGCCTCACTCGTCGCCGAGATGAGCGCGACCCCGGCGTGGTACAGCCCCGCGACCGCGCCCACCGCGGGGATGAGCTCCTCCACCGGGCTGGTGTGCAGCTCTCCGTCTGATTCGCGATCCGACAGTGAGGCGCGCGCAGTGGGCTCGAACAGCACCGTCGAATCGCCGACCTGCAGGCGATCGCCCGGCAGCAGCACGATCTCGGCTTCGAGCTTTTCTCCGTTGACCAGCGTGCCGTTGCGCGAGCCGAGATCCGAGACGCGCGCCTGGCCGTCTTCGATCAACAGCCGCACGTGCTTGCGCGACACCTTCGCGTCTTCGAGCGAAATGGTGCACGACGGGCTACGCCCGATGAAGATCTCACCCTGAACTTCGTGCCGGCGACCCGCCTGGGGCCCGGTGAGCAACAACAGCGCGGCCATCTGTCTGCCTCCGAAAAGCCTTAGGCCGGTCTCTCGAGTTGGAGCAACTGCTCCATCTCTTCCGGTTCCAGCTGACGTCCCTCGCGAGCGACCGCCAGAGCGTTGATCTGCGAGTCATCGACTTCCACGTGCGAGCCCTTGCGCCACTCCGTCGTGCGTGTGCCGCCTTCGACCAGCTTACCCACCAGGTTGTCGTCGTCCCACTGCACGACCTCGACCCAGAGCAACTCCTGCTCGGGCTCGCCTTCCTCGCCATCGGGGTGCACTTCGAAAGGCGCGCGCACCATGAACGACAGCGGCTCCATCAGCCCCTTGCGCATGTAGCGGCCCTTGAAAATCGGCAACAACCGCGAGGCGATGTCCTGCTTGGTGCGGGCCTCTTCGTTGGTCTCTTCTTCGAACCGCCCGCGGTAGTGCTTGAGGATGTCCGACATGCCGTGACGCCCCTCGGGGCTCACCACGGTGACCAGGCCCTGGGTGTGGCCAGTGAAGCTCTCTTGATCGACCTGGTACAGGTTCGCGCGCGCCTCGTCGGCGGGCAGCAGCTGAAAGCCCATGCCCACGCTGGTCGAGATCACCTGGCGCACCGCGGGGCCCTGGCCGAACGCGAGATCGGTGCAGAGTTCCTGGAAGAAGGTCTCGGCGGCGGCCAGATCGTCTTCGGGTATGTGAAACATCTCGACGTCGGGCGCGGCGAACTTGGCCATGCCGTGCGTGTGCACCCAGTTGTTCCGCTCACCCTCGCCGATCGGCTGCGCGTGCACGGTGATGTGATCGCGGATGTCGAAGTCGAGCTCGGTGATCTCTTCGACGTCCGTCGCCGAGTGCAGCTTGAAGGCGGTGACGTCGATCGCCAGGCCCTCGCTGAGCTCGAGAATGGTCCTCACCGTCCACAAGGCTTCGAAGGCGGCGATGCTGGGCTGCGGAGAGCCGGGCTCGAAGCTGACGCGGTAGAAGCCGTGCGCGTGCTCGAGGCGCTCGCGCAGCTCGGGGGTGCCGGTGAGCAGATCGGGCGTCCACCCCAACGAGGTGAGGCGGGCTTCGAACTTCACGTCGACGCGTGAAGCATCAGCGCGCACGGAGAAGAGGCAGCCGTCTTCTCCGAACACCAGCTTCACGTCTTCGGCATCGGCCTCGAACGCCTCGCTGAGCACCTCGGGCGTCAACGGCTCAGCCGTGTCGGTGGCCACGATGTAGACGTCACGCATCCCCGTCACAGGTGCTTCTCGATCTGGCGAAAGAGGTCGACGCGATCCACGAGGTTGGTCAGGTAATCGAGCGTGTCGGTCGGCAGCACCAAAACCGGGCTCATCTTGTAGCGGGTGAACCAGTCTTCGTAGAGGGTGTTGAGGCGGCTCAGGTACGCCGTGGGAATATCCTTCTCCATCTTGCGGCCGCGCAGGTGAATTCGTTGCTTCAACGTCTTCACGGGGCAGCGCAGGTAGATCATCAGATCGGGCGGCTTGAGGGTCGAGGAGACCGTCTCGTAGAGTTCCCAGTAGGTCTTCCAGTCGCGTTTATCGATGTTCCGCTGGCGGAAGAGGTTCTTCGCGAAGATCTCGGCGTCCTCGTAGATCGTCCGGTCCTGGATCGAGGTGCCCGACTGTTTCTCGAGCTCGCGATGCAGCCGGAACTTGTGGGTCAGGAAGAAGATCTGGCTGCGAAACGACCAGGTCTTCATGTCCTTGTAGAAGTCGGCCAGATAAGGGTTCTGGTCGTTCGGCTCGAAGAAGGGCTGCAGCCCATACTTCCTGCACAGGAAGGCCGTCAGCTCGGTCTTCCCGGCGCCGATGTTTCCAGCGATGGCGATGAACTTTTGCCCGGACACGAGTCGACGGGTTTATTCCTGCAAGCAGCGCCAGTCGAGCGTTGTGACACAGACGGCGTGGACCGGGGGGTGACGTGGTACACCGGCCCGCCGTGTCCCGCCTGCTCCTCGCCTTTGCGCTGTGTGCGCTGTGTGCTTGTCAGAAGCCGCTCGACGCGAAGCTTCAGGCCGGTGACGCGGCCGCGCGCGCAGGAAAGTGGGATGTGGCGCGCGCCGCCTGGGCCGAAGCCACCCAGCTCGACCCGAAGTCCGCCCTGGCGCACGGCAAGCTCGGCGTCGCCCTGTGGGAGTTGGGGCTCAAAGACGAAGCCGCGGTCGCCTGGCACGCGGCGGTGGCCATCGATCCCAACGAGGAAGACGCCGTGGGCAGCCTGGCGCGGCTCGATCTGGAGCGCTCCGATGCCGGGGCCGCCGTCGAACGGGTGTTGCTGCTTCGGGGTCCTGTCTCGCCGGCCTTTCACCTGATCCTGACCCGCGCGTTGTTGGCGCGAGGGGGCCCTGATGACGCGGCCGCCGCGCTGGTCGCGGCCGAGCATGCAGCGGCCGCGGGGCCCTTCGATCCCGAGGCGGCATACCTCGTCGGCTCGGCGCAGATCGCGCTGCGAAGGTTCAGTGACGCCCAGGGCACCCTGGAAGGTCTTCAACGGCGCCGGCCTGAACTTCCCCTGGGGAGTTATGGCCTCGCCCGCCTCGCCGCAGCTCAAAGCCGGCAGACCGATGCACTTCTCCACCTCTCTGCCGCTCGCGCCGCGGCGGGCTCTGCCTGGGACCCGCAACGGGTTGCAGCAGACCCGGCGTTCGCGTTTCTCAGCACCGCGCCGGAATTCAAAGCGCTCGTCAGCAGGTAACGGCTCAAATGGTACGGAACGTCTTCTGTGTGCTGATCGCGATCGTGTGGACCCTCTTGATGGGGGTCTGCTCGTTCCTCGCGATGATCCTCACCTTCAACCGCTCGGCCTCGATGGTGGTGGTGCAGAAGTGGTGGTCGCCGGTGCTGCTTTGGGCGGGCGGCGCGAAGCTCGAGGTGCAGGGCCTGGAGCACCTCTCAAAAGACCAGTCGTACATCTTCGTCAGCAACCACCAGAGCACCATCGACATCCCCACCCTGTTCATGGCGCTGCCGTGGGACACCCGGTTCGTGGCCAAGAAGCAGCTCAAGTACGTGCCGATGCTTGGTTGGTACATGTGGGCTGCGAAGTTCGTGTTCGTCGACCGGGCCAATCACCGCGAGGCCGTGCGATCGCTCGATGAGGCCGGCGAGCAGATCCGCGGGGGCATCAGCATCATCGTGTTCCCCGAGGGCACGCGCAGTGATGACTGCAAGGTGCACCCGTTCAAGAAGGGCCCATTTGCGCTGGCGATGAAGGCGCGGGTGCCAGTGGTGCCGGTGGCGATCGAAGGCTCGGGGGCGTTGATGCCGAAGAACTCGTGGCAGATCACCCCGGGGCTCATTCGAGTGCGGGTGGGCAAGCCCATCGCGCCGGAGCACTTCGAGAACAACCGCGAGCTGCTGATTCGCGAGGTGCGCGATCAGATCATCGATCAGAGCCTCGCCCTGGGCGGGTTGGGGGGCGACAAGACTGACCCTGTGGCAGCGCGTGGCCTCGAGGGTATTTCCGAGCGCGGCCCGCTGCCAGCGGACGAGCGGAGCAAAGAATGAGTGAAACACCGTTCACCCCGAGAGCCCGTTCCTCCCGAGCAGGGAACCGGCTTCGCCTTCGAATTCACCCGAAGGAACAACCAACCGGTCATCCCGAGCGAAGTCGAGGAATTACCTTTGCTCGCGCGGCAGGTGGCATCTCGACTGCGCTCGATGCGAACGGTGTGGGCTGTTCCGCAGGAGCAGAGTCGAGGGATCCTCTCTGCTTCGCGCCGCGCTCGATGCGAACAGTGGTGGGCTCTTTCTTCCGCCGGGTGTCCTCCTTGCTGCTGGGCCTGGCCTTCTTTTCCGGCTGCGTCACCACCTCGGGTGCGAGAGCCAGGCTGACCCCGCGCGAAGAGGCCGTCGTCTTCTTGCAGCGAGGTGAAGGCGCCAAGGCCCTGCCCCTGCTGGTCGAGCTGCAGCAGAAGGCCCCCACCGATCTCGCCCTCGCCCGCCTGGTCGCCGAAGCGCACGTGAAGGGCGGCACGGCAGACGCCTTCCTCGCCACGCTCACCCCGCAAGACACCGCGATGAGCCACTACCAGCAGGGCCTGGTGCGTTTCGCCCGCGCCTCCGACGCCAGCGCTCCGGCCATCGCGAACTTCAAGCGCGCGGCCGCCCTGGCCCCCGCCGAGCCCGAGTTCCGCTACCGCCTCGGGGTCGCCCTGCTGGAGTCAGAGCAATACGAGCCCGCACGCATCGAGCTCGAAGCCGCAGTGAAAGAGGCCGGCGATCGCCCCAGCTGGTTTCTCCCCCTGGCCAAGGTCCGTTACCGCACCGGCGACAACCCAGGCGCCGTCGAGGCGATCCGCGCGGTGGTCACCCAGGGCGCCACCCCGGCCGACGTGAAGGTCGCCCGCGCCCTGATGGATCAGATCGCCGACCCCTTCTCCGGTTTGCCCCGATCCGCCCGCGCGCAGCTGGAGCAGGCCATTGAGTGGCTCGAGGTGGGCGACGTGCCCCAGCAGGCCATCGTTCAGCTCGAAGAGCTGCTGCGCGACCACCCCGACGAAGCCATCATTCACGCCCTGCTCGGCTTGTCCTGGGCGCGGCTCGATGACGCCGGCCGCGGCGTGGAGGCCCTCAAGCGGGCCATCGAGCTCGCGCCCACCGACGGGAAGAATCACTTCTACCTGGCCCAGATCTACGAGACCCGCCAGCGCACCAAGAACGCCGAGGAGCACTACAAGCTCGCCCTCGACCGCAACCCGGTACTCGACGAGGCCTGGCTCAAGCTGGGTGACTCTGCGCTCAACCGGCAGGACTACCTGACGGCGAAGAAGAACTTCGAGGTGGCCGTGCGCCTGGTGCCCCAGAGCGCCCCGGCCCGCGGCAAGCTCGCCCTGGTGCACCAACTCGATGGCAACTGGCCGGCCGCCGATAAGGAGCTCCGCGTGGTGCTCGACAAGGATCCCGAGAACCTCGAGTTCATGCTGCGCCTGGGGGTGCTCCACACCGAACGATTCACCAGGTCGAAGTCGAACACCGAGAAAGAAGAGGCCTCCACTGAGGCGACGGTGTGGCTCAACAAGGTGCTCGAAGCCCAGCCCGAGAACGCCATCGCCTCCCGCGCCCTGGCGCGACTCAAGATCCGCTGACAGTCGACGTTCGGCTACGCTGTGGGGCGTGAACGAGTTCGACGGCCAACAGCCCCCTTCCCCTGAGCCGGAGCTCGAGCTCGAGCTCGACAGGCCTGCACGTCCGTCCGCGCCCCCCCCGCGCCCTTCGGTGAGCAATCCCCGCCTGCAGAGCGTGCAGAGCGCCGCGCGCTCCCAGCCCCTTTCGGCCGAAGAACGGCAGATGACCTCGAAGCGCATCCGCGAAGGCGCGGCCGACACGCTGCTCAACTCGTTCTCCATCCTGGGAGAAGTGGTCGAGGACTTCCGGACCTCTGACCGCTTCTTCAAATACAAAGCGCTGGTGATCAGCCTGTGGTTCCTGCTGGCCATCGGCTCGTTCGGGGTGGCCTGCCCCTCCACCGGCCCCACCAACGACATCAGCGCGGTGCTCGTGGTGGCCAGTGACGGCGTCAAGCCGGTCTACATGATCAAGAACGAGAGCACCCAGACCTGGAAAGACGTCGAGATCCTCGTCAACGGCACCTACCGCACGACCATGTCGCAGATGCCCGGTGAAGGCGGCAACGCCACGTTGTCCCCCGCGGTGCTCTTCGACGAGGCCGGCAAACGCGCGCCTTCGACCCTGCAGGTCACCGACATCGTGGTGAAGGTGCGCGACCCCGAGGCCGAAGTGCCCCTGCTCCGCGGTGGCGCCGTCGTTCAGTAGCCCGGTCCTCCCGAGCAGGGAGCCGGCTTCGCCGGCGATTTCTTTCCGAAGAGCAACCGGTCCTCCTGAGCGAAGTCGAAGGAGCACTTCCGCCTCGCGCAGCAAGTGGCATCTCGACTGGGCTCGGGGTGACCGGTGTGGGCTGTTCCTGAGGAGCGTCGTCGAGGGAGCACTTCGCTCGACGCGAACGGGCTCGCCAAAGAAAAAGCCCCAGCTCCATTTCTGGAACCAGGGCCGATTCATTGGAGCGGTGAGACGAAGTTTACGGCTTCTTCTCTTCCGGCTTCGCTTCCGCGGTTGCTGCGGGAGCGGCCTTCTCAGGACGGTCCACAAGCTCGAGGATCGCGATGTCCGCCGCGTCACCCTTGCGGAAGCCACCACGCATCAGGCGCGTGTAGCCGCCCTTGCGGGTCGCGTAGCGGGTCTTCAGCTCGCCGAAGATCTTCTGCAGCAGCGCGCGCTCGTTCACGATGCGCTGAGCCAGCCGCACGTTGTGAAGACCACCCTTCTTACCGAGGGTGATGACCTTCTCCGCCATCTTGCGGGCCTCTTTGGCCTTGGGGACGGTGGTGACGATGCGCTCGTGCTCGATGAGCGAGGTGACCATGTTCTTGAGCATCGCAAGACGGTGAGCCGTGGTGCGCTGCAGCTTTCGATTGCCGACCTTGTGTTCCATGACTGCCTTTCAACCACCGCGGCCGTACCAGGTACCCGGTGGACGTAACCTGCCGAAGGACTTCCCCCAGCAGATTTTGTGAGCCCGGGAGCGAAATGCCCCCGAGGTGAATCACACGCGGGGCGCCGCCGGGGGCAGCGCGACTGGCGCCGTCTTGGGGGGCCAGTTCTCGAGCTTCATGCCGAGCGACAGACCCATCTCGGAGAGGATCTCTTTGATCTCCTTGAGCGACTTGCGGCCGAAGTTCTTCGTCTTGAGCATCTCGGCCTCTGTCTTCTGCACGAGGTCGCCGATGGTGCGGATGTTCGCCTGCTGCAGGCAGTTCGCGCTGCGCACCGAGAGCTCCAGCTCGTCGACCGAGCGGAAGAGGTTCTCGTTGAGCTTCGCTTCCTGCATCGGGGTCTCGACGGCCGTCGGCTCTTCCGACTCCTCGAAGTTCACGAACACCGTCAGCTGCTCTTTGATGATCTTCGCGGCGTAAGCCACGGCGTCCTGGGGGCTGACGGAACCGTCCGTCCACACCTCGAGGGAGAGCTTGTCGTAGTCGGTCTGCTGACCGACGCGCGCGTTGGTCACCAGGTAGTTGACCTTCGAGACGGGCGAGAACAACGAGTCGATCGCGATCGCGCCGATGGGCGAACCGGCGACCTTGTTGTTCTGCGCGGGCACGTAACCACGGCCACGGCGGCAGGTGATCTCCATGCGAATCTTGCCGCCCTCACCGAGGGTGCAGATGTGGTGACCGGGGTTGAGCACCTCGACCTGGTCGTCGGTGATCAAGTCGCCGGCCTTCACGTCCTTCGGGCCTTCAGCCTCGATGCGGATCGTCTTGGCCTCGTTGGTGTGCATGCGCAGACGCACCTCCTTGAGGTTCAGCACGATGTCCGTCACGTCTTCAGACACTTCGGGGATCGTCGTGAACTCGTGCTCCACGAGCCCGCCGTTGCCTTCGATCTTCACGGTGGTGATCGCGGCGCCCTGCAGCGACGAGAGCAGCACGCGGCGAAGCGAGTTGCCCATCGTGGTGCCAAACCCGCGCTCGAGCGGCTCGGCGACGAACTTGCCGTAGGTGCCCGTGCTCTCGGAGTCGACATCGATCTTCCGGGGCTTGATGAGGTCGCGCCAGTTCTTCGCAATCAGAGACGTTTCAGCCATTGTGTGTTGCCTCGTTCGAGCCGCCACCAACGTACCCACCTTCAGGGCGGGAGGACGGCTTCATGAGAGTGGTCCTGCTTTGAAAACCAGAAGAGCAGACCGCCTCGAGGGCGATCTGCTCGGGGTCAGCAGCGAACAGCCGCCGATTACTTCGAGTACAACTCGACGATCAGCTGCTCCTGGATGGGCATCGTCAGGTCTTCGCGGTTCGGAACCGTGCGAACCGTGCCCTTGAGGCCCTTCTTGTCGACGTCGAGCCACTGGGGAATGCCGCGGCGATCAACCGTCTCGATGGCCTCCTGAATGCGGAGGATCTTCTTGCTCTTCTCGTGCACTTCGATCACCGAGCCGGGCTTGACCGAGAACGAGGGAATGTTGACCCGCTTGCCGTTCACCGTGAAGTGACCGTGGCGAACCAACTGGCGCGCTTCAGCGCGCGTATCGGCAAAGCCCATGCGGAAGACGACGTTGTCGAAGCGCAGCTCCAGCATCTGGAGGAGCGTCTCGCCCGTCTTGCCCTTGGCCGCCGCTGCGCGGTGGAAGTAGCCGCGGAACTGGCCCTCGAGCAGGCCGTACATGCGCTTGACCTTCTGCTTCTCGCGCAACTGCACTCCGTAGTTCGAGAACTTCACGCGACCCTGACCGTGCTGGCCGGGAGGGTACGGGCGACGCTCGATGGCGCACTTGTCCGTGTAGCAACGGTCGCCCTTGAGGTACATCTTGAGATTTTCACGCCGGCAGATGCGGCAGACGCTTGCGGTGTAACGAGCCAAAGTCGGTCTCCAGTTTTCTTTTGGAAGAAGAGTTCAGGTCAGACGCGACGGCGCTTGGCCATCCGGCATCCGTTGTGGGGAATCGGGGTGACGTCGCGGATGAGCGAGATCTTGAGGCCGGCAGCGGCCAGCGCACGGAGCGCAGACTCACGCCCTGCGCCAGGACCCTTCACCAGCACCTGAACGTTCTTCATGCCGTGCTCGATCGCCTTGGCTGCCGCGTCGCCGGCCGCAACCTGCGCCGCGAACGGGGTCGACTTGCGCGAGCCCTTGAAGCCACGTGAACCAGCCGACGACCACGAGATGACGTTGCCCGTGATGTCGGTGAACGTGATCAGCGTGTTGTTGAAGGTCGACTGAATGTGAACGATCCCGTTGAGGATGTTCTTCTTGTTCTTCTTCTTGGCCTTCTTCTCGCCAGCCGCTTCCGGGGTCGCCGGAGCAGCGGGAGCAGTGGCAGCAGCAGGTGCAGGTACTGGGGTGGTCTCTTCAGCCATTGTTGGTTTCCGCCCTACAGGTGATCAACCTCACTTGCGTGAGGCTTAGTGGAAGGTTTGGGTGATTACTTCGCCGCCGGAGCTGCCGGCTTGACGCGCTGCACGCCACGCTTCGGGCCCTTGCGGGTACGCGCGTTGGTGTGGGTACGCTGGCCGCGCACGGGCAGGCCCTTGCGGTGACGGAGACCGCGGTAGCAGCCCAAGTCCATCAGGCGCTTGATGTTCATGGTCACTTCGCGGCGAAGGTCGCCTTCGACCTTGTGGTTCGCCTCGATGATCTCACGGATCTTCCGGGTCTGTTCCTCGGTGAGATCCTTGGTCCGGGTGGTCATGTCGATGCCGGCACCCTCGACGATGGTCTGGGCCGTCTTCGAACCGATCCCGTAGATGTACTGGAGCGAGATGACGACTCGCTTCTGAACCGGGAGATCAACGCCTGCAATACGAGCCATGTGTTTCGTTCCTCTTTGACTGAAGTTGGTCTGGAGCTGCTGGGATCAGCGGCCCTGGCGCTGCTTGTGGCGGGGGTTGGCAGGGCAGATCACCCGGATCACACCAAGCCGGCGGATGACTTTGCACTTGTCACAAATCTTTTTGACCGACGGACGAACCTTCATGGCGTTCCTCGTAGTGACTGCGAATTTCGAAAAGAAACAACGTTACTTGGCGCGGTAGGTGATGCGACCGCGAGTCAGATCATAGGGGGAGAGCTCCACCTTGACCTTGTCCCCCGGGAGAATGCGGATGAAGTGCATCCGCATCTTTCCAGAGATGTGCGCGAGCACCTCGTGGCCATTCTCGAGCATCACTTTGAACATGGCGTTGGGAAGCGGTTCTTTCACCGTTCCCTCGACCTCAATCGCGTCTTCCTTCGCCAAATCTAAACCTCGGTAAAACGACACGAATCCCCTGCGGGTTCGTTAGAGCGGCGGCCAGTAGCACCTCCGTTCGATGTATGCAAGTGCAGCCTGTAAGCGACCTTAGCGACCGATGCTCTTTCGAATGCCGGCTGCGATCTCTTCGAGCGTCCCGACCCCATTGACCGCCCGGAGCAGACCCAGTTGTTCGTAGTGGGCCTTCAAGGGAGCGGTCTGCTGGCGGAACACATCGAGCCGCTTCTGCACCGTCTCGGGGCTGTCATCAGCGCGCCCACGGCCCTTCATGCGGTCGTGAATGACGGCGTCAGGCACCTCGAGCGAGACCACATGCTCGATGCGTTTGCCCAACTTCTCCAGCGCCTTCGCCAGCGCCTCAGCCTGGGGAATGGTGCGGGGAAAGCCGTCGAGCAGAAAACCGTTGGCGCAGTCAGCCTCCTTCAGGCGCTCCTGCACGATGCCGATGACCAGCTCGTCAGGCACCAGCTTGCCAGCAGCCATGAGCGGGCCTGCTTCTTTGCCCAGGGGGGTGCCGCTGGCCACAGACGCACGGAGGATCTCACCGGTCGAGATCTGAGGGATCCCGAAATCGGCGACCATCCTCTGCGCCTGCGTACCCTTCCCTGCTCCGGGTGGTCCAAAGAAGACGAGATGCATGGTGTTCCTCAAACCGTCGCAGTGGTGCGAATACGACCGCGGATGCGCGGGCCGCGGGGGCCGGCGAAGCCTTCGTAGTTACGGCTGATGAGGTGCTGTTCGATCTGCTGAACGGTGTCGAGCGCCACGCCGACCACGATGAGCAGCGCGGTGCCACCGAAGTAGAACTGCACCTGGAGCACGCCGGCCAGCACGGTGGGCACCACGCAGATGGCCGCGAGGTACAACGCACCACCGAACGTGAGGCGGTTGAGCACCCGCTCGATGAAGTCGGCCGTCTGGCGGCCCGGGCGAATGCCGGGGATATAGCCGCCCTGCTTCTTGATGTTGTCGGCCACGTCGTCCGCGCGGAAGGTCAACGAGGTGTAGAAGTACGCGAAGAAGATGATCAGCGCGACGAAGAGACCGCTGTAGACCCACTGGTTGCTCTGCAGCGCGCGCTGCACGCCGGCCATGCCGGGCACCCAGGTGGCTACGGTCGCGGGGAACGAGAGCAGCGCGCCGGCGAAGATGGGCGGAATGACGCCCGAGGCGTTCACCTTGAGGGGGAAGTACGTGGCCTGACCTGCGAACATCTGCCGGCCCGAAACCCGCTTGGCGTACTGCACCGGAATGCGGCGCATACCTCGTTCGACGAAGACCACCGCGCCGATGATGACCAGCATCAGGAACATCAGGCCGACCACGCCGCCCAGGCCACCGGTGATCGACTCTGCCTCGACCGCCTGCCACAGCTGCTGCGCCGCGGGGGGAATGCCCACCACGATACCCGAGAAGATGACCAGCGAGATGCCGTTGCCGATGCCGTTCTCGGTGATGCGCTCACCCAGCCACATGATGAAGGCGGTACCGGCGGTCAGGGTGATCACGGTGAGGAAGGAGAACCAGACGGTGTTCACCGAGTCGGGCACCACGATCTTGTCCAACGCCACTCCATCGTCGAGCGACGAGCGGCCGAAAGAATAGAGGTAGCGGGAGATGCCGATGCCCTGAACGACGGACAGGACGATCGATCCGTAGCGGGTGTACTGGTTGATCTTCTGCCGCCCCGCCGCACCTTCCTTCTGCAGACGCTCGAGGCTGGGCACCACCACGGCCAGCAACTGCATGATGATGCTCGCCGAAACGTACGGCATGATGCCGAGCGCGAAGATCGACGCCTGGTTGAGCGCGCCGCCGGAGAACATGTTGAAGAGGCCGAGCAGGCCGCCATCTTTCAGGCGAGCCTCCATCACGGCGTTGAGGGCCACGCGGTCGACGCCCGGCGTGCTGATGAAGATGCCCAGCCGGTAGATGGCCAGGAGCACGAGCGTGTACACGATTCGCGCGCGGAGCTCGGCGACGCGGAAGATGTTGGAAATGGCGTTGAGGGCCACGGCAGCTTCCTTACGGTTGGTAAAGCCAAAAACAACGAGATTCAGAAACGTCGAACGCCCCCCGACCCACTGCTGGGTTCGAGGGGCGCGGCACCCTGGCCCTATCGGCGGGTGCGCACCAAGACTCAGGCCTTCGCGACGCGGGGAGCCTTCGGAACCTTGAGGCCCTTACCGGAGTGCGCCTTCGCTGCGCCCTCAGGCTTGTGTGCGATCCGCGAGACCTCTTCGGCCGTACCGCCGGCCTTGATGATCGCCGCCTTCGCACCTTCCGAGATCTTGTTGACCTTGACCGTCAGCTTCAGGGTCAACTCGCCGGTGCCGAGAATCTTCACGGCATCGTACGCGCCCTTGATCAGGCGGGTCGCGCGCAGCGTGGTCTCGTCGACCACAGCACCCGTCTTGAAGTGCGTCTCGAGTTCGCTCAGATTGACGATGGCAATGTCGAGGCGGTTCGGCGCGTTGAAGCCGAACTTGGGCAGACGGCGCTGCAGCGGCGACTGGCCGCCTTCGAAACCTTCGAAGCGCATGTTGCCCGAGCGGGCCTTCTGGCCCTTACCACCGCGGCCTGCCGTCTTGCCGAGACCTGAGCCCTGGCCGCGACCAACACGCTTCTTGCGGTGGGTGGAACGGTACGGGGCCTTCAGCGTATGGAGAGTCACCATGGTGTTCCTCACTTATCCTGTGCAGCGAGCTTCGCCCGCGCTGCGTCACGCACGCGGATCTTCCGCGGCTTGGCACGAACCCGGGTCTTGGGCTCGTCCTTGACGGTCTCGAACGCCACCAGGTGGCGGACCCTGTCCAGCATCCCGCGGATTGCCGGGGTGTCCTTGAGCAAACGCTCAGAACCGAACTTCCACACTCCGAGACCCTTCACCGTCGCGACCTGCTTGGCCGAGGCGCTGGAGGGGCTCTTGATCAGCTTGATCTTGATACCCATGGCTTAGCTCTCCGACTTCCGGCCGAACTTGACCTCTTTGCCGCGCAGCCGGCTGACCTGCTCAGGCGACTTGAGCTGCTTGAGGCCATCGACCACGGCCTTGACGACGTTGTGCGGGTTACGCGAACGCTGGCTCTTGGTGAGAATGTTGCGAATGCCCGCGGCCTCGAGCACCGCGCGAACCGGGCCACCGGCGATGACGCCAGTACCTTCGGAAGCGGGCTTGAGGAGCACTTGCCCTGCGCCGAAACGGCCGAGCACTTCGTGCGGGATGGTGTGGCCCATCAGGGGCACCTTGAACAGGTGCTTCTTGGCGTTCTCGCCGCCCTTGCGGATGGCTTCGGGAACTTCGTTCGCCTTCCCCAGGCCGATGCCGACGTGACCGTTGCCGTCGCCGACGACGACGATGGCGCCGAAGCTGAAGCGCCGGCCACCCTTCACGACCTTCGTGGGGCGGTAGATGTTGACTACGCGATCCTGCAGGTCGAGGTCGTTCGCGTTGATAGGAGTCGTGCTCATTGGTTGTCCTTTGCGGTCAGAACTGCAGACCACCCTCGCGTGCGCCGTCGGCAACTGCCGCGATGCGCCCGTGGTAGGGGTTACCGTTGCGGTCGAAGACGACCTTCTCGATCTTCGCGGCCTTGCACTTCTCTGCGATCAGCAGACCGACCTGCTTGGCAGCGGCCTTCTTGTCACCCTCGTCCAGCTTGCCCTTGAGCTCTTTGGAGAGCGTCGAGGCAGAGACGAGCGTGCGGCTGGTGCCGTCGTCAATGACCTGCGCGTGCAGGTGCTTGAGCGACTTGTAGACCGTGAGGCGGGGACGCTCGGTCGAGCCCGTAACCTTCTTACGGATTCGCTCCTTGCGATTGTTTCGAGCAATTGAATTGGCCATGGTGTTCTCTTTCCTTCCGCACGAGATGAAGACATCCCCGTGCGGATGAAAACGGGAGGCGGATTACGCCGTACCCGTTTTGCCCTCCTTGCGGCGGACGGTTTCGGTGGACAGCTTGATGCCCTTGCCCTTGTACGGCTCGGGCGGGCGCAGCGCGCGGATCTGCACGGTGGTCTGACCGAGCAGGTGGCGATCGACGCCACGCAGGGTGAGGTCGAGGGTAGGCAGCGCATCTTCGGTGCGGGGCGCCTTGCCCACTTCGGCGGTGACGCCGTCGGGCAGGTTGAAGACCACCGGGTGCGAGAAGCCAAGCGAGAAGTGAATCTGCTTGCCCTTCACTTCGCAGCGAAAGCCGACGCCGCGGATGGCGAGCTGACGCTCCCAGCCCGTGGAGACGCCCTTGGCCGCGTTCGCCAGGATCGCGCGGGTCAACCCGTGCGCCGAGCGGTGCAGCCGGTGATCAGAAGGGCGCGTGCAGAGCATTTCTTTGCCCTTCACTTCGACCTTGATGTCCTTGATGGGCAGGGTCACCGTGAGCTTGCCCTTGGGCCCCTCAAAGTTGACCTTGTCTCCCTGGACGACGGCCTTCACCTTGTCGTCGAGGGTAATCGGCATTTTTCCAATGCGGCTCATGGTCGGGTCCTCAGTAAACCGTGCAGATGAGCTCGCCACCGATGTTGGCCTTGCGGGCCTCGGTGTCGACCATCACGCCACGGGAGGTGGAAAGGATCGCGATGCCCATACCGCCGCGAACGCGGGGAATGTCACGCACGTTCACGTAGCGACGCAGGCCAGGCTTACTCTCGCGCTTGATGCCGGTGATGACGGGCTCGCGGTTCGGGCCGTACTTCAAGACGACCGTCAGCTCATTCTGGGGCGCCTTCTCGTGGATGATGAAGTCAGCGATGAAACCTTCGCCCTTGAGGGCTTTCGCGACTTCGACCTTCAACTTCGAGGAGGGCAGCGTCAACTTGTCGTGACGCACCATCTGCGCGTTGCGGATGCGGGTGAGCATGTCACCCACGGGATCATTGATGACCATCTGTGCAACTTCCCAAGTGAGGACGCTCTTCCGCGCCTTCTCTGGAGTCCGTGACGCCTACCGGGCCAATCCCGGTGGTTCGCCGCGAACGGTTTCTCGTACTGCGAGTGCCACCTACATCAGAAGCGGCCGATTGCCTAATTCAGGCTGTCGGCCGCTTCGAAAAACTCAGGCTGTGGTGCGGAAAGGAATGCCAAAGGCCTTGAGGAGCGCCAGGCCGTGCTCGTCGTTCTTTGCCGAGGTGACGATCGAGACGTTCAGGCCCTTCACCTTCTCGATTTGGTCGTAGTTGATTTCCGGGAAGATGATCTGCTCGCGGATACCCATGGTGTAGTTACCACGGCCGTCGAATGCCTTGGGCGAGACGCCCTTGAAGTCACGCACGCGGGGAAGCGCGACGCTGATGAGGCGGTCGAGGAACTCGAACATGCGGTCGCCACGCAGGGTGACCATGGCGCCGATCGCCTGACCCTCACGAAGCTTGAAGTTCGCGATGGCCTTGCGGGAGCGGGTGATCACCGGCTTCTGCGCGGTGATGGCGATCATCTGATCGACCGCCGACTCGAGCAGCTTGTTGTTCGCCAGCGCTTCGCCCAGACCCATGTTCACCACGATCTTCTGGAGCTTGGGCACTTCCATCGGGTTCTTGAGGCCCAGATCCTTCATCAGGAGCGGGACGATCTCTTTGCGGTAGCGAAGCTTGAGGCGCGCCGGCTTGGCCTCG
Organism: Archangium sp.; assembly: GCA_043773025.1. Lineage (GTDB taxonomy): Bacteria > Myxococcota > Myxococcia > Myxococcales > Myxococcaceae > Archangium_A. The sequence goes on from JAYVFP010000271.1 coordinate 71,169, forward strand.
AGGCCAGCCTCGATGTTGGCCGCAAACCCCGCCTTGCGCTCCGCTTCCTTCTTGCCGCGTTTCGCCTTCTCAGCGCGCTCGGCCTTCTTGGCCTTGGCAGCCGCTGCAGCGTCGTCGTTCTTCGGGGGAGCTTTTTCGTCAGCCATGACTCTTTACCGTTCTTCGAAAAGGTGAGGGAGCGGCGCCTTAGCGCAGCGCGAGAACATCAGTCAATGGTCGCTTCGCACTGTTTGCAGAAGCGCTTCTTCTTGTCGCCTTCGGTACGCATGCCGACGCGGGTCGCCTTGTCGCACTTCGGGCACACCAGGCCGAGGTTCGTGATCTGAATGCTGCCCACCTTGTCGACGATGCCGCCTTCGGGGTTCGTGCGATCTTTGCCTTTGGCGATGTGCCGCTTCACCAGGCGCAGACCCTCGACCCGAACACGGCCCTTGGTCTTGTCGATCTCGATGATCTTCCCGCGGTTGCTCTTCTGCGAGCGCTCTTCGCCGGACATCACTTGAACGGTGTCACCCACTTTGAGTTTTTGCATGACTCAGAGCACCTCAGGCGCGAGCGAGATGATTTTCATGAATTTCATGGCGCGGAGTTCGCGGGCGACCGGGCCGAAGATGCGGGTGCCGACTGGCTCTTTCTCTTTGTTGATGAGCACGGCCGAGTTCTCGTCGAAGCTGATGTAGCTGCCATCGGCGCGGCGAACCGCACGCTTGGTGCGAACGACGACCGCCTTCGCGACGTCACCCTTCTTCACCTTGGAGTTCGGAAGAGCCTCGCGGATCGAGACGACGATCTCGTCGCCCAACGACGCGTACTCTCCGCCCATCACTCGAATGCAAAACACCCGCTTGGCGCCGGAGTTGTCTGCCACTCCGAGCACGCTGGTCAGCTGAATCATGACTGTTCTTTCCTTGTCTTCTTGAAAGTGCGGAGCCGGACGAACCGGCCCCAGGGAAATCAGGCGTTCGACGCCTTCTCCAGGACCTTCACGACACGCCAACGCTTGTCTTTCGACGCGCGCTTCGTCTCGGCGATGAGGACTTTGTCCCCCTCGTTGATGGTCGGCTTCTTCGGGTCGTGATCTTCGACGTGCGCCTTGTACTTCTCGCGCATCGACATCACCTTGCCGTACTGGGCGTGCGACGCACGCCGGCGCACGGTGACGACCACGGTCTTGGTCATCTTGTTCGACGTCACGATGCCGATGCGGGTCTTGGGACGGCCGCGGGTCGACTCAGCGCTCTTGGTCTCGGTGGTCTCAGCCATGGTGTGCTTTCCTTACTTCTTCTTGGCGGCGGCCTGCTTCGCCGTCAGAACGGTGAGCACGCGAGCCAGGTCACGCTTGTGACCGGTACGCTCCGACGGGTTGTCCAGCGCACCCGTACGCAGCTTGAGGTTGTCCTGCATCAGCGTCCCCTTGAGCTCGACAGCGCGCCGGCCCAGGTCTTCGACAGAGAGATCGCTCAGTTCTTTCGCGGTAGCCATGTCGTTCTCCTTACAGCGTCTGTTCCGCGCGACCCACGATGCGGGTCATCACGGGCAACTTCGCGGCGGCGAGCTTGAAGGCTGCGGTCGCCAGCTTGAGGTCCATGCCGTCCATCTCGTACAAGATGCGGCCCGGCTTGACGACGGCGACGTAGTACTCGACGCCGCCCTTACCGGTACCCATGCGGGTCTCGGCCGGCTTCTTGGTGATGGGCTTGTCCGGGAAAATCCGGATCCAGATCTTGCCGCCACGTTTGATCTCGCGGCTCATCGCGATACGCGCCGCTTCGATCTGGCGGCTGGTGATCCACCCAGGCTGGGTGGTCATCAGGCCGAACTCGCCGAAGGCGAGCGTGTTGCCGCGGTGGGCAGACCCGGGCGTACGGCCCTTGTGCATCTTGCGGTACTTGGTGCGAGCAGGCTGAAGCATGGCGTCCTGTCCTTAACAGTTAGCGAACAGCGGGAGCGTCTTGCTTGACGCCACCCTTGGTGGGGAGGACCTCGCCGCGGCAAACCCAGACCTTGCACCCGATGGTGCCGTAGGTCGTGCGTGCGATGGCGTAGCCGTAGTCGATGTCGGCGCGGAGCGTGTGCAGAGGCACCCGACCCTCGCGGTACCACTCGTAACGAGCCATTTCAGCGCCGCCGAGGCGGCCTGAGCAGGCAACACGAATGCCCTTGGCGCCGAACTTCATGGCGGTCTGAATCGCCTTCTTCATGGCGCGGCGGAACGCGATGCGGCGCTCGAGCTGGGTGCAGATGTTCTCTGCCACGAGCTGCGCGTCGATCTCGGCCTTCCGGACCTCGACGATGTTGAGGAACACTTCGTTCTTGGTGAACTTCTGCAGTTCCTTCTTCACCGTCTCGATGCCGGCGCCCCGCTTGCCGATCACGATGCCGGGACGTGCGGTGTGCACGTTGACCTTCACCTTGTTGGCTGCACGCTCGATCTCAACCTTCGAGACGCCCGCGTGATTGAGGCTCTTCTTGACGTGCGCGCGGATCTTGATGTCCTCGTGCAGCCACTGGGCGTAGTTCCGCTCCTCGAACCACTTCGAGTCCCAGGTGCGGATGACCCCAAGGCGGAAACCAATCGGATGAACCTTCTGACCCAAGGTGTAGCTCCTTCGAAAAGTTTGTTACTTCTTGGCCTTCAAAGACGCGTCGGACAGCACGACGTGAATGTGGCTGGTCTTCTTGTTGATGCGCGTCGCGCGACCCATTGCGCGGGGCATGTACCGACGGCCGGTAGGACCCTGGTCGACCGAGATGGTCTTGACCCAGAGCTTGTCGATGTCGACCGAACCCTTTGACAGGTCGGTCGCGTTCGCCATGGCGCTCTCGATCAGTTTCTTCACCGGGGCAGCAGCAGCCCGGCGAGTGAACTGCAGCGTGTTGATGGCTTTCGCCACCGGCATGCCGCGAACGAGGGCGACGACCACCGAGATCTTCCGGGGGGCCATACGCAGGTGACGGAGGTGAGCTGAGGATTCCATCGGTTAACCCTTCTTACCAGGGGCCGGAGCGGCCTTCTTCTCGGCGCTGTGCCCACTGAACGTGCGCGTCGGCGAGAACTCACCGAGCTTGTGACCGACCATGTTCTCGGTGACGTACACGGGGATGAACTTGCGACCGTTGTGAACCGCGAACGTGTGTCCCACCATCTCGGGGATGATGGTCGAACGTCGCGACCAGGTCTTGATGACCGACTTCTTGTTGCCCTTGTTCATCGCATCAAGCTTCTTGCTGAGGCTGATGTCGACGAAGGGACCCTTCCAGGTTGAGCGAGCCATGTTTGAAGTAGCTCCTTTCGTTACTGGCTACGCACGCCTTGACGGCGCGGGGTGACGACGAATTTGTCAGTGCGCTTGTTCTTGCGCGTGGTCATGCCCTTGGTCTTCTTGCCCCAGGGCGAAACAGGGTGCGGGTTGCCTTGGCCGGATTTGCCTTCGCCACCACCGTGAGGGTGGTCGACGGGGTTCATCGCGAGACCACGGACGGTCGGGCGGATACCGAGCCAACGGCTCTTACCGGCCTTTCCGATGGTGATGATTTCGTGGTCGATGTTGCCGAGCTGGCCGATGGTGGCGCGGCAGACGATGAGGATCTTGCGAACCATGCCGGAAGGGAAACGCACCTGCGCGTAGTCGCCTTCTTTGGCCATCAGTTGGCCCCAGCTACCGGCCGAGCGAATCAGCTGGCCACCGCGGCCGGGCTTGAGTTCGACGTTGTGGATCACGGTGCCGATCGGGATGTTCTGGAGCGGGAGCGTGTTGCCAGGGCGGATGTCGACCTGTGCGCCCGAGAACAGGGTGTCGCCGACAGCCAGGCCCACCGGGGCGAGGATGTAGCGCTTCTCGCCGTCTGCGTAGTGCAGCAGAGCGATGTTGGCGGTGCGGTTCGGGTCGTACTCGACTGAGAAGACCTTACCGGGAACGCCGTCCTTGTTCCGCTTGAAGTCGATGGTGCGGTAGCGGCGCTTGTGACCACCACCCTGGTGACGACGGGTGATGTGACCGTCACCGTTGCGGCCACCTGAGCGCTTCATCGCACTCGTGAGGCTCTTCTCGGGAACGTCGTGTGTGATCTCCGCGAAGTCGGAGACCGTCATCAGGCGACGTGCAGCAGACGTCGGCTTGAAAGATTTGACACCCATTAGACGGTACCTCCCTCAAACAACTCGATCTTGTCGCCCTCTTTCAGAGTGACGAACGCCTTCTTGAAGTTCGAGCGCTTGCCCATAGACTGGCCAACGCGCTTGACCTTGCCGCGCATGATCAGCGTGCGAACGTCGAGCACGGTGACCTTGAACTGCGAGGCGACGGCGCGCTGAACGTCGTGCTTAGTTGCCTTGCGGTCAACCAGGAACGAGTACTGGCGCTGTGATTCCCGAGCCTTGTCGAGCTTCTCGGTGATCAACGGACCTTTGATGACAGTGTTGAGATCCATGGTCGTTATTCCTTCGCCTTGGAGCCGCGAGGCTTGAGCAGCGCTTCGGCGATGAGCTTGGCAGCCGCGACGGTGAGCACCAGGGTCTGGCGGCGGAGCACGGACTCGACGTTGATGCCTTCGGGGGCGATCACGTCGAACCTCTCCAGGTTGCGCACGGCCAGGTGGAGCTTCGCGTTTGTCTTCTCATCGACGATGAGCGCGTTCACCAACTTCAGACCCTTGGTGAGCGACTCAAAGGCCTTCTTCGACTTCCCGTCGGACGGGAACGCGTCGAGAATGATGACTTTCTTCTCGCCAGCGCGCAGCGACAGCGCCGAAGAGAGTGCCGCACGACGCACGCCACGGGGCGGGCGGTACGTGTAGTCACGCTGCTTGGGACCCATCGCCTTACCGCCGCCGACCCAGTGCGAAGCGCGGGTAGAACCCTGGCGTGCACGGCCGGTGCCCTTCTGCTTCCAAGGCTTCTTGCCGCCGCCGGAAACGAGGGAACTGTTCTTCACCGCGACCGTACCGGCGCGGCGATTGATGTGCTGCATCTTCGCAGCTTCATAAAGGAGGTGCGCGTTGGGCTCGGTGCCGAACACGTCGTCCGAGAGTTCAATCTCGGAGACCTTCTTGTTGGACAAATCAACGACGTCGAACTTAGCCATGGTCGTTTGTCCTCAGCTCTTGATCTCGACGTCGACACCAGCCGACAAGTCGAGCTTCATGAGTGCGTCGAGCGTCTGCTGAGTGGGCTCGAGAATGTCGAGGAGCCGCTTGTGCGTGCGGATCTCGAACTGCTCTCGGCTCTTCTTGTCGACGTGGGGTGAACGCAGCACCGTGAAACGGTTGATGCGCGTGGGAAGGGGAATAGGGCCGGAGACGCGTGCGCCAGTACGCTTGGCGGTTTCGACGATCTCGGTAGCGCTCTGATCCAGGAGCTTCGAGTCGTACGCCTTCAGACGAATCCGGATTTTCTGTGTTGTCGCCATGCTCAGTTGATCCTTTGTTTGCGACTACCAACACAACGCCGAACGGCTTGTTACGACCCGATGTTCCTGGTTGTCACAGAGCTGGGTTACGGCGAAGACGAAGACGGCGGCGCATATACGGCGGAAGTCTTCGTAACGTCAAGTACTCCCTGACTAATTTCATGACACACCGCAACCACTTGAAAACAGACTGCTAATTTCAATACCCGCGCAGCCGCATCAGCAGCGGCTGCAGCACGTTGGCGGGGATGTGGGCGTAGTTGCCGAACTGCATGCTGTAGCTGCCACGCCCATTGGTGAGGCTGCGCAACGAGTCGACGTAGCCGAACATCTCGGCGAGCGGCACCTCGGCCTCGATCACCTGGTTCACCGAGCGCTGGGTCATGCCCTTGATGTGGCCGCGCCGCGCGTTCACGTCACCGATGACGCTGCCCATGTTCTCGGCGGGCACGATGATCTCGACCTTCATCATCGGCTCGAGCAACACCGGAGAGGCCGATTTACAGGCCTCGTTGAACCCCATGGCCGCCGCGATCTGAAAGGCGACCTCGTCTGAGTCCTGCTCGCTGAATGAGCCGCCCAGCACTTCGACCTTCACGTCGATGATGGGGTAGCTGGCCACCACACCGCGTCCCAACCCGCTGGTGATGCCGCCTTCGATGGCGGGCCAGAAGTCTTTGGGGATCTGCTCGACGGGCGCGAGGTTCTTGTACTGGAACCCGGCCCCCTTCTCGAGGGGTGAGACCCGCAGCTTGAGGTGGGCGAACTGGTTGTTGCCGCCCAGCACGCGCTCGAG
>JAYVFP010000272.1:0-3159 GCA_043773025.1 Archangium sp.
GGATGAGCTCTTTGTCCATGCAGCCGGAGCACTCGATGGGCGGATCAGGCGGAAGCGTCGGAGGACCTGAGTTCGTCTTGCACGGCCCCGGCCCCTGGCAGAGTTCGCCGATGCCCTTCTTCGAGTCGATGCCCGACCGGGGGATGGCTCCGATGCGCTCGGGATCTCCGTTGGCGCCTCCCGCTCCATTGCCCTTGATCGACCAGCCGCCCTCGCCGGTGCCGCTGTTCGCCACCACGTTGCCCAGCGCGCCGGTGAGATCCTTGCCCAGCCCACCGGGCCCCAGCACGTTGTTCGCGCCCTTGCCGCCGAAGATCGAGTTGGCGAGCTGCAGCGCAGTCAGTGGCGCGGCACCACCACCGGGATCCTTCTGCGGCTTGTGGGGCGGGCGGGGGCTGCCTTCCGCTGCGTCACGCTTGACCTTCTTCTTCGTCACCTCCGCGACGACCTCGGCGTTGCGCTGGAGCGGAAGCGGCTTCTGGGCCTTGACCAGGATGTGGCGCATGCGGGTCACCTCGCTCGACACCTTCGCATCATCGTCTTCCGCTTCACTGAGCTGCGCTTGCACCGCGAGGCATGAGAACAAGGCGAAACACACCAGCAAGGTGTTGAGAAATCGGTAGTCGACGTCGAGCGAGCCCAACGCGCGCGGCGGTGCACGCACCCGGAACGCTTCGACGCTCACCGGCCCGTTGCCCAGGCGCAGCACGTCGGCGCGGCCGATGTCGAAACGCCAGCCCTTCTGCTCTTCCACCGCGAGCCCACGATGCACGGTCTCGCCCAGGCTCAGCGGCGTCTCGCCATTGCGCAGGAGCTGCCCCACCACGCCTTCTTGAAACGCGAGTGAAAAGTGCCGGGCACCTGCCTCGAACTGAAGGGGCGCTTTGATCGCTGCGACCACTTCCCCGGTGGTGCCCAGGGCCAGCTTGCCGCCCGCGTGGATCAAATGGGTCGCGACGCGCCGCTCACCCCAGAGCACTCGGACACACAACGCTTCGCCCCGCGGCTCGATGTTCGGCATGCCGCTACGGACACCGAGTTGAATTGACGGTTCCGCAAGACATTGCCAGCGCGCCCCTGCCCAGCTGACCTGCTAGAGGCCCCGCCATGACGTTGCTTCGTGCCGCTGAAGTGTCTCTTTCCTTCGGGAGCCGCACGCTCTTCGAGAACATCGAATTCGTGATCGAGGCGGGCGAACGCGTGGGCCTGGTCGGGGTCAATGGCAGCGGCAAGTCGACGCTGATGAAGATCCTGGCAGGTCAAGTGAAGGCCGACCGGGGCGTGCTGCAGCTGCAACGCGGCGCGAGGGTGACCTTCCTTCCTCAAGAGCCCACCTTCGATGAAGGCGCCACCGTGCGCTCAGAGCTCGAGGTCGCCCAGGCCCCGCTCAAGGCGGCGATGGCGGCCCACGCGAAGTTGAGCCAGGAGCTCGAGAGCTCGCACGACGACAAGGCGCTCGCTCAGCTCTCTTCGCTCTCTGAGCAGATCGAACGTCACGGCGGCTGGGACACCGGCCATGAAGCCAAGAAGCTGCTCGATCGCCTCGGCGTGAAAGATTGGGAGCGGCCCATCTCTGAGCTCTCGGGTGGCTTGCGGAAGCGGGTCGCCATCGCGCGCGCGCTGCTCTCGAAGCCCGACCTGCTGATGCTCGACGAGCCCACCAACCACCTCGACGCCGAGACGGTGGCGTGGCTGGAAGACGAGCTGGACAACTTCGAGGGCGCGCTGCTGCTGGTGACGCATGACCGCTACTTCCTCGACGGCCTGGTGGAGCGCATGGTCGAGGTCGAGCCGCCCGGCAGCGCGAATGGTGGCGGCCTGGTGAGCTACCCGGGCAACTACGAGACGTACCTCGAGCAGAAGTACGCGACGATGGAGAACGCGGAGAACGCCGAGCACAAACGCGAGCAGTGGATCGCCCAGGAAGTGGCGTGGCTGCGCCGTGGGCCTCAAGCGCGGCGCACCAAGTCGAAGGCGCGCATCGAACGGGCGCACAAGCTGCTCTCTGAGCGCGGGTTTCAGCGGCCGCGCGTGCCGCAGTTGCAGATGGCCACCGCGCCCCGCCTCTCGCAGACCGTCATCGAAGCGAAGTCGGTCGCCAACGGCTTCGATGGCCGCATGTTGTTCACCGGCGTCAACGTGATCATCCAGCCGGGTGAACGCGTGGGCATCGTGGGCCCCAACGGCGCGGGCAAGACGACGTTGTTGCGCACGTTGCTCGGCGAAATTCCTCCGGCGGCCGGCAGCGTGGTGCTCGGGCCCCGCACCAAGGTGGCGTACTTCGACCAGCAACGCCTGCAGCTCGATGAAGAAGCGACCGTCGCCGAGAGCGCGTGGCACGACGAGTGGGTGCAGCTGGGCGGTCAGAAGGTGCGCCTTTCCGACTACCTCGAAGACCTGCTCTTCCCCCTGCTGATGCAGCGGCAGAAGGTGAAGGCGCTCTCAGGTGGTGAACGCAATCGTCTGCTGTTGGCCAAGCTCTTCCTCGAAGGTGCCAACGTGTTGGTGCTCGACGAGCCCACCAACGATCTCGACCTGGTGACGCTCAACGTGCTCGAGCGGCAGTTGGTGCAGTTCACCGGCGCTGTGCTGGTGGTCACGCACGATCGCTACTTCCTCGACAAGGTGGCGACCTCGGTGCTCGCAGTGGAAGGCGACGGCAAGGTCACCCGCTACGAAGGCAACTGGTCGATGTACCAGCGGCTGCGCCCCCCGCGCGCGTGGATGGAGGTGGCGAGGCCTTCTGCCGCCGCTGCGCCGAAGACAGTGACGGCACCTTCCACCGAGCCGAAGAAGGCCGGACGTCTCTCGTACAAAGATCAACGCGAGCTCGACGGCATGGAGGCCGCCATCGAAGTCGCCGAGACGAAGAAGAGCGCCCTCGAGGGCAAACTCGGGGACCCCGCAGTGTTCACCCGCGCGGGTGAAGTGGCGACGCTCTCAGCCGAGTTGGAGCTCGTCACGAAAGAGGTCGAGCGGCTCTATTCACGCTGGCAAGAGCTGACGGGCTGACCACCGGTCCTCCCCAGCAGGGTCTTTGGAAATAGGAATCGGCTTCCATCACCGGTCTCCCCGAGCCCAGTCGAGGGGGCACTTGCAGTGCGAAGGCGAGGTAATCCCTCGACTCCGCTCGCAGGGTTGGCCGAAATAGAAATGACT
>JAYVFP010000273.1:0-29537 GCA_043773025.1 Archangium sp.
ATCACCGGTCTCCCCGAGCGCAGTCGAGGGGGCACTGACCGCCCGAAGGCGAGGTAATCCCTCGACTCCGCTCGGGATGAACGGTGATTCGATCAACCCTGCGAGCGAAGTCGAGGGCTTGCTTCAACAGGCTCCTGCGCAGGCAGAGCTTCTTCACTTCTCAGGTTCGATGACCGCGTGTTGCCCAAATCGAAGTGACGAAAGCGACATCACGGCCTCCCGCAGAAAGCTCACCAGCGCGAACGCGAACAAACACATCGCGATGATGAACAACGCCGCCACCACCAACCCCAAGTTGGTCTGGCTCAAGTACCCCACGAAGCCGGCGATGATCACCAGGCACACCGTCAACGAAGCCGCGACCGCCGAGGTCAGCGCCCGGTGAATCACCCGCGCCCGCAAGGACAACGTGTCGAGCTCCAACCGGCCGTGCGACTTCTCTTCGGCGCTCAAGCTCGAGAAGCGGCTTTCCAGCACCCGCGCGCGGTCGATGATGCGGGCGAGCCGATGCGTCAACACCGACAGCAGCGTGCCGAGCGCGGTCAAGAGAAAGACCGGCGCCACGGCGAGCTGAATCGTGTGGGTGATGTCGGAGAGCTGATTCGTATCGGCCATGTTGGCACTCTTAACCCCAGGGGAATTACGATGCGCCCCGACCCTCCTCGGGGCTAGAGGGGTGCCGGGCCGGGCCGCAGTGGGAGTCTTCGTGATTGTCTTGAGCCGTATCGACAGCCGCCTCATTCACGGACAGGTCATCGAGGCCTGGCTTCCCCATCTGGGCGTCAAGCGCCTGGTGGTCGCCGATGACGACGCCGCGACCGACCCGCTGGCCAGGGCCGCGTACGCGATGGCGATCCCTGACGACGTCGAGCTCATCCTCGCGGCCGTGAAGGACATCGATTTTCAGGAGCTCGCGGGGGATGGCGTTCCGACGCTCGTGCTCTTCCGTGAGGTGAAGTCGGCCGTGGCTGCGCGCGAGTGGGGTCTGCCCAACGGCATGCTCAACGTGGGCAATGTGCACTCGGGCCCCGGGCGCGTGTCGGTCTCGAGGTCGGTGTATCTCGACTCGAATGACTCGAGCGCGCTGGCGAGGCTGGCTCAGAGCGGCATGACGGTGATCGTGCAGGCGGTGCCTTCTGAGACCGCTCAGGCGTTGCCGTAGCTTCGGGTTGATCGAAATAGAAATGACTCCAATCACCGGTCTCCCCGAGCGCAGTCGAGGGGGCACTGACCGCCCGAAGACGAGGTAATCCCTCGACTCCGCTCGGGATGAACGGTGGGCGCTCCTTATTTCGATCAACCCTGTCGGGCTGAACGGATTTCGGCCGGTTCCGTGCGTGCCGAGCGGAGTCGAGGCACCTATTTCAACAGTCTCCTAGGGGGAGAGGGGCGGGGAGAGGGCTTCCAGAGCGTCAGCAGCCTCGAACGACAGGGGATACGTCACGCGCATCTCGCCGCCCTCGGGCTTCTCGAACCGCATGCTTTTGAACACGTTGCGAACGCAGCCCTCCATCGCCACATGGCCCATGCCTCCATTCGCGATCTCCACGCGCATGACCTTCGCGCGATCACGCCCGGGGATCTCGGCGATGGTGAACTGCACCTTCATCTTCCCGCTCAACTTCGGGTTCTGCTGCAGCCAGCCGTCGTAACACTCGCGGATCTGCGGCAGCTCGGCGGTGACGGCGCCCTTGAGCCCATCGCGAGTCAGCTTGTGCAGCACGCCGCCATCGAGCGGCTCGATGTCTTCCGGCCCCAGGCCGAGCGCCTGGAGATGGAAGGGATCGGGCTCAGGGTCGAGCTGGCCAACCTCCGCCGCGACGGCCGAGGAGGGATCGACCGGTTTGGCCGCAGCGGGGACAGGAACGGGGGCCGGAACGACCGGGGCAGCGCGTGGGGTCCCCTCCGCCATCGGAGCGCGCACCACCGGAGCGATCAACCGAGGCTCGGCATCCTGCGCAGGCACCACCACGGGCGCGCTCGGCCACATCGAGAACGCCCACGCCCCGAGCAGAATCGCGCCCAGCACGGGGCCCAGCACACGCCATCGCATGGCCGCGGCTTACTACGGCCCCACGACTCCGGTTCGACGTTGCCCCTGAATTGGGTATGGTCCCCGGCCTCATGAAGAAGCTCATTTTCGGAATCGGTCTGGTTGGTGGTCTCCTCTCGTGCGGCCCCATGGGCGACCCTGAGGTCACGTGCGACGCGAGCCCCGCGGCAGCCACGCTGGGGACCAACGTGCAGGCGGTCTTCGATACCAAGTGCAAGACCTGCCACATCGAGAACTACAGCTACGGCGACTACACGACCGCTGCGAAGACCGCCGCCATCGTGGGCAAGAAGTCGCTCTACGCGGGCATGGGCGCCACGCTGATGGTGGTCGAGCCGAAGTCGCTTTCGAACAGCGCGTTGTGGCTCAAGGTGATCGGTGGCGCCACGGCTGCCCGCTCGGGCCCCAAGGGCGAGAACGTCTACGGCAAGATGCCCAACGACACGACGACCCTCACCGCCGACGAAAAGAAGCTCATCAAGGATTGGATCTGCAGCGGCGCGAAGTGATTCAGGGGCGCTTGCGGCCGGCCATCGACGGGCTGCGCCGCATGTCGGGCGTGGCCCCGGGGAACTCGACGAAGTCGCACATCTCGCAGAGGCGGCTGTAGATGCGGTCGCCCACGCGATCGCACAGCAGCTTCGAATCTTTACCCGCCTCGAGCGCGGTCTCGGTGCCGAGGTAGCCGCGCTGCGCCCGTTCTTCGGGCGGCTTGAGCGAGTAGTTGGTGGCGAAGAGCGTCACCTTGCCGGCGTTGTAGCGGCGGGCGATCAGCTCATCGAGCGTCTCCAACTCGAACTGGCTGCCGCGGCCCTTTCCCAGCTCATCAAGGGCCAACACGTCGACCTGCGAGAGCGGGCCGATGATCTCGCCGCCCGACTTGCCATCCTGAAAGCCGCGGCGAATCTGCGAGTAGAGCAGGCTGATCTCGACGTACTTGACCTTCACGCCCAGCTCGATCGAGAGGTGCTTGAGCGTGGCGCTCAGCAGGTGCGTCTTGCCGGTGCCGACCGGGCCGCTGAGCACGAAGCCGCGCAGCGCAGGCCAACGAAAGGCGAACTCTTTGGCGACCTGGAGCGCGCGGTGCTGCTCGGCGTTCGACGGCTTGTACGACTCGAAGGTGGCCCCCGACTGCACCGCGGGCAAGCGCGCAGCGTTGAAGCTGTTGGCCCTTCGCTGCAGCAGGGCGCGGGGGCAGGGCGCGACGATCTCGTACTCGCGGCCGTTCTGCTGCGTCTTGGTGCGCATGAGGCCGGTGCCGTTGCAGTCGGGGCAATCGGCGAGAGACAACGTCGGGCGCGCGGCCGCATAGTCGCCGACGCGCTCGAAGGTGATGCCGCCTGCGTCAGTCGCGTTCGCCACGATCAAAAGCTCCTCACCACAAGGCGGGCATCGACCACGCCTGCCGCACCAGCGCGGCGCGATGAAACCGCAACGACTCACGCCTGGTGGCCGCCGACATCGCGGGGGCCTTTTCCACCACCAAGCGGGCTTCACGCAAGAGACTCGAACGTCTTGGAAAGGGCAGGGCGCGCAGCAGGAGGCCGAAGACCAACAGCTCCTGGCGATCGCCGCCGCCGAAGTCGTCGGGCACCGGGAGCCGCTCCACCCAGCCCGGCACGACGGGCTTGGTGAGCTTCTTGACCGTGGCGACCAGCTTTTTGTGGCGGGTGACGTGGAAGGGCTCTGGCTCCTTCGTGGTGGGGCGCTCGGTGCGACCTGCCGTTCTCGCGACGAACTTGGCGATCTCCGACTCGACGTCACGGCGGGCCGCCTTGAGGCTTCGCAGCCGGCCTTCACCCGCAGCCGCGTCCCAGAGGGCGGCTTCCGCTGCTTTCCGCAAGCCGCGGGCGATCACCTCGAAGGGCACTTCGAGCTCGGCCCAGGTGTCGAGCAGCTGCAAATCGACCGCGGACAGGCTGACGCCGTGGCCGCGGTAGGCGACGAAGCAGTCCTGAACCCGCTCGTGAAACGTGGCGCTGTCAGGGAGGAGACTCATGATCCGTCGGCCGCGGGGTGTACTGTGTTCTTGACAGTTGCGGATGGCGATCGATACAAGCCGCCGCGGTTCGCGTCCTTAGCTCAGCGGTAGAGCATCACCTTGACACGGTGGGGGTCGCTGGTTCGAGACCAGCAGGACGCACTCGTCAGCCGGAGTGAGGAGCTCTCAAAAAGAGCTGCTCCTCCGGCTGAGTCGTTTCCCCCCTCACTGCGCGTTTCCCGCTGCTCTCAATCCTTTCAAACGCTAAGGAGGCCCCATCATGGGTGCTCTCGTCACGATCACGTTGCCGGACGGCTCGAAAAAAGAAGCCGACGCTGGCATCTCTGTCTTTGATTTCGTCAAGAACCACATTGGCCCCGGGCTCGCGAAGGCCGCCGTCTTCGCGAAGGTGAACGGTCAGGAGGCCGATCTGTCGCGCTCCATCGACGCCGACGCGTCGCTGCAGATCTTCACCACGAAGGCCCCTGAAGCCCTCGAGGTCTCCCGCCACGACGCCGCGCACATCGTCGCCGACGCGGTACAGCAGCTCTTCCCCGGTACGCAGGTGACGATCGGCCCTGTGATCGAGGAGGGCTTTTATTACGACTTCTACCGGGAGCGTGACGGCAAGCCGGCGCCGTTCTCACCCGAGGAGCTCGAGGCGATCGAGAAGCGCTCCAACGAGATCGTCGCGCAAGACGTGCCCTTCGTGCGCTCTGAGGTGCTCGCCGCCGACGCGGTGAAGCTCTTCGAGAGCAAGGGTGAGAAGTTCAAGGTCGAGATCGTTCACGACATCGTCGCGAAGGGCGCCAAGACGCTCACGCTCTACCGACACGGCGAGTGGATCGACTTCTGCCTCGGGCCCCACGGCCCGTCGACGGGCAAGGTCGGTGTCATCAAGATCCTCTCGGCGTCGGGCGCTTACTGGCGCGCCGATCAGAACCGAGAGCAGCTCCAGCGCATCTACGGCATCTCGTTCTTCGACAAGAAGGCGCTCGAGGCGTGGAGCAAGCAGCGTGAAGAGGCGGCCAAGCGTGATCACCGCCGCCTGGGCCGTGAGCTCGATCTCTTTCACTTTCACCCCGTTTCGCCGGGCGCCGCCTTCTGGACGCCCAAGGGCACGGCCCTCTATCAGACGCTCTCTGACTGGATGCGCAAGCTCACGCGTGAAGACGGGTACGTCGAGATCAAGACGCCGCTGCTCTTCAACAAGCAGCTGTGGATGAAGAGCGGCCACTGGGACAAGTACAAGGAGAACATGTTCCTCGTGCAGGACAGCGACACGTCCGAGCTCGACTTCGGCGTCAAGCCGATGAACTGCCCCTCGCACCACGTCTTCTACGGCTTTGGTAAACACAGCTACCGCGAGCTGCCGCTGCGCATTCACTCGCAAGACGTGCTGCACCGCAACGAGGCGGCCGGAGCGCTGGGCGGCCTGACGCGCGTGCGCCAGTTCGCGCAAGACGACGGTCACATCTACGCGCGTGAAGATCAGATCGCCGACGAGGTGAGCCGCTTCGTGAAGCTGCTCGACCGCGTCTATGCCGCGGTGGGGTTGAAATACGAAGCGAAGCTCTCGACGCGCCCCGAGAAGAAGCTCGGCTCAGACGAGCTGTGGGATCGCGCCGAGGGTGCGCTCAAGTCGTGCCTCGAGCAGATGAAGGTCAACTACGAGCTCAAGCCCGGTGACGGCGCGTTCTACGGGCCGAAGATCGACTTCGTGGTGTCCGACAGCATCGGCCGCAAGTGGCAGCTGGGCACGATGCAGCTCGACTACATCGCCGCCGAACGCTTCGATCTCACGTACGTGGGCGATGACAATAAAGAGCACAGGCCGGTGGTGCTGCACCGCGCGATCTACGGCAGCTTCGAGCGCTTCATCGCCATCTTGATCGAACACTTCGCCGGCGTGTTCCCCACGTGGCTCTCTCCGACGCAGGCGGTGATCGTCAACGTGACGGATCGCCAGGAGGCCTACGGCCAGAAGATCGCGGCCGACTTGAACGCGAAGGGATTCAAGGTCGAGTTCGACGCTCGCGGCACGTCGATGCAGAAGAAGATCCGCGAGGCCGAGATGCGCAAGGTGCCCTTCATCCTCGTGATCGGTGATCGCGACATGGAAGCGGGCTCCGTTTCTCCCCGCCGTCATGGTGGTGAAGAGCTCAAGGCGATGCCCATCGGTGATTTTGCAGAGCTGTTGGCGAAGGAAGCCGCCATACCTTGACCGGGGAGGACCGCGTCATTACGGTCCGCGCCGGTTGATTTTCAAGTCAACGCAGTTCAATTCTCAAGCGAGGCAACCATGGCAGTGAAGGACATTCTGGAGACCGAGATTCCGAGCCGCCTCACGGCGAAGCCGGAGATCGGCAAGGACATCAACGCCGTCATTCACTTCAACATCACCGGCGACGGCGGCGGCGCGTGGACCCTCGACTGCACCAGGGCGGAAGGCTGGGTCACCAGCGGCACGAACGGCGAGTCGAAGATGACGATCACCGCGACCGCGGCCGACTTCGAGAAGATCATCAGCAAGCAGCTCTCCGCGCAGACCGCGGCCATGACCGGCAAGCTGAAGTTCAAGCCGATGGACATGGGCCTGGCGATGAAGCTCGCCAAGCTGATGGGCTGAGACTCACGTCTTCGTGAGTCTCACCGGCGCTCCTTCCCGAACCGGGGAGGGCGCCGTTTTCATTTCGAGGTCACACGTGTCGCTCCCGCTGGCAGGTCTGAAGGTGCTCGATCTCTCCCGGTTGTTGCCCGGCCCCTACGCGACGCTGGTGCTCGCGGACTTAGGTGCGCAGGTCGACAAGCTCGAGGAGCCCGGCTCAGGCGACTACACCCGCCACACGCCGCCGATGAAGGGCGACACCTCGGCGCTGTTTTTAGGGCTCAACCGGAACAAACGATCGATCGGGGTGGACCTGAAGTCGCCTTCGGGCGTGGCGACGCTCAAGGGACTCGTGAAGCACTACGACGTGCTGGTGGAGAGCTTCCGCCCCGGCGTGCTCGACCGGCTCGGCGTCGGCTACGAGGTGCTCTCGAAAGAGAACCCGCGGCTCATCTTCTGCTCCATCACCGGCTACGGAAACACGGGGCCAGATCGCCTGAAAGCGGGGCACGATCTCAACTACATCGCGCGTTCCGGAGCGCTTGCGTACGGCGGCCTCGACGGTGGTTCGCCTGCGATGCCCGGCGTGCAGATGGCCGACATCGGGGGCGGCAGCCTGTTTGCGATCGTAGGCATTCTCGCGGCGCTGCATGAACGTCATTCGACGGGCAAGGGCCGCTTCGTCGACGTGTCGATGACGGATGGCTCGATGGCGTTCCTGCACATGCACCTGGCGGCGCGGCTGCTGATGGGTTCGGAAGGCACGCCGCTCGCGCGGGGGCGAGAGGCGCTCAATGGCGGGTTTGCCTGTTACGGCCTCTACAAGACGAAGGACGATCGCTATCTCGCGGTGGGATCGCTCGAGCCCAAGTTCTTCGCAGGCGTGTGCGCAGCGATCGATCGGCCTGACTTGCTCGAGGGCGCGTACGACGTGGGGGAGGGCGGCAAGAAGGTCCGCTCCGAGCTCGAAAAGATCTTCGCGTCGCGCACGCAGGCCCAGTGGGCGTCGCTCTTCAAGCCGCTCGATCTCTGCGTGGAGCCGGTGCTGGAAGGTGACGAGATCTTGAACGACCCGCAGCTCCAGGCGCGGGGCCTGTTCGCGAAGGAGGGCGAGGTGATCTGGTTGCGCACGCCGCTCAGGTTCGGGGACGTGCCCATTCGCCCGCCTCCCATGATCGGTGAGCACAGCGCTGAGATTCTGCGCGAGTGCGGGTTGAGCTGAAGGTGCTTCTGTCCCATGGTGCGGGGTTCGGGGGTCAAAGCGACGTGAGCTCCAAGATTCAATTCTTCGAAGATTTGCAGCGCGCCATCGTGCGGGGCTTCACGCTTGCCGCGGTCTCCGGTCTGTCGTGTGGGGTCGCGCGCGACGGGGCAGGAAGACCGCTCGCTCCCGTGCCCGACGGTTCGATCACCTGCAGCGACGCGGGCTCCTCCGAGGCCTGCTGCACCAGGCTGCACTGCTACCCGGCGACGACAGCTGCCTGCGTGGCGAAGTTGGTGCCAGGGAGCGATGAGGCCGCCCGGCTCTCGCCTCCTCAACCGCCTGGGTCCGGGACGTGTATCTGCGGCGACATCACAGGCCCCTTCGGTAAAGCCGAGGGCGGCACCACCGACTGCTGCTACGTCATTGGCTCCTTCAGCTGCGTCGGCCGGCCGTTGCGTGAGGGCAATGAGGCAATCGTCGCCGCGATGGTGGTGAGATCCGACTGGGCATGACTCGGTTTCCTTCGCCTGAACAATGGGCCGAGCTCGAAGCTTCGGTTCCGCAGGACCGCGTGGAGATCACCGCGGGCTGGTCCTTCGCGGCGCAGCAAGAGCACGCGTCGATCGCTTCGTTCTCGAAGTTCTCGCTCGAGCTGATGGCGGTCGGTGCCCCTCCGTCGTTTCTCAGTCGCGCTCACAAGGCCGCGCTCGACGAGATCGATCACGCTCGCATGTCATTTCGCATCGCGTCGGTCTGTGCAGGTCAACCGCTGGGCCCGGGGCCCCTTCCGTTTTCCGTGGCGTCGATCAGCGAGACGATGACGTTGCAGGGCAGCGCGATCGCCGCGGCGCTCGACGGTTGTCTCAACGAGACGATCGCTGCGCTGGAAGCGGTGGCTGCTGCCGAGGGCGCGAAGGTCGCGGCGGTCCAACTGGTGCTCGAGGAGATTGGCCGCGACGAGCAGGCCCATGCGGAGCTCGCGTGGGAATACGTGGCCTGGGCGATCGGCCTCGGGGGGCCGGCGTTACGCGAGGTCATCCGCAGCGCCGTCGAGAGCGAGCTCCGGGCAATGGAGTTTGCCGTCGAGCCGCAGCAGGGCTCCGATTTGAGCGCCTGGGGTCTGCTGGAACCGGGGGCGCGGTTTCGCCTGAGGGTGCGCTCAACGCGCGAGGTGTTGCGACCGGCTTTCGCGCGGCTGCTGCACGCGAGCGTCTGACGGTCTACGCTGCGAAGACTCATGAACCACCTCCGGTTCGCGCTCGCGCTCACAGTCGTCTTTACGGTGCTCGTCTTTGCGGCGTGCGGCGCTGAGAACGAGGTCGCCCCGGCGGCCGAGAAGACCTCCGATATCCGGGAGTGCCGCGGCTTCGAGAAGTTGATGCCCAACTTCCTCAAGGTCATCAGCGACGGGAAGACGGAGAACTTGAAGCGCCTGGTCGAGACGCAGCTGCTGGTCTCTGGACGTGAAGACGTGCCGCCCCCCATCAATGAGGTGCTGCGGGTGATCTTCAAGACGCTCAATACCTTCGCCCTCAAGCCGAAGGAACCGGGCGCGGTGGGGACTGAGTTCTGTACTCCTACCGTATCGCCTCCGGCGATCCAGACGCCTCCGCTGACTCAAGCGAATGAACTCTGTGAGATGCGCCGTGCGCTCGATCTGCTTGTGCACCGGGGCAAGGGCATCGACGCGGTCAAGCTGATCGAGCCGCAGTTGCTCACCATCGTGAACTACCTCACGGGTACGGGGCTCGACTGCAGGGGCCGCCCGCGCATCCCACACTACGAAGTCGCGGGCACCGTCTCGGAGTTCTGTTCGCAGAACGGCAACTGCCAACTGACCGATGGGCTCGATGCAGTGATCGCGTTCACGGCGTACGTGAACACGCCTGATGGGAAGCTGCTCGTGCAGCACCTGAACGAGCTGGCGGCGAAGCCTTCGATCACTGGGCTGCTCAACCCCCAGGCGCTCACGGAGTCAGACGCAGTGACGATCGCGCGCAGTTTGATCGTAGCGGTGCAGGGGGCTGACCCGATGGCGCTTCGCAATGCGTTCAATGCGCTGCCGCTACCGGATCAGGTGAAGATGGATCTGCAGCCGATCGTGGGCGACCTCGAGAAGGTGCTCGGCCAGCCGCAGTTGATGGTGCCGGTGCGGCGATCACTCAATTGTCTGACGATGCAGGACCAGAGCCTCGATACGGTTCGCATGCTCTATCGGCTGGCGATCGAGGAGCAGTGCTCGGAGTTCGGGCTGACCCGTCTCACGGCGGTGCTGAAGGGCGTGCAGGATGCGGATCAGCGGGGCTCGCTCATCTTCATCGTCGGCACGCTCGCGAAAGCGGTCCGCTCGGATGAACTCGCGGTCGATTCGGCGGCGAACGTGTGCCGGACGGTCTTCTCGACGGCCAGGGCTCCGGGGGCGGCCCAGTCGAATGCTCAGCTTGCGCTGCCGGTGCTGGGCGAGCTCGTGAAGGCGGGCGTGGTGAACGAGGCCATCTGTGCGATCGATACGTTGCTGTTTGGGTGCGTTGGCGTGATGCAACCAGATGGCGGTCTTCAGCTAGATGGCGGTCTTCAGCCTGCTTGCCGTTGATTGGGACGTTCGTGGTTGCGGGCGTGCTTCGTGAGCGCGGCGACGAATTGTAGCGCCCTCACCCTGACCCTCTCCCAGAGGGAGAGGGGAACTGCAGTGTGCACGAAATGTGACACCTTTCTCACAGTGTGAGACCTGACCATCTGAAGCTTGGGATTTGCGGTTGGGCGAGGAGTGGTAGCATCCTCCCGCTCGCCCGACGCACCGGGCCAAAGAGATTCGCCGGAGGATTCATGAAGAAGGCACTGGGTTTGACGATCGCGTTGTCACTTGCACTGCCCGCATTCGCTCAGGACAAGGGCGGCGCAGGCGTCACGTACAAGAAGCAGACTGAGTACTCGTTCGAAGACGACACCATCGAAGGTGACTTGACGAAGCCCGACGGCGAGTACGTCGAGGCCCGCAAGAAGGTGAAGCACTCGAACCTGATCAAGATTCGCGAAGAGTTCAAAGACAAGGTCATGCAGTCCGTCGGCGAGCTCTGAACTTTTTGAGGTCGGGAACCCGGCGTGTTGCCGGCTGTCTGACCGCGTGACGCCCTTTTTCCCCGGAGGCCCTCGTGGCTGTTCCATTGACGTTGAAGGTTTTCAAAGGCGATGAGCTGGTCGTCGCGAAAGATTACGACCGCGACATCATCAAGATCGGTCGCCTGTCGTCCGCTCACCTCTGCCTGGATGACGAGAAGGTCTCGCGCATCCACTCCGTGATTGAAGTCGCCCCCGACGGCAGCCTGTCGATCATCGACATGGGCAGCGTCGAAGGCACCTTCGTCAACGGCAAGCGCGTCAACAAGGGCGCGCTCCAGTTCGGCGACGAGGTGAAGGTCGGCAACACCACCATCAAGGTCGAAGCGGCTGGTGCCGCGCCTTCCATCGCGCCCAGCACCGTGGCCCCGGCCGTCGCCGCTGAGCCCGCCGAGGTCTCGGTGCCCATGGTCGTGCCGGTCGCTGTCCCGGTCGTTCAGGCAGCCGTGGTGCAGCAGGTCGTTCAACAGGTGCCGGTGCAGGCGCCGCCGGTCGCCCGCCAGCCGCCCCCGCCGCCCCCCGCTGCCGTGCAAGACGAAGCAACGGGCGCCTCGGTGCGTTCGCGCCCCCGTCGCCGCAAGGGCAGTGGCCCGCTTGGCGTTGAGCTCCGCTTCCTCTGGGGTGACCAGATGGTGGGCGAGTACTTCCTCCACCCCGACGTCGAGCGCACCTTCACCGTCGGTACGACCGCCAAGTCGCACTTCAACATGGGCGACTCGAAGTTCGGCGCGCCCACCTTCGACCTGGTGCGCTTCGGCAAGGCCGGCGCGAGCCTGCGCTTCACCTCGAAGATGAACGGTGAGCTGCAGCGCAAGTTCGGCGAAGAGACGATGACGCTCGACGAGGCGAAGAAGAAGAACATCGCCACCGCTGATGGCGACGGCCTGGTGCTCACGCTCCAGCACGAAGACTTCGCGTGGATCGATCTCGGCGGCATCGTGGTCGAGGTGTTCTTCCAGCCCCAGCCCAAGGCCGTGTTCGTGCCTTTCGCTGAATCGGTCGACTTCACCGTGCTCAACATCTTCTTGTTGATGTTCTTCATCGCGGCGCTCTTCGTGATCAGCGCGGCGAACCTGAACGCAGAAGGTGAAGCCTTCGACGACGAGCTCAACTCCAACTCGGCGCGCATCGCCAAGCTGCTCATCAAGCCGCCCGAGAAGAACCCCATTCTCCAGAAGTTCGAGAAGAAGAAGGACTCCGGCGAAGTCGCCCAGAAGCACAAGGACAGCGAAGGGCAGATGGGCAAGAAGGATGTGCCCAAACGTTCTGCGCACGCGGCCCCCAAGGGCGACCCGAACAACAAGGATCAGGCGCGGCTCCTCGTGGCCAAGGTCTTCGGCGGCACGGGCGGCGGCATCTCCACCATCTTCGGCCACCAGGGTCTTGGCGGTGAGCTCAAGAGCGCGATGGGCAACATGTTCGGCGCAGCGGCTGGCGACGCGGGCGGCTTCGGCGGCCTGGGGCTGCGCGGCTCGGGTTCAGGTGGTGGCGGCGTCGGTGACACCGTCGGCATCGGCGGCATCGGCACCAAGGGTCGTGGCGGCGGCACCGGCGGTTACGGTTCTGGCGTCGGCGTACTGGGCGGCAAGAAAGACATCGACATCGGCATCACCTCGTCTGAGCCGATGGTCATGGGGTCGCTCGACAAGGAACTCATTCGCAAGGTCATTCACGCCAACCGTGGCCAGATTCGCTACTGCTACGAGAGCCAGTTGAATCGCTTCCCCAAGCTCAATGGCAAGGTGGCGATCAAGTTCATCATCTCGCCCACGGGCTCGGTGTCGACGTCGTCGGTCGCGCAGACCACCATCGGTAACGCAGAGCTCGAGGCCTGCGTCGCCGGCCGCGTTCGCACCTGGACGTTCCCGAAGCCGAAGGGCGGAGGCGTCGTCATCGTGACGTACCCGTTCATCTTCGCGCAGTCGGGCGGGCAGGGCGGGTAGGCGTTCAGACGGTTCTTGAAATTCGGCCCCCGTCTCCTTTTGGAGGCGGGGGTCTTTGTTTGGCCCTCACCCCGCCGGGAAAAGGAGATCGTTCTTTCCTCACCGCCCATTCGCTGGGTTAGGGTGCAGCCCGCATGAAGCGCTTTTCTTCGCTGGGTGTGATCGTCGCGTTGGCCTCCTCGTTCGCGCTGGCGCAAGCCGCGCCCAGGCTCGAGGACAAGAAAGCGCTCAAGTACAACGAGATCGAGCGTGGCTTCTTCTTCGAAGGCCGTGGCGGCTTCTTCGGCGTGATCAACCCGCCAGCGCTTTCCGGCGGTCGCACGTACTTCTCGCCCGGCCAGGCCATCGGTCTCGACATGGGCGTGGACATCGGAGAGCGCGTCTCTCCGAGCATCTTCCTGCTCGCGTCGTCGAACCGCATGCTCAGCGACTACACGGGCCTCAACACCACGGGCGCGGCGTCGGGTGACTTCGGCGCGATCACTCCGGGTGTCGCGGCGAAGATTCGCCTGGTCGGCCTGGCCGACTCGCAAGACGTGCAGCGCACCTGGATCTACGTGCGCGCCGCGGGCGGCGTGGTGTTCTACAGCCCGCAGTCGCTGCTCCCCACGCTCGACGTGATGATCTCCGGCGGCGCGGGCATCGAGTACTTCACCCGCCTGCGTCACTTCGTGATCGGCGTGGAAGCGAACTTCAACTTCATGGCGCTGACCCAGTCGGTGGGCTTCTCGGTTCTGCCCACCGTGAAGTACGCCTTCTGAGCGTCACCCGGTAAACCGGCCCTTGACGGGGCGTGCTGTCACCTGACAAGGCAATCTCTCGCGACTGGCACTTACGCCGGTCGATGCACTTTTCACGAGCGAGAGCACCATGACGGTCGACAACAACGCGAAGGGCCCCGGGCAGGGTCGCAGTGGCAACGGGTTTTCTTTCGATGACGCTCGCGAGGGCGGTCGTGGTGGCAAAGGCGGCCCCGGTGGCGGCCGTGGTGGTCCGGGCGGCGGCCGTGGCGGCCCCGGTGGCGGGCGCGGTGACCGTCGCGAAGGCGGCGGCAACAGCGGCTCGTACCGTGTGGTCAACGAGCTGAGCTCGCTCGAGAAGGCCCTCACCAAGTCTGACGTCATCGCGATGAAGGAACCGCTCAGCGCGGTGCTCAAGGCGGTCAAGCCGCTGCGCCTGAAGAACCTCGAGGCGCTCGACATCGGCACCCGCGGCAAGCTGATCACCTCGCTCATGCGCGCGCAGCGTCTGCCCAGGCCGGCGCCTTCCGAGACGCCTGCCTCCGAAGCGCCCGCGGCTGAAGCCGCTCCGGTCGAGGCGCCCGTCGAGGCCGCCGCTCCTGCTGAAGGTGACGCTGCTCCCGCTGAAGCTGCCGCTCCCGTCGAAGCCGCCGCGCCTGCTGCTCCTGCGGCGCCCGCCGTCGATCCCAGGATCGCCGCGTGGACCGAGAACCAGTTCACCGTCGGCCTCATCTGGTCGTCGATGAACGAGGCTGATCGCGCGAAGACGGCGTTCGAGAACGCCGGCCGTCAGCCCACCGAGGCCGACCTCGCGGTGCCCGCTCACGTCGAGCGCGCTCCCGAAGCGGCCCGGGGCGCGCGCCCTGAGCGTGGTGGCGCCCGTTCGGCCAGCCGTGGTGATCGCCCCGAGCGCGGTGGTGCCCGCACCGATCGCCCCGCCCGCCCGGCGCGCCCTGAGCGCCCGGTTCCGTTCATCTCATCGGGTGACTGGCAGGTCGACGTGAAGACCCTCGAGACGGCCGGCCGCACGCGTGACGCGGCCCGCATTCACGAGAAGAACAAGTCGTTCGCCGACGCGCTGCGCCTCTACGATGCCGGTGGTGACAGCAAGTCTGCGCTGCGCAACGCCGCGCTGGGCAAGGTCGACGAGGCGTTCACCCGCCTCGCCGCCAAGCTCAAGCCGGAAGAGATCATCGAAGCGCTCGAGCGCGCCGAAGCGTGGGAAAAGTTGATGGAGTTCCACGTGGCCCGTGCGGACTTCGACTCGATCGCCAAGCTCTACGAGCGCGCCACGCAGTTCGACCAGGCGGGCCTTGCCTGGGAGCGCGCAGGGAAGCTCGCGTTTGCGCGCAAGGCGTACGAGCGTGCGCGTGACGCGGGTTCGGCTCACCGGGTTCGTGATCTCGAAGTGGTCAAGCTCATCGAGCGCGGCGATCGCCTCGGTGCGGCCACGCTGCAGGTCAGCGGCGGCAAGAAGGCCGAAGCGCTCGAGACCCTCAAGCCGCTGCCCGGCCCCAAGGCGTTCCACTTCATGCAGAAGCTGAAGATGACGTCGGAGGCCGACGCCTTCGCGAAGGCGGAGCTGGCCAAGGCCGAAGCCGAGAACAACCCCGTTCAGCGTGCGCGTTGGCTCGAGCTGCTGGGCCGGCTGCCCGAAGCGGCCGAGGTGTACCTGGCGGCGGATCGCAAGGACAAGGCGGCGTTCGTGTTCGAGGCGATGGGCGAGCTGAAGAAGGCCGCCGAGCTGCTCGAGGCCGCAGGTCAGCTCGACAAGGCGCAGGCGCTCTTCACCAAGCAGGGCGACACCGCCAACGCCGAGCGCGTCAAGGCGCTGCCCCGCCCGGAGCCCAAGCCGAAGACGGCCGCGGCCGCCGCGGAAGAGGCTGAAGACGCGGCCGCGATGCCGCCCCCGGAGGCTTCGCCGGCGAACGGCCTGACTCCCGGCGCAAGCGCCTGAAATTCTCGTCTTATTGGGGGCGTGCGGGCTAAAGTCCCGCTCGCTCCCACATGTCGAAAACTCCTGAAAAGCCGTTTGGCGAGGTTGAGGCCAGCCTCGAAAAGACCGGCCGCGTCGATGAGCTCATCAAGCTGTACGAGTCGCGATCGCGTGAGGTCCCCAAGGCAGAAGAAGCCGCGCACTTGTTGTGCCGCGCGGCTGATCTCTGTCGAGAAAAGCTGAAGAACCCGGTCCGCGCGGAGGAGCTGTTTCGTCGCGCGTTGATCTATTCGCCGAATGCGCGCGAGGCCCTCGAGGGGCTGCGTGGCATTTATGAGGGCCGCAATGATGCGGCCGCGCTCGGTGAAGTGCTGGAGCGCCTGGCGCTCGTGCAGTCGGGGCCCGCGGCGGCGGCGCTCTATCTGCGGGCGGGTGAGCTCTACGAGACCAAGCTCCAGCGGCGTGATCGCGCGGTGCTCTGCTACCAGCTCGCTTCACGTGCGGCGCCGCAGGAGCGCGCGGGGTACCAGAAGGCGCGCAAGCTCTTGCTGTCAGAAGGTCGGCACGCGTCGGGCTTCGAATCGCTCGAGCGTGAGCGGGCAGCGCTGGGTGATCGTGAGCTGCTCGAGGAGTACGTCAGCTTCGCCGAGTCGTTGGTCGGCTTCCCTCAAGAGCACGGGCTGGCCACCAAGGCCTTGGTGCGTGCGCTCGCCGTCGACGGGAAGAACGCCCGCGCGGCTGCGACTCAAAAGGATCTCACCAAGCTCGAGTACGTCTGGCGCGACAAGATCAAGCAGCTCAAGGGCCAGTCGCTCGAAGAGCGTGATCGAAGGGTCGCAGCGCGCATGTCTTTGCAGGTCGCGCGCCTCTATGCCTTCTACGAGCCGGCGGCCGTCGACAAGGTCAAGGAAGCCATCGAGCGATGTTTCGCGCTCTGGCCGGCGATGCCCGACGCGCTCGATCTGCTCGAGCAGGTCGCCACCAAGGCGGGTGACGTGCGGGTGGCGCTCACCGTCTTCTCGAAGCTCGCGGGCGACACGCGTGACAAGCAGGCGAAGGTCGATCTGCATTTGCGGATTGGCCAGGTCTTGTTGTCGAAGCTCAACGATCAGCAAGGCGCGGCTGACGCGTTCGAAGAAGCGACCAGGCTCGACCCCTCGCGGCCCGATGCCGCTGAGCTCGCCAGCGAAGCGCTGATCTCGGTCGGCAAGCTGACCGAAGGCATGACGGTGCTCGAGCGGCACCTCGTCACCATCAAGGACAAGAGCGCCCAGGTGGCGTTGCGGCTGAACCTCGCCGACCTCACCCAGAAGCTGCTCAAGGATCTCAACGCCGCGCGCGGTCACGTCGAAGCGGCGCAGCGCACCGACCCCAACAACGCGCAGGTGGCCTACCGCCTGGTCGCGCTCTACGCCGACGACGGCAACCTCGAGGCGCTCTGGCCGTTGCTCGAGCTGGCGGCCTCGGCGCCGCGGCCCATCGCCGATCGCGTCTCGCTGTGTGAGCTGGTCGCGATGTTGTGTGACGACCGCGGCGATCCGAAGAAGTCGTTCCACGCGCTGTCGTTGGCGCTGCCGCTCGATCCCGCGCGGACCACGTTGCTCGCGTCGCTGGTGGAGGCCGCCGCGAAGGCCGACGCACAGCCCCAACTGGCGCTGGCGTTGAGGCGTTCGGCGCAGGTCGCTCCTCCCGAGGCTCAGGCTTCGTTGTGGAGGACGCTGGGCAAGGTGCTCCAGTCGCTGGGCCGCCCCGCGGAAGCGCAGGAGGCTTGGCTCGAGGTGCAGAAGCGCCACGGCGACGATCCCGAGGCCACCACGGCGCTGACCGCGATGCGCAAGGCGCTCGCCGAAGAGCCGCAGGATCCGCGCTCGAAGCTGGAAGCCGAAGCTCGCAAGCTGGAGGCCTCCGCGGCCGATCCCTCTTCGGCGGCCGGCGTGTACCGGAAGATCCTCGAGCTCGATCCCGACAGCGTGCAGACGCTCAAGAAACTCGGCGCTGCTTCCGCGAACCTGGGGCTCTGGGAAGAGGTCGCGGTGGTCGCCGAGCGGCTGCTCGCGTTGGCCGACTCACCCGCGGAACGTCAGGAATGGCGCGCCCGTCTCGCGCAGCTCTACGCCGAGCGCCTCAATCGGCGTGAAGAGGCGGTGAAGCTGTACCTGAACCTGCTCGACGAGGGCAACGACAGCGCGGCGGTGGTCGGTGGTCTCGAGCGGCTCGCCTCTCAAGGCGTGCGGCAGGGCGACATCTCGCGCGCGCTCGCTCCGGTGTACGCGAAGGCGGGCGACTATCAGCGGCAGGTCGCCTCGCTGCTGGTGCAGCTCTCGTCGGTGCAGGATCGCGACGAACAGAAGAACCTGCTGACGCTGCTGGCCGAGACGACCGAGAAGCGGCTCATCGACGAGCGGGCTGCGTTCGATTTGCGTTTGCGTGGCCTGGCGCTCGATCCCGCCGACACGGCGTTCCGCGCCGAAGCGCTCCGCCTGGGCCGTGCGCTCAAGGCCGAGCAGGAGCTCTCGCGCACCTTCACTGAGCTCGCCGTGAAGTCGGAAGACGCGACGCTCACGGTCTCGCTGCTGCTCGAGGCCTCGGAGCTCGCCGAAGAAGTGGGCGCCATCGACGAGGCCGCCACTTCGCTGAAGCGGGGCCTGGAGAAGTCGGTCGATCAGCCCGAGCTGCTGCTGCGCCTCTCGGAGCTGTACCTGATGGCGAAGCGTTGGTCTGACTGCGACCAGGTGCTGCGCCGCCGATTGACGTTGGCCACCATCGACGACGAGAAGATCGCGCTGGGCCTGCAGCTGACGCAGGTCAACAGCGAGCTCGATCGCCCGCGTGAAGCGGCGAGCGCGTTGGCCGAAGCGATCAAGGCCGGTGCACCCGAAGCGGATCATCTGCCTCGGCTGGGGCAGTTGCTGGAGCAGGGTGGCCAGCTGCGCGAACTCACCCTGGTGCAGTCGCGGTTGATCGCGCTCTACGAGCAGGCCGGCGAGAAAGACAAGGCGCAGGCGCTCACGATGGCGCGCGCGCGGTTGCTGGAGACGGCGCTGGGCGACAAGGCCGAGGCGATCACCCGCTACGGCGAGGTGCTCGCGAACAAGCCCTCTGACGCGGGTGCGTTGGCGGCGCTGGAGAACCTGCTCACCGACGCGACGCACCGGGAAGCCGCGGCGCGTGCCCTGTTGCCCGCCTATGAAGCGGCGAAGGATCACCGCAAGCAGGTCGGCGTGCTGGCGTTGATCGCCGAGGCCGCGAAGGATTCGCTCGAGCGGATCACGGCGCTCAAGCGCGCCGCTGAGCTGCACACCGTGCACCTTCGGCAGCCTGAGCAGGCGTTCGCTTCGCTCGCCACGGCCATGCGCCTGGCGCCGGAAGACGCGGAGATTCGGGCGAGTGCGCGCGCCGCGGCCGACGACGCCGATGCGCTCGACAGCTACGCCGAGGTGCTCGAGGAGATCATCGAGGTGGGCGCCGAGTCGGTGGCCATCGCGCTCCACCGCGAGCTGGCCGACGTCTACGAAAAGAAGCTCAACAAGCAGGACGACGCGGTCAAACACCTGCGCGCCGTGTTGTTGGTCGACGCGAAACACCTCGAGGCGCTGCGCTCGTTGCAGCGCCTGCACCGCACCCGCGAAGAGTACCAGGAGCTGGTGCCAGTCATCGAGCGGCTGGCGGTGATGGAAGCAGACCCGGCGGCGCGGTCTGCGCTCGACCGGGAAGCGGCAGTGTTGTCGGAGCAGAAGCTCGACGATCTCGAACGCGCTGCCGGCAACTGGCGGCAGATCGCCGCGCGTGACGTGCTCGCGCGTGAAGCGGCGACGGCGCTCGACCGGCTCTACGCCGAGCTCGACAAGCCGCAGGAACTCGCCTTCGCGTTGGAGCTGCGCCGCAATCAAGAAGGGCAGAGCCCGCAGGGGCGTGAGCTCGCGTTCCGCCTGGCGGCGTTGCGGCAGAACCGGCTCAACGATCCACGTGGTGCGCTCGAGGTGTACCGGCAGATCCTCAGCGAAGATCCCACGCACGAAGGCACCCAGGAGGCGCTCGAGGGCTGGGCTCGTGGAAACGATCAAGACGGTTCGGCTGCGGCCGAGATCCTCGACGCGGTGCTCTCGCGCACCGGTGATCACCAGCGCCGCATCGCCATTCGTGAAGCGCGCCTGATTCACGCCACCTCGCAGACCGAGCGGGCCCGCATCACAGGTGAGATTCGCGCGATCCTCGAGCGCGATCTGAGCCAACCCGAAGCCGCGTTCATGAACGCGCTCAAAGCCTTCACCGACGGCCTCGACCGCGACGCGGTGCAGCCTGAGCTCGAGCGTCTCGCCCGGGTCACCGGATCATTTGGTGAGCTCGCCGAGATCTTCGAGTCGACGGTGGAAGAGCTGCCTGCGGGCGATGAGCACGTGGTGCCGTTGCTGCGCCGCGCGGCGGAGTTGCGCGAGCAGCTGGCCGAGCCCGAAGACGCCACGCGCGTCTGGAAGCAACTGCTCGAGCACGTCCCGCAGGATCGCCAGGCGCTCGACAGCCTTTCCCGGCTCTACGAGAAGTCGAAGAACGCCAAGAGCCTGTCTGACGTGTACGCGAAGCAGGCAGCGCTCGCGGGCGATCCGGCGAAGCGCTTCGAGCTGCTGCTGAAGGCGGGTGACGCCTTCGAGTCGGCAGGCGACGACGCCCAGGCCATCGAGTCGCTCAAGCAGGCGCTGGCCATCAACCGTTCGCGCGACGTGTTGATCACGCTCGAACGTTTGTTCGGCAAGACGCGCCGCGTGTTGGAGCAGGCCGACGTGCTCTCGCAGCTCGCCGAGACCGCGACCGACGACGCCGACCGGCTGCAGCAGATCGTCAAACGTGGCCTCATCCTCGAGAAAGAAGAGCAGCACGCCGAGGCGCTGCGTGCGTTCGGGGCTGCTTTCCAACTCTCCAGGACCGAGCCGCAGAGCATCGCCGCGCTCGAGCGGTTGCTCACCGTCGAGACCGCCAAGATGGAAGCGGCGCGCTTGCTCGAGGTCGCCTTCCGCGAGCTGAACGATCTGCGCCGCCTGGTGGAGGTGCTCGACGTGCGCCTCGCCGCCGCGGAGCCGACCCAGCGCATTCCGGTGCTGATCGAGATCGCCAACCTGCGCGAAGCGGTCGGCCAGAAGAACCTCGCGCTCACCGCTCGCCTCCGCGCCTTTGGGGAAAAGCCCGAACACGCCGAGGTGCGTGAAGAACTCGAGCGCCTCGCCGCCGATCTCGGCGCCTTCGAAGAGCTGAGCGCTGCCTACGAAGACGCGCTGGAGCGGGGCATCGCAGAGCCGCTGGCCGGTGAGCTGTGGCGCCGCCTGGCGGTGGTGTACGGCGATCGCCTCTCGCGGTTCGATCTCGCCGCGCGCGCGTGGAACGAAGTGCTCGCCCGCAACCCGAAAGAGATGTTCGTGCTCGAACAGCTCGGGCGCATCTTCCGGCGCACCTCTCAGTTCCGCGAGCTGTCGATCGTGATGCGGCGCCAGCTGGGGCTGGAGACCAACGTCACCATGCAGGTGAACCTGCTCTTCGAGCTGGCCAACCTCGCTGAAGAGACGCTCTCCGACAAGGCCCTGGCAGCGCAGTGCTACCAGGCCGTGTTGGAACGCAAACCGGAAGAGCCGAACGCGACCCGTTTCCTCGCGCGCATTCTCTCGGAGACGGAAGCGTGGCCGGAGTTGGCCGTGTTGCTCGGCCGCGAGATTCAGCACGCGGAAGCGCGGCAACAAGAAGAGCAGGCGCTGGAATTGTACGTGCGGCTTGGCCGCTTGAAGCTCACCCGTCTGAGCGACCCCCGTGGGGCGCTCACGACGTTTCAGGAGGTATTGCGCCGAAAGCCCGCTCACGCGGGCGCGGTCGGCGCACTCGAAGAAATGGCGCGCTCAGAAAATCCATTGAAGGGCGAGGCAGCCAGCACGCTGGAGCCAGTCTTCGCCGGTGAAGGTGAACACCTCAAGCTGGTTCAGATGTTGGAAGCCCGGGTCGCGGCAGAACCGCAAGCGACCGACCGGGCAGGGCACCTGCGCAAGATGGCCGAGGTGTATTCGGCGCAGCTCGACAACGCCGAGATGGCCTTCGTGGCCGCGGCCCGGGCGCTCAGGGAGCTGCCGGACGAGCCCTCGAACCTCGAGCTCGTCTTGAGCTTCTACAAGAAGGCCGACGCCGAAGACGAGATGGCCTCGCTGCTCACCGAGGTCGCGCCGCGCGCCTCGAATGACGCGGCCCGCGCGAATCTCTACCGTGCGTTGGCGCGGTTGCAGGCGCAGGCCGACGAGGAGCAGGAGGCGATCGAGTCGTGGAAGCGGGTGATGGAGCTCGTGCCCACCGACGCCGAAGCGATGCAGCAGATGGGTCAGCTCTTCTCGCGCCAGGGCCGGGTGAACGAGCTGCTCGAGGTGCTCAAGCGCCAGCTGAGCATCGAAGAAGACACCGGCCGCCGCGCCGCGCTGCTCTTTCAGATCGGCACGCTGCAAGAAGAGACGCTCAAGGATGCGAACACGGCGATCGGCACGTTCCGCCGCTTGCTCGAGCTGCAGCCCGACGACGTCGCCGCGCTCACTCGCATGGAGCGCCTGACCGAGCAGCAGCAGCGCTGGCCTGAGCTGGCCGACGTGTTGTCGAGGCGGCTGCGCGTGTTGCCGCCTGAAGAGCAGGCCGCGGTCACCTTCAAGCTCGCCGTGGTGCGCGAGACCCGGCTGCTCGACAAGCAGGGCGCGCTCGATCTGTACCGCGAGCTGCTCGTTCAGAACTCGCGCAATGAAGGCGCGCTCCAACGCATGGATGCGCTCGTGCAGAAAGAGCCGCAGAACCAGCAGGCCTTCGAGATTCTCGGCGGTGCCTACCGGGCATCGAGCGATATGGATCGGCTCTCGCAGTTGATCGAAGGCCGGGTGGGCGTCTCGCCGGATCAAATCGAGCGCAAGACGCTGCTCACGGAGCTCGCTGCGTTGCGGGCCGCGCAGGCCGAACCTGAGCTCGCGTACCTGGCGTACTGGCGCGCGTTCAAGGAAGACCCGAACGACGCGCAGATCCGCAAGAGCCTCTACGCAGCAGGCGCGGCCGCGGCCTCGTTCGACGAGCTGGTGGGCGCGCTGCAGGCCGAGCTGCCCCGCATCTCCGAGCCGCAGGACGTGGCCGAAGTGTGCATGGTGGTAGCGCAGATCTCTGAGCAGCGCCTCGATGAGAAAGAGCAGGCGGTCGTCTTCTATGAAAAGGCCCGCACCGCTCATGCCCAGACCGCGCAGAAGGCGCTGCCGGCGCTCGATCGCCTCTATGGCGAGCTCGAGTTCCCCGATCAGCAGGCCGAGGTGATCGAAGCCCAGGCGGCCATCGCCACCGAGCCCATCGATCGCGTGGGGCTCTACTTCCGCCTCGGTCAGATCGCGATGGAGTCGCTCGACAACCCCGATCGCGCCGCGGGCGCCTTCGAGAAGGTGCTCGAGGCCGAACCGAAACACCTGCCGTCGCTGCGCTCGCTGGAGATCCTCTACGAGCAGGCCAAGAGCATGGACAAGCTCTACCGCGTGCTCGAGGCCCAACGTGAGCTGGTGCAGGGCGCTGAGAAGGAGCGGCTGCTCGGGAAGATGGCGGTCACGTCATCTGAAGGGCAGGGCAACATCGAGCACTCGGTCAAGCTGTACCGGGAGCTGCTCGAGAAGAACCCGCGCAACGAGCAGGCCTTCGAGGCGCTGACCAAGTTGTTGGAGCGCGGGCAGAAGGCTGAAGAGCTGCGCGAGCTGCTCCAGTGGAAGCTGCAGTTCACCGTCGATCCGCGCGAGCTGGTGCGGCTCAATGAACGGCTGGGCAGGGTGCTCTGGCAGCAGCTCGACCGCGCCGAAGACGCCGTGCCGTTCTTCAAGGCAGCCCTCGAGCGTGACGCGCGTCATCGCGGTGCGTTGGAAGCGCTGCGCGACATCTTCGATGGTTTGGGCAAACGCGAAGACCTGGTCATCGTGCTGCGTCGCCTGATTCCCCTGCAGGAAGACGCGAGCGGGGTGAAGCAGATTCGCATTCGCCTGGCGGAGATCATCGCCGAGACCGCGCGCCGCGAGGAGTCGCTCGACGCCGCCCGCCGTGCGCTGGAGGTCGAGCCGCACCAACTGGCCGATCTCGACCGCCTGCACGCCGTGTTCATGAAGCTGAAGGCCTGGCCCGACGCGGTGCGTAC
This sequence comes from Archangium sp., assembly GCA_043773025.1. Classification (GTDB taxonomy): domain Bacteria; phylum Myxococcota; class Myxococcia; order Myxococcales; family Myxococcaceae; genus Archangium_A. The sequence goes on from JAYVFP010000273.1 coordinate 23,747, forward strand.
GCTCGAGCAGAAGGTCGCGGTGCAGCTGCAGCTCGAAGAGCGTGAAGCCGCAGCGCAGACCATGTTCCAGGTGGCAGAGATCTGGCGTGGCCCCGCGGCCAAGGCCGAGATGGCTGGCGCTGCGCTCGAGCGCGTGCTGGAGATCGAGCCCTCGAACAGGCAGGCCTACGAGCAGGCGCTCGAGCTGTTCAGCAAGCTCAACGACTGGCGCAGCTACGCCCAGGCGATGGACAGGTACCTGCCGAACCTCCACACCGACGAAGAGAAGGTCGTCGCGTTGCGCGAGCTGGCGCGGGTGCAGGAGCAGAAGCTGGGCGCCCGCCAGGTGGCCTTCCTGCAGTACTGCCGTGCGTTGCAGCTGACGCCTTCCAACGACGAGATCCGCGAGCAGGTCGAGCGCCTCGCCGAAGAGACGGGCAGCTACGAAGAGCTGGCTGCCGTCTACGAAGAGATCGCCGAGACGGTGCCCCGTGGCCCGTTGGCCGAGCGGCTCTACCTCACGCTCTCAAAGGTGCAGGACACCAAGCTCGACGACCCGTCAGCGGCCGAGTCGTCGCTGCGGAGGATCCTCGAGTTCGATCCCACCAACGATCAAGCGCTGGAGCGGTTGGGCGCGATGTTCGCCCGCCGCGGCCAGAACAAAGAGTACGTGGTCTCGCTCGAGCAGAAGCTCGAGGCCGCCGGCAGCATCGAGCGGCGCAAGGAAATTCTCCGGGAGATCGCGCGCGTCTACGACGAGCAGATGGGCAACCCGGAAGAGGCCGAGAACGCGTTGGTACGCGCGCTCGAGCTGGAGCCGGATCTCGAGACGCTCGGTGTGCTGGTCACCCTGCAGCGCCGCGTGGGCAATCACCAGGCGGTCGCCAGCACGTTGATGCGCATGCGCGACATCGCGCCCACGCCGGAAGATCGCGCGCGCCTTCAGGTCGAGGTCGCGCAGGTCTACGAGCGTGAGCTGCAGGACGACGAGGCCGCGGTCGAAGGGTACCGGCAGGCGCTCGAGTTCGATCCCGCAAACCCGCAGGCGCTCGCTTCACTCGAGCAGCTCTACAGCAAGCTCGATCGCCCAGCCGAGCTGCTCGCCGTCTACGAGCGGCAGATCGAGCTGACTTCCGACTACCGCGAGCGGGTGAAGATCCTCTTCCGCTCGGCTTCGATCTGGGAAGAGCGGTACCAGAACCTCGGCCACGCAGACGCCTGCATCGAAGCGGCGCTGCAAGTCGACCCGCAGAACATTCAGGCCATCAAGACGCTCGAGCGCCTGCGAAAGTCGCAGGGCCGCTGGGACGAGCTCATCGGCGTGGTCGATCGCCACATTCAGCTCCTCACCAACCCCGCTGAGAAGGCCGAGCTGTGCGTGGAGATGGGCGACATCTTCCACCAGCAGTTGAAGGCCGTGGATCGCGCCGTCACCGCCTACCACCAGGCGATCGAGCTCGATCCCCGCTGCCGCCCTGCGATGCACGCGCTGGGCATGTTGTACGAGCGCTCTGGCAACTGGCCCTTCGCGCTCGACATGCTGGAGCGTGAAGCGCAGGTGCTGGGCCAGACGCCCGAAGCGGTCGAGCTCTGGTACCGCATGGGCAAGATCAACGAAGACATGTTGATCGACGCGGGCAGCGCCAAACGTTGCTACCTCGAGGCGCTGCGCATCGACGCGGCGTACCTGCCGGCCATTCGTGCGCTCAAGGGCATCTACGAGCTCGAGCGCGACTTCGACAGCTACGAGAAGGCGCTCATCGAAGAAGCGCGGCAGACCGAAGAGCCGCAGGCGCGCAGCAAGGCGTTCGTGGCGGTCGGCCAGTATTACGAGAGCAAAGAAGATCGCGAACAGGCCACCGGCTACTACGAGGAGGCGCTCAAGCTGCAGGCCGACTCCCTCGAGGCGGCGCAGCCCCTGGCTGACCTCTATCTTTCGACCGAACGGTACGATCGCTGCGAGCAGATGCTCGACATCGTCACCCACAAGCTCTCGCAGCAGTACCAGTCGATGCCCGACGATCCTGAGCTGGGGCGCGAGCTGTGCCGCCGCCAGTACCGCCTGGGCTACGTGTCCGAGAAGAACGGCAAGCGCGACAAGGCGCTGACCTCGTACGAGCGCGCCTACCAGCTCGACGCGACGTACCTGCCGGTGCTCGAGGGCTACGGCAACCTGCTGGTGCACGCCAAGCGGCTCGAAGAAGCGCAGCGGGTGTACCAGTCGATTCTCGTTCACCACCGCGGCGATCTGACCGATCTCGAAGTGGCGGAGATCTACTGGACGCTCGGTGAGCTCCACATGAGCCTGCGCCAGTTCGACCGCGCGCAGAATCACTTCGAGAAGGCGTTGGCCATCGACCCCAGCCACGAGCCGTCACTGCGCTCGATGGTGGGCCTGGCCGAGCAGGCGCAGCAGTTCGATCGCGCCGTCGCCTTCCGCCAGAAGTTGGTGGAGACGCTCGACGGTGAAGCCAAGTTCGAGGCCGGTATGGCGCTGGGTGCACTCGCGCGCGACAAGCTGTCGGACCCCTACATCGCGATCGACGCGTACCTCGCGTCACACCGCATTCGCCAAGACGCGCTCGACGTGATGGACGCGCTCTACGTGCTCTATCGGGAGACCAAGCAGGGCGCGAAGGCCAGCGAGATGCTGGAGAAGATGCTCGCCGTGCCTGCGCTGCTCGCCGATGGGCCGCGCGCTAAGCGGGTGTGGTTCGCGCTGGGTGAGATCAACCGCGACGAGCTGGGAGAGGTCGACGTGGCGGCCAGGTGCTTCAATTCGGCACTCGACGTCGACTGGCACTTCATCGACGCGTTCGCCGCGCTGGAGAAGATGCTCGGCCGCGCCAAGAAGTGGCAGCAGCTCGACGAGAACTACAAGCGCATGATCGGGCGCATTCCCAAGACGCCCGAGACGCACCAGGTGCGCATGAACTTGTGGAAGGCGTTGGGCGATCTCTACCTCAACGCGCTCAAGGCGCCGGAAGCCGCGGTGCAGGTCTACAAGGTGGTCGCTTCAGGTCTGCCCGACAACGTCGAGATCCAGGAGCTGTACGCGGGGCTCGCGCAGAACCAGGTAGGCTACGAGCAGGAAGCGGTCGATGCGTGGCGCCGTGCGCTCCCGTCGACCACCAGCCCGGGCAAGGTCGCCTCGGCGCTGGCTGAGTTGGCCGCGAAGCGGAAGGACTACGACTCGGCGTGGATCGCAGCGCAGGTGATGGCGGGGCTCATCGGAGATCCCGGCCCCGGCGAGAAGGAGATCCTCTTGAAGCTCACGCCCTACGCGAAGAAGCGCGAAGTGGCGCAGCGTCAGCTCACCGATCGTCTGTGGACGGAACACCTCTTCCACCCGAAGGTGCGCGGCCCGTTGTCGGATCTCTTCGCGATCCTCTTCGAGCAGGCGGGCACGCTCTACAAAGAAGACTTCACCCGCTACGGCATCGTGCCCAAGAAGCACTTCATCGACGTGGCGAGCGCGCCCGAGTACCAGATTCACCACTACCGGTACGTCTCGCGCATTCTGGGCATGGATCAGGTGGCGGTGTTCTCGCCGTTCTTGATCACCACGCGTGAGCGCATGGCCAAACGCACCACCGAGCCCGCGCCCGACCCGATGGTTGGCGTGGAGATCTGTCACACCGATCCAGTCGCGCTCCGCTTCGGCGGGAAGTTCTTCAGCGAGACGGGGCAGCGCGAGGTCTACTACCTGCTGGGCCGCACCATGACGATGCTGCGCCCCGAGCTCGCGCTCACGCAGCGGCTGTCGGGTGAACGGCTCGAGGCCGTGATGCAGGCGGCGATCAGCCTCTCGGTCGACAGGTTCCGCTTCACGGCTGATCTTCGGGCCATCGACACCGAGCGCAAGCTGCTCGAGAAGCACCTCACGCCCCAGGCCCGCGACGCCTTGGCGCGCGTCACCCGCGAGTACGTGAAGATCGCCACGCCGAACGACTTGAGGAACTTCCTCGAAGGCGCAGAGCTCTCGGCCACGCGTGCCGGTGCGTTCGTGGCCGGTGAGATAGAGCCCGTCAAGCGCATGGTCATGGCAGAGACGGGGCCGAACTTCAGGGTGCAGCCGAGGTCGAAGATCCGCGACCTGTTGGTGTTTGCCCTGGGCGAAGACCTCCACGCCCTGCGCGTTGCGGTAGGGATCAACGTCGAGGTTCAACTTCGCAAGTAGCAGTGATAGTTGAAGGTTTCGGGCGAAGACGGGGGGCGACGGAACTACCGCCGCCCTTCTGGCGTCCGTTGTCTTGACCGCTCAGCCTCGTAAACCTAAACTTTTCAAACGGTTACACGTAGTTCGCACCACTTGACGCGAGCCCTCTCGCTTCACCCTTTTCGCCCGGGAATCACCATGCGCTTCGTCTGTGAGAGCTGCCGCGCGCAGTACATGATCAATGACGAGAAGGTCGGACCCAAGGGGGTCAAGGTCCGCTGCCGCAAGTGCGGCTACGTCATTCTCGTGAAGCGCGCTGACGCTGCGAAGGCCGGTGGGCCCATCGCGATGTCGAACGACCCTGATGACGCGCTCGCCACGCAGGTGATGCAGACGCCGCTCGCCGCGGCCGAAGCGACGCTGTCGAACGAAGAGACCGCGGCGGGTGAAGAGATGACGAACCCGGGCACAGCCCCGTCGCCGGGTGAAGCGTCGTCGGGCCCGAAGGACAGCTTCTTCGGTGCAGATGAAGACGAGATCGGCGCTGTGTTCGACCAGGTGCTGAAGACCGGCAACCACTCGGCGCACAAGGCCGACGAAGGTTCGCCCGACGATCGCCAGAGCACGCGGGTGATCGACGCCGACACGGTGCGCAAGCTCGCCGAAGAATCGAACGGCAAGGACAGGGCGCCGGAGAAGGCCGAAGAGATCCCCACCACCGATTGGTACGTGGCGATCAACGAGAAGCAGACGGGCCCGCTCACGCTGGAGAAGGTCAAAGAGCACTGGGATCGCGGCGAGATCAGCCCCGACTCGTTGTGCTGGCGCGCTGGCTACGACGACTGGATCCCGGTCTCCGACGTGAAGATGCTCAACTCGGTGCTGGCGCCCAAGCCGCCCAAGCCGATCGTCGTCGGGCCCGCGGCCACCATCACCCAGAGCGGCCCGGCAGTGATGAACGTGCCCGTGCAGTCTGCGTTCAGCGCGGGCGGCATGGTGCAGACGGTTCAGTCGCAGATGCAGGTGCCGATGTCGGCTGGCGGCATGGGCCCGGAAGAGACGAACAGTTGGAAACCGTCGGCTGCCAGCTCGCTGGGTTCGCTCCTGAAAGACGAGATGGATGCGCAGGCGAGGCCTGCTCCGAAGCCGCCGCAGGTGGTGGTGGAAGAGCCGCTCAGTGGCGGTCTGCTCGAACTTCCGCATGAAGAGAAGGCGACCAACGGCGCCACCGTGGTGCCGAGCCCCGCTGAGCATCGGGAGCCCACGCGCCCTGCGCCGCCGCCGGTCAACCCGTACCTGCAGAACCCGGGCGCGACCTACAGCGCTCCGGCGATGACGCAGTACCGGCCCCCGAACAACCGCAACCTGATGATCGGGGTCGCGGCGGGTGGTGCGGTGATGCTCTTGATTCTCTTCGGGCTCATCATCTGGCTGGCCACGCGCACGCCGACTCAGGTCGCGGTGGTCACGCCGCCGGCTCCGGTCGTCGTGCAGGCCCCGCCTCTGACCCCGGTGGTGGCTGTCGCGCCACAGCCGGTCGCGCCGCAGCCCACCGCTCCGACGCCGGAGAACCCGACGGTCGCGGCGGCGAACCCGAACCCGGCAGTGACGGGCACGCCGACTCCGCCCGCACCCGTCGCGGTGGCTGCTGTC
>JAYVFP010000274.1:0-3141 GCA_043773025.1 Archangium sp.
TTCTACTTTGCGGCTTCGCGGACCTGGGGTGACGGGTCTCGCTCTCTGACGATCTCCAGAATCAGGGGCAGCTCGCGCGGCGGCTTTTGTTTGAGCGCACCCAGTGAAGCAATGCGGCGCATCTCGCCTTCCTTGAGCCGCTCAGTAACCGCGGCGTCGTCGCACCGTCTCGCGCTGGCATCGACGGCCAGCAACTGAAGCTCAGCGTCGCGCAGCTTGGCCTCCGTCAACCGAAGCGCCTCGCGCGCTCGCACCAGGAACGCCGCGATGTCGTCGGGGAAGTCGGTCTTCTCCTTCGAAGCGCCTTCGATGATCTGCTCGGCAAACCGCGCCATCTCGACCGCACCACACAGCTCACGGCTCGCCGAGAGCGCAGAGAGCGGCCCCGGCTCGACCGCCGCGTCCGCCACGCCTTTGGCCCAGGCCGAGAGCTGCCGCGCCACGACCGCTGACGAGAAGAATTGCCGCCGTTCACGGCGAATGTCCGACCACCGCCTCAGCACGATCGGATCGGGGTTCGCCGCGTCCCACATGCGTTGGTACTCGGTCGACGCACGATCCAGCTGACCGGTGAGATCGAGCAGCACCGCGAGCGTCAACACCAACTGCGAGTCGCTGGCCTGCGCTTGCAGCGTCTCTACCCGCGTGGCCACTTCGTACTCGGCGACCGCGCGGGGCAACGAGCGCAACACCCGGCCCAGGCTGTCGAAGGCGCGCTGACGCACCAGCGGCGAACGCGCGCTGCGGATCTGCTCGAGGAGTGGGTCGATGGCGAGCACGCTGACCTGCGCCCCCGCTTCTTCAGCCGCCTGCCACCGCTCCAGGGCATCGCGCGCGGCAAACGACTTGAAGAGGTCATCGAGCGAACGCAACGAGTGCCCCGCGAACGCCTGCGCCACGCGCTCATCCTTCGACCGCTGCAGCACGGCCACCTGCGCTGCGCGGGTCAGCCGCGCGGGGAGATCCGGCAGCTCTTTGGCGAGCGGCGCCTTGCCGGCGATCACCCTCGCCTGATCGAGCGCACCCGAGACCAGCAACCCATCGAGCTGCAGCGAGAGCAGCTTCTTTCGCGTCTCGTCGCGGTGCCGCCCCGCCGGGAAGTCGCGCAGGTAGTCGTAGAGCGCCTGCGCGCTGCGCGCCTCGGCCCAGGTCGCGTCGTCGATCCTCGTGTTCGCCTGCTCGACGCGGGGATCTTCGGGGTGCTTGCGTACCAGGGTCTCCAGCGCCTTCGGGTCTTCCGAGGTGACCAGCTCCTCGAGCTCGAGCTTCGAGAGCTTCGCGTCGACTTCTTCCCGGTGCGCGCCGTCGGGGTGATCGCGCAAAAACTGTCTGAGCACGTGGGCCGAGTTGCGCTCCATCGCGGCGTTGAAGCGGATCGACTCGAGCAGCTTGCGCACCGTCGGCGCCTTCTCGGCTTCGGGGTACTCCTCGAGGAAACGTTTGTAGGCCACCACCGTGTGCGCGGCCTGCGCGTCGGCGAAGGCGAGCTCCTCTACCCGCTGCTGGGCGGCGTCGAGGCCTTCATCCTTCGGGTTGTCGGCGATGAACCGTTTCCACCCGTCGAGCGTGTTGAGCCGCGTGGCCGTTTGAAAGGCGCTGTCGCGGCAACCGGCCAGGATCAGCAGAAGAACGAGGAAGGGACGCACGCGGCGCTCTTACCACCGATGCTCTTGCCTCACCCCGGCCTCTCCCGACTGGAAAGGGCCAGCGAATTTGACCTCGCCCCTGACTGGGCGAGGCTGCCCTTCATGCGCTCCCTTCTGCTCAGCGCCGCGTTGGCTCTCGTCGGCACTGGCTGCGCGACCGGTGCGCCCGTCGGCGGCAGGCACCTGTTCGTCGAGCGGTATGAGCCCTTCGCCCGGCCCGCGGCCCCGCGTGAGATCCCTCAGGTAGGAGAACGCCCGGCGGCGCCCATCGTGGTGGCCGTGGGTGCCCGCGCGACGGCGGTCGTCACGGCGCAGGGCCTCGTCGGGAAGAGCCGCGTGGTCGTCGGCGGCAAGCGCTACGGCGAAGACTGCACCAGCTTCGTCAAAGCCATCTACGAGCCCCTGGGAGTCGACCTGCTCACCGAGGCTGAGCCCGGCGACAACGGCGTGACCGCGATGTGGCGCTTCGCTTCGCGCCACGGGCGCATCTTCGAAGGCGGGCGACCGCTCCCGGGTGACCTGGTCTTCTTCAAGCAGACTTCCGATCGGAACCGCGATGGGCAGGCCAATGATGGGCTGACGCACGTCGGGGTGGTCGAAGACGTCGAGGCCGATGGCACGGTGCTCGTCATTCACCGCGTGGCTCGCGGGGTGGTGCGGTACCGGATGAACTTGAGTGCGCCGACTCAGCTGCGAACGAGCTCGGGCAAACGGATCAATGATTGGTTGCGAACCGAGGCTCCGGGATCGAAGCCCAAGCTGACCGCGGAGCTTTTTGCCGGGTTCGCGACGTTGCTCCCCGTCGAGTCGCGCCTGGCTCAAAGAGAGAGGCGTCTGCCCTCTTCCCCTCAGAGACTGATGAAATAGGTGCCTCGACTCCGCTCGGTACGCACGGAACCGGCCGAAATCCGTTCGGCCCGAGAGGGTTGGCTGAAATAGGAATCGGGTTCCATCACCGGTCTCCCCGAGCCCAGTCGAGGGGGCACTTGCAGTGCGAAGGAGAGGAAATCCCTCGACTGCTCTCGGGATGAGCGGTGTCCGTTCGTTATTTCGAAAAAACCCTGCGAGCGAAGTCGAGGGCGTACTTCAACAGTCTGCCTCAGGGAAAGGGAGACTGGGAGCTACTGGGCGATGGAAGCCAGCATCTCGCGCGCGATCTCGTGACGCGAATTCATCGTGGTCACCTGCTCGAGCTCTTCGCGCGCGGCCTGCGACTCGCCCTTCTTCAGCTGCAGCCGGGCCAACAACACGTAGGGCCGCAAGAAGGTCTTGTTCGAAGCGCGGGCCTTCAAGGCGATCAACTGCGCGATCGCCTCATCGACCGACGAGCCGCCATTGAGCGCGTACTCAGGCTCGATCAGATCGACCCAGTCATCCCGCGTCTCAGTGCGCTGCGTGTAGGCGACCGGCCGGGTGAGCGCCTCGGCATCACCCAACACGCCCCGCGCCAGCCCATCGGCGCGAATCATCGCCAGGTGCGCCGGCGTGCCCACGA
>JAYVFP010000275.1:0-29360 GCA_043773025.1 Archangium sp.
TCGAAATAAGGAGCGCTCACCGTTCATCCCGAGAGAAGTCGAGGGATTACCTCGCCTTCGAGCGGCACGTGCCCCCTCGACTGCGCTCGGGGAGACCGGTAACGGAGTCATTTCTATTTCTGCCAACCCTCTCGGGCCGAACGGATTTCGGCCGGTTCCGTTCGTGCCGAGCGGAGTCGAGGCACCGATTTCACCAGTCTCCCAAAAAGAGAGAGGACTACTTCTTCTTCTTGTCGGCCACCGGGTTGATCTCGTCTTCGGGGCGAATCGAATCTTGCGCGCCCTTCCACGTCTCGCCCGCGCCCATCTTCCACGCGGCGGGCACTTCGCCCTTCCACGCGTAGGTCGCCACGATGTCGCCGCCCGTGGTGCTGCGGGCCGAGATGGTCCACTCGATGTCCGCGGTCTTCACTTCGGCCGGGAGCTTGTCGATGTCGTAGTGACCGAGCACCGTCATCGGGGGGAAGAACTTCACGAAACGCTCGGGCCAGTCGACGCGGCTGTCCGGGCCACCTTCGCCGGGGATCTCGCCGATGAGCTTCTGCTTCTCGTCGTAGAGCTTCCAGTTGAACTTGAAGCTCGCGTTGACGGTCACGCGGGTGATGTTCTTGTCGTCGGTGCGCGAGTCGCGGGGCAGACCCCAGACCACCAGCGGAATGTGGATGCGGCCGTCGGGGCCCGTGTCAGCCGAGAGGATGTCGAGGCGGATGCCCTTGTCGGTCGAAGTCCACCAGGGAGAGTAGGCACCGTTCTTGTTGAGAAGCTCGAAGACCTTGCGCGTGTACGCGTAGACCTCTTTCTTCTTGTCGTTGCCGGTGCCGTCGTCGTCTTTCTTCTTGGCGGAGCGCTCATCGAGCTCCTTCAAGTAATCGTCGAACTCGCGGTTGCCACCATGCTGGTTAAAGTGCTTGGTGACCTCCTTGAAGTACCAGCTCATGAACGTCTGCTGCTCGTCGATGTAGAGCTTCTGATCTGGAATGACGCGGAGCCAGGCCGCGCGCTCGAGGTACTCGGCCTTGATGCGCGCCACGTTCAAGTCGCGCGCCGACTCTGCGGTCTTCGTGTCCCACTTGCGCATCGCGAACACGATGCCGGCGGAGACACCCAGAACGGCCACGATGATCCCGAAATATCGCTTCATGAGGGCGGGCTTTTAGGCCGTCCCCTGCCGCAAGTCACTTCTTCCCGAGTTGGGCCTTCACCGCCTGCAGAGGTGCTGCCCCCAGCTCGGTCCCCCCCAGCTGCTCGGCGGCGATCAGCGCGGTCACGTCGTTGATGCGCTGCGAGTTCGCCGGGTGCGTCGAAAAGAAGGTCATCACCGGGCCCGTGTCGCCGTACTTTGCCTTGAGCTTCTCGAAGAAGGTGGCCAGCCCGCGCGGGTCGTAACCGGCGCGAGAGGCGTAGCGGGCGCCGTACTGGTCGGCCTCCAGCTCCATGTCGCGGCCGTAGGCGAGCTGGGCACCCTTTCCGGCCAGCGCAGCGCCGAGCTTGGCGATCTCGTTGGTGTTCTTGCCCAGCGCCATGTCGGCCACGGCCTGAAGCCCGTTGGCCGCCACCAGTTGACGCGCGGTGTGCCGGGCCACCACGTGACCGATTTCATGGCCCATCACGCCAATCACCTCGGCCTCGTTGTCCGCCGCGAGCAGCAGGCCGGTGTAGACGTAGATGCGCCCGCCCGGCGTGGCGAAGGCGTTGACCGTAGCGGGGTCGTCGATCACGTACGTGCGCCACTCGACGGCGCGCTCCTTGTTGGCCTCGTTGGTGAGCTTCCTGGTGATCTGCTCCACGTAGAGCTCGACCTGCGGGTTGTTCAGGAACTGAATGTTCTGCTTCTTGAGCTCTTCGTGAACCTGGAAGCCCAGCTGGAACTCCTGGTCGTCGGAGATCAGGGTGCGGGCGACCGCTTTCTCGGTGTCGCGCCGCTGAGTGGCGGTGCAGGCGGCCAGAGAAAGAACGAGGAGAGACAGGAGCGAAGAACGGAGCATCAACCACGCATAACAAACCCGGCCACTTACGTGCCTTTCTGTTTTTTGGGCCCGCGGTGTCCATTTCGTGAACACGCCGTTCCACACGCCCTCGTTGTAGACATTCCTCATGCGGCCCGCGCTCCAGGTCATCGACGGAGGCAAGACGACGGGCCGGGCCTGGTTGCACTCGTTGTACGTGAAGTACGGCAGCGCGGTGTACGGGCGCTGCCGCTACCTGCTGAAGAACGTGAGCGCCGCGGAAGACGCCATGCAAGACGTGTTCGCCCGAGCGTTGGTGAACGAAAACAGTTTCCGGGCCGAGGCCTCTGCGCTGACCTGGTTGATGAAGATCGCGACGCACCATTGTTTGAACGTGATTCGCAGCAAGGGCGCCGGGTGGCACGACGAGTACGCCGCGATGCAGGTGGTTCGTGGTGAGGCCCACGGGGGCGCGGCTGAACTCGAAGCGCGCGATCTGGTGAGGAAGAGCCTGGGCAAATTCGACCTCGAGACGCAGCAGGCGGTCATTCACTACTGGGTCGATGATCTGACGTTGGAAGAAGTGGCGGCGACCCTGGAGCGTTCGGTGCCCACCATTCGGAAACGGCTGCGCGCCTTCGCGGACGCCACCGGGCAGACCCTGTCTGGAGAGCTTTCATGATGACGCTTTCGACCCAACACCCAGGAGCGCTGAAGCTGCGCCGTGCCCTCGCGCACGAGCAGCTCGACGCCGCCACCACCGAGCACCTGGGCAGCTGCGCCGAGTGTGCGACGCGCTTGTCGAAGCTGAAGGAAGAGCAGCGGGCATTCGAGGCCGCGGTGCCGTTCGATCGTTTTGCCACGGGTGTGGAGCGCGCGGCCCGGCAGCAGAAGAACCCGAAGGCTCGATCGATGGCGGGCGTGTTCATCGCGATCGCGGCGTGTCTGCTCGCGTTCTTTGCCGGCAAGCAGGTCGTTGAAGACGACGACGGCAATCGGCTCAAGGGTGGCGCGACGGTGGCCTTCGTGATCGAAGGCCCGGGTGGACAGCGCCCTGCAGTCGAGCTCGAACAACTGGCGCGTGGTGAGCGCGTGCGCATCGGCGTGAGCGGGCACCGGCACGTGCTGGCGCTGAGCATCGACGACGCCGGCGAAGTGTCGACGGTCTATTCTGAGACGTTGGCCGGTGAGGCACAGACCTGGCTCCCTGAGTCGATCGAGTTCACGGGTGTCGGCCGTGAGCACGTGGTGGTGCTGCTCTCCGATGCGCCGCTACAGACTGAAGACCTCTCGTTGCAGCTCCAGGCGGCGTGGAAGTCGGCCAGCGGAGATCCGACCAAACTCGGCCCCCTCGACGTGAACGGAGTTCAGGTACACCGCACGTTCCTGAAACCGTGAGCGCCCATTTGAAGTCAGCCGTCGGGGTGAGGGCCTTGGCGTTGTGCCTGCTGTCCTTCCCTGCCGCCGCACAACAGACCGGCCCGCTGCACCGCTTCGCACTCTTCGTGGGTCAAAACGAAGGCGGCGAAGGAACGAAGTCGCTGTTGTACGCGCGTGATGACGCGAGGCGTCTCCACGACATCTTCCTGCGCCTCGGCGGCGTGAAGCCCGAAGACGCCATGCTGATCCTCGACGAGTCGGCTGACGAGGTGACCACGGCCTTCACCGAGCTCGAGCGCCGAATCCGCGACGCGAAGGCCCGCGGTGAACGCACCGCCCTGCTCTTCTATTATTCAGGCCACGCCCAGGACGGTTCTTTGCGCCTCGGCACCACCAAACTTCCGCTGGAGACCGTGAAGGCGCGCCTCGCCGCAGGTCCCGCGGACATGAGAGTCGCGTTCCTCGACGCCTGCCGCTCCGGTGCAGTTGCTCGCACCAAAGGTGTGCGGCGAGCGCCCGCCTTCGAAGTGGAGACCGACGCCACGAGGCAGGCGAAGGGCCTGGTGATCCTCACCTCCTCTGCCTCTGACGAAGACTCGCAAGAGTCCGACCTCATCGGCGCGAGCTATTTCTCGTATCACCTCGCGACCGGCCTGCTCGGCAGCGCTGACTTTGGTGGCGATGGGCGGGTGACGCTCTCCGAAGCGTACGCGTGGGCCTACGAGCGCACGGTGGCCAGCACGGCAGACAGCGCGGCGGGCCCGCAGCACCCGACCTTCAGCTTCGATCTGGCGGGCAATGGCGATCTCGTGCTCACCGACGTGGCGGAGCGGCATGAGGGCCTGCGCATTCCCGTGAGCGCGCCCACCGGCCCGTACTTCATCATCGATCCTCGCGGCGTCGTGGTGGCAGAGGCCGTGAAGACCGAAACCGAGCGGCTGATCGCCCTCGCGCCGGGGCACTACACGATCAAACGCCGCCTCGCCGACCGCCTCCGCGTCGGTGAAATCGACATCGTGAGCGGGCAGATCGTCACCATCGACGAGACGACGTTTCAGAACGCGAAGTTCTCGGACGATCCGGTGAAGGGCACGGGCGTCACCTCGATCTTCTCGCGGCACTGGAGCCTCTCTGCTTCCGGCCAGTACCAGGCGGTCTTCGATCGCCCCACCAACGCCGGCGGCTACTTCCCCTCGGCGCCGCTGCTCAGCGCAGAGGCCACGCTGCACAACTTCTTCGGCCGGGGCTTCGCGCTCTCAGTCGACGGTGGCTACGGGTGGACCACCAGCAGCGTGTCGGGCCCGCTGCTCGGAGACCTCGGCTACGAGTACGCGCTCATCACCTTCGGGGCTTCTCTCTTCTACGAGTGGTTCCAGGACGGCCGGTGGGTTCCGTACGCTGGCGTGCACCTGAGCTTCAACATCATGTCGCGTCAGTTCACTGACAGCGCGCTGGCAAAGCAGACGTACTCGACCTTCACGCCAGGCATCGTGGCTGGCCTCAAGTTCCGCCTCACCAAGAACGTCTCGGTCGTCGCGCGCGCGCGGGTGCACTACCTCCTCTACAACGTCGACGAAACGCGCAGCCTGGGCAGCACCGACTTCGGCGCGCTGCTCGACTACGAATTCAAGGACTGACCCATGCGAACGATGCTCTTGAGTGTGGTGTTGCTGGCTGGCTGCGGCGGCAACTGGTCGAACGCCGATCTCGCGTTCGCCAATGCGCTGCCCCGTCGAGATGATTTGAGCTCGAAGTTGCCGGTGGGCTCGGTATCTCAGCCGCTGGAAGGCGTGTCGACGCGGCGTGACGGGTTGTCGGTGGGTGACGCCTCAGGTGCGTGGGCTGCGACCCGGAAGGCGGCGACTGATTACAACAACGTGCTCTCGCTCGTGCTGGGAGTGGTCGACCAGGTGCGGGCGGCACCACCTTCGACGCGGGCCGCGACCTCGCGCACGTGGGGGCCGTTCTCGGACTCGAACAATGCCGGGCGTGAGGTGCAAGTGGTGATCGAGCAGGTCGATGAAGTGAACTTCGCGTGGAGGATCGAGTCGCGAGCGATCGGTGCGGCGTTCATTCGCATTCTCACCGGAAACTTCGTGGCGACCGATACCGCGCGGAAGGGCCGCGGGTCGTTCACCGTTCACGTGAAGGATTTTCGGGATGTGGTGAAGGTCAGCGAGGAGTTCAAGCAGCTCGATGAGATCGCGGTCGGGTACGTGACTGACATGTTCCCCAGGCGCTCCGAGATGGTGTTCACCTGGCGACCGGGCAGCACGTCGGGGTTCTCGTCGATTGGCTACACCGCTCGGGCGCAGGCGGATGGATCGGGGGCGATGCGTTTTGTGTACTCGCTCACCCGGCCTGAGGTGGAGGAGCTCGAGATCAACGCGGCCTGGAAGCCCAGTGGTGAGGGCAAGGCGATCGGCGTGGTGAAGCGCGGCTTGTACAGCGGCGCGACGATTGCGGAGTGCTGGGGGAAGAGCTTTGCGGTGGTGCACTACGCCGAGAGCTGGGCCGGCGGGATGCTCTCGGGGCCCTCGAGTGACTGCACGGTGATCGAGGGGTTGTAAGCCCTCTCCCCGACCCTCTCCCCCGCTGGGGAGAGGGAGACAGTTTCACTTCTTGAGCGCCGCTTCGGTGGCTCTGAGCAGTGGTCCTGAGGAAACGGGCTCACCGCTCGCGTTCACCATCCACGCATCTGGAGTGACCGCGCCGAACTTCGACATGCGCTCGATCTCAGGCCCGATTTTCCCGGTCTTCTTCACCTGCTCCTCGATCTGAAACGCGATCAGGTGACCGAGCGGGTAATTGAAGAGGTACATCGGGTAGCTGATCATGTGCGAGTAGATGCCGAGCAGCGGCGTGTCATTCCCGCCCAGCACCGGCGCGTAATACGTGTTCCAGATCTTCTTCGAGATCTCGACCGTCGCGTCGCGCAGCTGCGAAGGCGTCGCCTTCGGGTGATCGTACATCCAGTGCCAGACCTCGATGTCCACCAGCGCCACACCGGCGATCTCCCACGTCATCCAGAAGTCGTTGAGCACGCGCAGCCGCTCGGCTTCAGCATCAGGTTTACCCAGCCCCAGCAGCTCGAGATCCTTCGCCTGGAAAACGAACGCGATCGCCTCGGTGAAGGCGGTGTTCGGCACGCCGGCCAGCAGCGTGTGGTCGATGTCGTAGAGCGAGAACACCTGCTCGACGTTGTGACCCAGCTCGTGAACCGCGATGTTGTACCCCTTGTAGTTCATGCCTTCTTTCTCCACGCGGGTGCGCAGACGAGGGAAGTCGCCGCGCCGCGCGGCCTGCAGCGCGTGACCTGCACCCCGTGACGGATCGACCCGGATCCGCTCAGAGAGGTACTTCGCGCGCTCCGCCGGGAAACCGAGCCCCTGCAAGATGCGCGGGATGTCTTTTGCGAACGCCTGCGCGTCGGGGTACTTCGCGCGCACCCTGGCGTCGAGTTCAGTCTCGGGGATCGAACCGCGCGGCAGGAACCCGTTGAACCAGAGATCCGTGGGCTCGAGCTTGCGGCCGAGCTTCTTCTCGATCTCGCCCGCGACTCGCGGCACCAGGGGGCTGGCCAGCACCGACTCGAGCAGCTCCTTCACGCGCGCTTCCGGCATCTCGGCGCCCAACGCGAACGCACGATCGATCGCCGTCGGCGCGATGGGAGAAAACGGGTCGGCCTTCTTCTGCGAGATCCAGTTCGCCTGCAGCTTCGTGTAGCGCACGTCGGGCTCGGGTTTGGTCGAAGGCGGCAGCACCTTCTTCGGCGCCTCGGTCTCGATCGTGCCCGCTTCCGCGGCGACCACCGTGTTGGTGAAGGGGTTCCAATCGACGGTGGGGTTGTCGATCACCGCGGCCGGAATGCTCTGGGTGACGATGCGCTCCATGATCTTGATGATCGTGCGCTGGCGGGCGAGGCCGTCCTTGTCGGCGTACTGGGCCTTGAGCTCATCGCGCAGGTTCCAGTGGCTGATGAGGCGCTTGCCCCTGGGGAAGAGCCGCTCGCCCTTTTCCGCGAGCACGTGGTGCATCCACACGTTGTACTCAGCGATGTAGAGATCGGCCGCCGCCTGAGCGGTGGTGATCTCCTGTTGAACGGTTGCAGGAATGCGCCGGGAAAACCGGCCCGCCAGACGCGCCGCGGCCCACTGCTGGCGCGACCAGTCTTTCGCAGAGAGGCGCTGCTCGAGCGTGGTGAGGGGGAAGTTGAGCAGCACCACGAAGCCCAGCTTGTTGCTGAAGAGATCCTCGGTGAGGTGCGCGTACGGATCGTAGGCGGCGAAGAGCGGGTCGACCTTCAGCAGCGGGCCCAGGTCGAGCGCGGTGGGCTTCTGCAGCTCGCGGCCGATCTCGAGCAGGTGGCCGTCGAGCTGCTCCAGGTTCGCTTCGAAGCGCGCGAAGGTGTCGTCGAGTTCCTTCTGGTCGACGATGAAGTTTTCCTTTGCGAAGGCGGCGAGGTCACCGTCTTCCTTGCGCCAGAGCGTGGCGACCTGGCGAACACCCTTCTCGACCCGGGCGCGCTGAGGTTCACCGAACTGCTTCGTGAGCGCGTCTTCGATCGGTTTCGTATTCATGGGAGCCGCGGCCAACACCAGCGTCATGAGGAGCATGGCGGCGGAAGCTGCGGGATGCCGAAGCCGATTTCAATGTGAATGGCCAGGTGGCCCTTCGGCTCCAGGGCGAACAGCGGCCGGCGGCCGGACAGACGACGGCCCGACGAGTTATCCCCCCCGTCGGGCCGCGTAGGTGATGCTGAATTTTGAAACTACGCGTTCAGACGGAGCGAACGTTCTGAGCCTGCAGACCCTTCGGACCCCGGGCCACGTCGAACTCCACCTTCTGACCCTCAGGGAGGGTGCGGAACCCGTCCATGGTGATCGCGGTGTGGTGGCAGAAAACATCTTCGCCCCCACCGTCCTGCGTGATGAACCCAAAACCCTTCGCGTCGTTGAACCACTTCACGGTACCAGTCGCCATATGCGTCAAATGTCCTTCAGTTGCCCTCCCACAAGCGGGAGGGATGGACATTTCTAGGGGACGCGTAAGCGCATTGTCTACAGGTCACCTTTCAATAATGAAAGATGACGCGCCAAGACGATCAGAGTGGCTTCGGGTGGGTCTTCACTGCCACCCGCACTGCTGACCCTTGTTCTGCTCCTTGAGCCACGCCTGAAGTGGCTGGAAGTAATCAAGAATCGCGGTCGCATCCATCTGGCGCTGACCGGTGAGCGCCTCGAGCGCGTCGGGCCAGGGCTTGGAAGCCCCCATCGCCAGCATGGCTTTCAGTTTTGAACCGGCTTCCTTGTTCCCGTAGACGCTGCAGGTGTGGAGCGGGCCCTGGTGCCCGGCCGCCACGCACATCGCGCGGTGGAACTGGAACTGAAGGATGCGCGCGAGGAAGTAGCGCATGTACGGGACGTTCGCGGGGATGTGGTACTTCGCGCCCGGGTCGAAGAAGTCTTCGCCGCGCGCGCCGCCGGCCGGAGCAACGCCCTGGTACTTCAGGCGCAGCGCCCACCAGTGCTTGTTGTACTCGGAAGGCTTCACCTTCCCGGTGAACACGTCCCACCGCCACTGGTCGATCATGCGACCGAACGGAAGGAAGGCGATCTTCTCGAGCGCGTCCTTCATCTGAACGTTGATGAGGCCCTTCTGATCCTTGGGCAGCGCGTCGATGAGCTTCCGCGACTTCAAGTACTCAGGGGTGATCGACAGCGTGAGCGCGTCACCGATCGCTTCGTGGAAGCCGTCGTTGGCGCCCTGCTGAAAGAGCACGGGCTTGGTGTAGTAATTCTGGAAGTAGTAGTTGTGACCGAGCTCGTGGTGGACGGTGATCAGATCCTCCTCGTCGATCTTGATGCACATCTTGATGCGCAGGTCGTTCGAGAAGGTCACGTCCCACGCCGACGCATGGCAGACCACGTCGCGGCCCGCGGGCTTCACGAACTGGCTGCGCTCCCAGAAGGTGGGCGGCAGCGGATCCATGCCCATCGAGGTGAAGAAGCTCTCGCCCAGCTTCACCAGCTTCTGAGGATCGTACTTCTGCGCGATGAGCTGCTTCTTCACGTCGAGGCTGCTCTGCCCCTGGTACGGCTCGACGAGCGGGTAGATGTTGGCCCACTCCTGCGCCCACATGTTGCCCAGCAGGTGCGCGGGAATGCCGCCCGTCGCCGAAACCTTGTCCGCTCCGTACTTCTTCGCGAGCTTCGCGCGCACGTAGCAGTGGAGGTCGTCGTAGAGCGGCTTGACCTGCGTCCACAGGCGGTCGGTCTCCTTCTCGAAGTCGGCCGGGGGCATGTCGTAGGCCGAGCGCCAGAGCTGGCCGAGATCGTCAGAGCCGAACTCTCTGGCGCCTTCGTTCGAGAGCGTGACGAGGCGCTCGTACAACGGGCGCATCTCCTTCGAGGTCTCGTGCCAGCTCGACCATGCCTCGAGCAGCTCGTCGTAGCTGGCCGGCTTCTTCTTGTCGGCGATCTTTCCCATCACGTCAGAGAGTTCCTGCAGATCGCGGCAGACCTGCTTGCCGTCTTTGCCCGTCTTGCAAGCCTTGCCCTTGCCGTAGAGCCCCTCGAGCTTGGCCGCGATGTTCGCGAGCTCCGTGCGCTTCTCGGCGTTCGACGGCGCGGGCAACGCCGAGCTGATGCGCAGCAGGTAGAGCATGCGCTCGGTCTCGGGGTCGAGCTTGAGGCCCTTGAAGCGCGCGGCTTCCTTGTTGGCGGTGTTCAGGTAGGCCATCACGTCTTCGTTGAAGGCGGCGGCGTTCCGCTCGGTGTCGTCGGTGATGTAGGTCGACTTGATCCACTCGGCGGTCGACTGGCGCACCCACAGCTTGCGCAGGTCACCATCGAGCTTCTTCACGAAGGTCTTCGCGTCTTCAGCAGTGGCTGGTTTGGCGGCCGGGGTCTGCGCGGTGAAGAGCGCAACAACGACGACGATCAGAGTGTGCATGCCTGCCGAGTTACGGCAGCTGCGGCAACGAGTCGAGCGTTACCACCATCTTCGCCTCGGTCTCGTCGGCCAGAAGATTCAGCTCGAGCGAGCGCCGGGGGCCTTCTTCTTCACGCAGCTCGAGCAGGTGCCGGCCCGACGGCACGAACACCGAGAGGGGCGTGGTGCCGAGCTCTTGCTTGCCCAGCCAGACGGCGACGGGCCGATCGGCGCTCAGTGAGAGGCGCACCACCGAAGCCTGAGGCAGCAAAGGCGCCTGCATCTGGCGGAAGATGAACGCACCGCCAACGGCGCCCAGCAGCAGCGCCACCACGGCCGCGAGGATCAGCACGCCCTTCGAAGAGCCTGAGGTCGGCGGCGGTTCACGCGGCACCGCGGCGCGGCGGGGGTCGGTGGGCTGCTCCGAGATGCGCGGCACCGAACGCATCGAGCCACCGGGAATGATGCGGGTGCGCGCGCCCCCGTCTTCGCCGTCGTCGTGATCGAACAGCTGAGACGCGTTGAGCCCCTGGCTGACGGGGTTGGTCGGCGGCTGCGGCGCGGGCGTCACCGGGCGCATCGCGGGCCTGCCGGGATCGGTGGCGACCTCGCGGCCCGGTTCAGTGGTGATCGTCGGGCGGCGATCGGCCAGGGGGGCTGCGCCGACCATGGTGCGCGCGCCGCTGTCGCTGTCGTTGTTGGGCCCCAGCTGCGCCTTCGAGACGATGGTGCGCCCCTCGGGGTACGCTGGCGCGTTCGGAGCCGCGGGGGGCGCCGCCCTGGGAATGCGAACGACCAGCTTCTCGATGTCTTTCTGGCGGGCCGAGAACCGTTCGCGCACCAGATCGGCGCACCGATCTCTGGGCCACGCCGTCGAGCCCGCGGCCAGCGAGAGATCACGAATGAACTCGGTGGCGGTCTGGTAGCGCTTTTCGAGTTTGCGCTCGAGAATCCGCATCACCACGGTGTCGAGCGCCTTGGGCACCCGCCGGTTCACCTTTGAGGGCAGCGGGATCTCGCCCTCGTAGACGGCGGCCATTTCCTGCCCGGGGTTGCCCTTGTAGAAGAGTCGCTGACCGGTGAGCAGCTCGTGGAAGATCGTGCCCAGCGAGAAGAGATCGGTGCGGGGATCGACCTCTTTGCCCACCGCCTGCTCAGGCGACATGTACGCGGTGGTGCCGCGCACCATGCCAGCCTGAGTGCGCCGCTCGCTGCCCTTCGCGCGGGCGATGCCGAAGTCGAGCACCTTGGTGGCCCCTTCGAAGTCGACCATGACATTGCGCGGGGTGACGTCGCGGTGAATGATCGGCAGCAGCTCGCCGCGGCTGTTCTTGTGCGCGTGCGCGTGACCCAGCCCCTGTGCTGCTTCGCGGATGACCGTGATGGCGAAGCCGAGCGGCACGGGCTCCTGGCGCGTGGTGTAGGCCTCGACGATCTCCTCGACGTTCGCCCCGGTGATGAACTCGATCACGAGGAGGATCTCTTCTCCGTCAGACTCGAGATCCATCACCTGCGCGACGTTGGGGTGGCTGAGCGTGGCCGTCATCTTGGCCTCGTCCAGCAGCATCTGGAGCGCGTTCGAGTCTTCGCGCTGCTCGTTCAAGATCCGCTTGATGACCACCGGCCGACCGACGAACGGGCCGGATCGGGCGAAGCCCAGAAAGATCTCGGCCATGCCACCAATCGCGAGCCTGCACAGCACCTCGTACTTGCCGAAGCGCTTTCCGGTGAATTCGTCAGTGGTCCACTTCATGGGGACGGTGGGAAGACTCTAGGGCCGCCAGCCCGTGCCTGAAAGAAACGAGCGCGTCAGGCCATGCGTTTTGCGCAGACCAGGGTCTCGATCTGAGCCACCACCTCAGACAGAGGAAGGTGAGTGGAGTCGATCTTCACGGCGTCGACGGCCGGCTTGAGCGGCGCCACCGCGCGCTCGGAGTCTTCCTTGTCGCGCTTGTTCTGATCCTCCAGCACCTGGCCGACGGGCTTCTCGAGGCCCTTCTGAAAGAGCTCCTCGTACCGCCGGTTGGCCCGAATGGAGGGGTCTGCAAAGAGGAAGACCTTGATGTCGGCGTCGGGGAAAACGACCGTACCGATGTCGCGCCCCTCGAGGATGGCCCCGTGTTCAGCCGCCAGCGCGAGCCGCCGCTGCAGCCCCAGCAGCGCGTTGCGAACCACCGGTTGGCCGGAGACCTGGCTGGCAGCCAGCGAGATCTCGGAGGTGCGAATGGCGGCGGACACGTCTTCGCCGTCGAGGAAGACGTGGTTCTTGTCCACGTCCATGCGGAAGGTGACCTTCACCGCGTCGAGCAGCGTCTGCAGGCGAGGCAGATCGTCGAAGGCCACCCCGGTCCGCTGGCACTTCAAGGCGACACAGCGGTAGATGGCGCCGGTATCGACCAGCGTGAAGTCGAGGCGCAGCGCGAGGATCTTCGAGACGCTCGACTTGCCGGCGCCCGCGGGGCCATCGATGGCGATGATGAGAGGGCGAGCCACTTCTTTCACTTTCCCAGGAACGAACCGAGCGCGCGGAACTTCGCGTACCGATCGGCGACGAGCTGACGTGGGGTGAGCTTCTTCAGATCACCCAGGTGCTTGCGCAGCGTGGCCATCACCGAGTCGGCGGTGGTGGTGGGATCGCGGTGAGCGCCGCCGCGAGGCTCGGGGATCACCTCGTCGACGATGTTCAGCTTGAGCAGGTCTCGCGCCGTCAGCTTGAGTGCTTCGGCGGCCTTGTCGGCACGCGAGGCATCGCGGAAGAGAATCGACGCGCAGCCTTCGGGCGAGATCACCGAGTAAATCGAGAACTCGAGCATCAGCACACGGTTGCCCACGCCGATCGCCAACGCACCGCCCGAGCCGCCTTCGCCCAGCACGGTGGAGACCACCGGTACTTCGAGGCCTGCCATCAGCTCGAGGTTCGCCGCGATGGCTTCAGCCTGACCACGCTCTTCTGCGCCGATGCCAGGGTACGCGCCGGGGGTGTCGATGAAGGTGAAGATGGGGCGCTTGAAGCGGTTGGCCAGCTCCATCAGGCGGCGGGCTTTGCGGTAGCCCTCGGGCCTCGGCATGCCGAAGTTCCGCAGCATGTTCTCTTTGGTGCTGCGGCCTTTCTGGTGGCCGATCACCATCACCGGCTCACCGTCGAGGCGCGCGAAGCCACCCACGATGCTGGGGTCTTCTCCGTAGAGACGATCGCCGGAAAGCTCGCAAAAGTCAGTGAAGCCGTGAGCGATGTAGTCGAAGAAGTACGGGCGCGCGTTGTGACGTGAGAGCTGAACTATCTGCCAACGAGAGAGGTCGCTGAAGATCTCTTCCTGGAGGCGGCGGGCCTTCTTCTCGAGGCGCCCGATCTCGGCGGTCATGTCGACCGCGCCAGAAGAAGAAAGGGTCTTCAGCTCGTCGATTTTCTTCTCGAGGAGCAGCAGCGGACGCTCGAACTCGAGGGAGTGGGCGATGTTGAGAGCCATGAGCTTCGTGTGTCGTCGAGGCACGCCGCCGCGTCAAGCGGATTGGATTGGTGCCTTGCGTCAATGAGCTCCCTCTCCCCCGCGGGGGAGAGGGTCGGGGAGAGGGCTAAGCGGCCTTGCTCTTGAGCACCGCAGACGCCGCATACCAACTCGTACGGAAGCCCTTGAGCTCGCGCAGCCCCGCGGGGTGCCGACCCAGCGCAGGCGCCATGGTCACCGGCAGGCCGATCTTCTTTTCCACGAACTTGGCCACCTCGAGCTCGTTCTTCCGGCGATCTTCCGTGACCAGACACGTGGTCTTGGGCAACACGCGGTTCACCAACACGCGCTCGACCGGAAGTGACTTTTCCTTGAGCGACTCGACGATGCGCTCGGCCGCCGGCACCGAGAGCTCTTCACCGCGGGTGACCACGATGAAGCGGCACTCGTTGGGGTTGAGCGTCGCCTTCTCGAAACGATCCAGGTGCGCCTGCAGCGCCTCGACCCAGGTGAGCAGCGCCTGGCCACCCTTCGCCTTGTACTTGGTGGCGACGGCGTGAATCGATGCGAGCCAGGGGCGCGCGATGCCGGGCAGCTCGAGAATGCGCAGCGAGTTCGACGACGGCGCCGGGTCGATGACGATGCGCTTGAAGCGCTCCTGCACCAGCGCATCGGTCAGCGCGCTGACGGCAGCCAGCTCATCCATGCCCACGGGGGCGAGGTCGAGCAGGTTGCGGAAGAGCTCCTTGTCGAGCGAGAACGTCTCGCCCTTGGCTTCAGGACCGAAGAGGGGCTCGGCGAGTTCCTTGAGCTTCTTCTTCAGGTTGCCAAACCAGTTCGCGAAGTCGATCTCGCGCGCGTAGAGCCCCTTGGTGCCCTTCACCTGGGTCTCGGTGTCGGTCAGCCGGCTCTGCAGCACGTCAGACAGCGAGTGCGACGGGTCGATCGAGAGGAGCAGCACCGGCCCCTCTTTCTCCGTCAGCGTGACGGCAGCCGCGGCCGCGCACGAGCTCTTGCCCACGCCGCCGGAGCCCACGAAGAAAATGAAGCGCGTGGGCGGAATCGGCGGAGCAGCCATCGGAGGCATCGAAGGCGCGCGCACCAGCGCAGGGGGCGCCTCGGCAGGCGTGAACTGCAGCTGCTTGGTCTCCTTGCCCGTCGACCACTCCTTGGCGAACTTCTTCACTTCGTCCTGGCCACGCGGCCCGAGGATGCGGCGCTGGATGAGGTCGACCTTCGCGGCCATCGTCTGGAACTTGCGCACGTGAGGCGCCTGCAGACCGCGGCGGTTCTCGACCTCGCGGCTGCCTTTTCCATCCTCGATCATGTCAGCGATGATCTCGGCGACGGGAATGGCGCGTTCGGTCAGGCCCTTCACCAGGTTCTTGATCTGCGCCTCGCCCACGGGCTCGGCGACCGCACAGACGTGCATCGCGAAGCGCTTGGGGTCTTTGAGCATCGCGTTGACCGCGTCGGCGCGCAGCGCGAGTTCATCGACCGGCGTGGCGGCGCGAGGCGTGGTCTTCGAGGGGCGCTGCGTGCGCTCGGCGCGAACGAGGCCGACGAGGCGGCGCACGTTGGTCGCGTGATCGAGCAGGCGCAGCGTGTGCGTGCTCGACCAGCCGTCGATGACGACCTTCTCGTATTCTTTCGCTTCCGAAAGCTCGAGCAGGTTGAAGAGGAAGCCGACCTCGCCCTGGTTCGTCAGGCTCGCCTCGAGCACCTTCTTCAGGTCGTCCTCGGAGAGCACGGCGCCCTTGGTCACCGCGGCCATCAGCTGAGGCTTGGCGAACTTGAGGTAGGCCTCACCGAGCGCGGGGAAGTCGACTTCGGCGGCGAAGAGACCACCGGTGCCTTTCCCGAGCGCGATCTTGGTGGGCTTGTTGCTCAACTTCTTCTTGAGCAGATCCGCCACACCTCCGGGCGTCTCGAGCGACAACAGCAGCACGCGATCTTTGCCGTTGGCTTCCAGCAAGTTCATCGCATAGGCAGTCGCGAGGGTGGACTTGCCAGTGCCGCCTTTTCCGGCAAAGAAGTGGATCACGGGTCCGTGACTCATTGAGAAACGCCTTCCTGGAAGCTGGCCTGACCGGGAACTGGTGGGTGCTACAGAACGACCCGGCCTTGGGCGGCGGATCTTCGGTCAATTGCCCCCTGTCGGTCAAGGTATGACCTTGATTTTCAGGGGGGTTGCACGAGCCCACGCTCGTACCTGCGCACCTCGGACCGAGCCGGTTTCATGAGCGCTATCAACGAGTTGACCCCTTCTTCGGGCAACGTTTCACCGCATGTGAGGATGTCTGCGGCGGCGTATCCGTGCTCCGGCCAGGTGTGGATCGAGAGGTGACTTTCGGCCACCAACACCACCACGCTGGCTCCGTGGGGGGTGAAGTGGTGCTTCACCGAACCTAACACGGTGCACTTTGCAGCGGCCGCGGCGGCGAGCAACACCTGCTCGAGACGCGGTGGATCATCGAGGAGCGCCCCTTCGACGCCCCACAGCTCGAGGTGCACGTGCGTCGCCAGATTGTTCTTCACGCGTAGCGCTTGCGAACGAGGAAGACGATCGCGTCCTTCGCAGACGCTTGCGTGTAACCGAAGCGCGCGACCATCTCGTCCATCGTCTTGTTCACCTGGGCTTGTTCCTTCGGCGAGAGCGAGCTGCGTTCGTCGGAGAGGTACTTCAAGATGTTCTCTACGTTACGCTTCAACTGCCGCTTTCGCTCTTCGTAGAAGTGATCGGAGAGGCGCTTGAACAGGTCAGGAAAGATCCGCGCGTAGTCGACGGGGAGTTCCGGGTTGTCGATGCGCCAGGCGCCCACGGTGGAGATCAACGCGCGCCGGAAGCCAGTGGCGTCTTCGCCCTTGGGCATCACGTAGCCTTCGAACTCCGCGAGGCTCGCTTCGTTGGGTTTCTCCTGCGCGCCCGAGTGTTTGTTCTGCACGCGCTCGCCCTTGATCCACGCGGACACGGTCTGCACGTAGCGCTCGAAGAGCTCGACGTATTGCGTCTCACTGACGAGGCCCATCGAGTCACGCACCTCACGATCGACCACGTCGAGGTAGTCGTTCTCGACGATGCGAACGAACTCGGCGTGATCGTGGTACCCGTCGACGATCTCCTGCTGCAGGTACTCGTAGACGCTCTTGTCGCGGGTCAGCGCCAGCAGTTCCTTGAGCACGGCCAGCGGATGCAGCGAGTCGTGCTCGGGTGACTGCGCGGCGTTGAACAGGGCCGTCTTGATCTCGCGCGCCGAGGCGCCGGAGCGGCCTTCGTAGTTCGGGTACGAGTCAGACTCTTCGTAGAGCAACGGCACCAGCTTCTTGAGCTCGCGCTGCTGCTGCACGGTGAGCCTGTCGGGCGCTTCACCGTCCTGGTACAGGCGCAGCTTTTCCATGGGGGAGAGCCGCTCGACGAGGGCGCGCGACTCCGACGGGTAGCGATCGGGGATGGGCTTCTTGAGGCGCGTGAGCACGGCCCACATCGCGGCGACGCGGGTGGCGTGCGGGGCGACGTGACGGCCCACCGTGCGCGGCGTGACCTGCGCGTCGTAGACCTCGCGCTCGAGTTTCCACCGGCGCAAGTAGGGCACGCGCACCAGCTCGATGCGGCCCTTGAAGGAGCTGAAGTCGGGCAGTTCCTTGAACGCCGCCAGGTGCTTTTCGTTGGAAGACGCGAGCAACACTTCGTCGAGCTGCAGCACCATGTGCTCGAGCGAAACTTCCTGCGTCTCGGAGAAACCGAGCAGGTACTTGAAGGCCTCCAGCGGGCGCTTGAGCAGATCGGCGTACTCGATGAGGCCCCGGTTCGCGCTCACCAGCGGGCCGGCAGGCTGAAAGAGCACCACGCTGTGCAGCGCCGAAGGCAGATTGGCCTGCGTGCGATCGGCCGAGACCTGTTGATACGCCGCGTCGACGCTCATCTGCGGTTCGACGGTGAAGGTGCCCACCTGGTAGCGGCGTGAGACGTAGAAACGCTCGACCTGCACGTGGCGCAGCACCTTGAGCCAGTCGCCTGAGTAGCTCGCCAGCAGCGCGTCGAAGATCTTCCGGTTGGTGGTCGAGAGCTCGCCATCCACCAGGTACGCGGGCGCACTCGCGTCGGAATCTTTGTTCCCGAACGCGTCATTGAGCAGCTTGCGGCGCTCTTCACGGGGAATGAGGAAGAGCGGGTGCTCGCGCAGTGGGTTGGTGAGGCGTACTTCGATGTCTTCGGCCTCGAGGTGGGCGTACGAGGTGACCGCCCCGCTCGGCAGGTGATCACCAAAGCCGATGCTGCCCTTGACCAGCTTCTCTTTCGGGAAGACCCAGTTAAACGTGTACAGCGCGCCGTCAGGCGTCTGGCTGTAAACCTCGAGACCGCGTTTGAGCGACTCAGCCAACGACGACTTCGCCGAGCCGTTGGGCCCGTGCATGAGAATGAGCTTGTTGATGCGCCCTGCGCGCACGAAGTTGCCGAGCAGCCGGTAGAGCGCGTTCTGCACCTCTTCCTGGCCGGCGACGCGCACCTGGTGGCCGTCTTTGATCGCGTCGAACACCTTGAAGCGCCGCACCTGGCCTGAGGGGTGCGGCACCATCTCGGTACCGAACGAGTCGATGGCGTCTTTGAGGTACTGCGCCGCGTTGCGGGCCTGCAGATGGGAGGCGCTGCTGAAGAGCTGCAGGTACTCCTCGAACGAGAGCAGTGAGCGGTTCTTGCTGAAGTCACTCGAGACGGTGCTGCCTACGTCCTGCAGAAAGCGTCGCGCGTCCATGGTGGCCTGAGTGTAGGGCCCGCGCGCGTATGACTCACTACGAATGACGAGGATCGAGGGCTGCTTTCATCCTCACCAAACCCCTAGGATGGCTGATCGGATTTCGGCCGGCTCCGTTCGTGCCGAGAGGGTTGGCGAAAATAGGAATCGGGTTCCACCACCGGTCTCCCCCAGAGGGTTGGCGGAAATAGAAATGATTCCAATCACCGGTCTCCCCGAGCGCAGTCGAGGGGGCACTTGCCGCTCGAAGCCGAGGTAATCCCTCGACTCCGCTCGGTCGGGATGAGCGGTGTCCGTTCGTTATTTCGATCAGCCCTGCGAGTGGAGTCGAGGCCCCTATTCCACCAGTCTCCCAAAGGAAGAGGGAATGAACGAGCGGCGACGGCGGGCCAACGCGATGAGGCCGGCGAGGAGCGCGAACAGTTCTCCACCGCTCACCGAGCTGCAGTCGCAGCCAGGGCGGAACTTGCCGGTATCGAAGGGAACCCGCGTGTCTTCTTTGGAGGGACCCGTGCCGGCATCGACTTCCTCCATCATTTGACCCGCGTCGGGCTCTTCCATCGAACCCGCATCCGGCTCGCCCGCGTCGAGCTCGACCACGCCTGCATCAGGGTCCACCGAGCCTGCATCGACCGGCTCGACCACGCCCGCATCGGTGCTGCTGGGGAAGGTCACGCAGCCATTGCCCGTGACGCGCGAATCCATCGTGCCGCGGCCATCGGTGGCCATGTTGAACCACGGCCCCCAGCGGTTGCGGTAGCGGTTCACCTTGTCGAGCATCGTCTGCGAGAGCGCCGTCTGCCCCGGCGCGAGCACCACGATGAACGCCACCCGCCAGCACCGCCGAGCAGCGGGTGAAGCAGGAATGCGGGCGCCCATCGCGCGGACGACTTCGTCGGCGGTGATGTCGTGGCGCGTGTAGCCGTTGACCACCGTGCCGCTCGAGGTCCGGCCGAAGGCGAGCACGTCGCGCCCTTTGCCGGGGTTCGCGGGGTCTTCGAGCACCATCATCGGAGCGACTTCGTTCGGCGCGCGCAGGCCCATCAGGTACTGATCGATGTGGCTGTACTTTCGCGGACAGCCTCGGAGGTCGAAGCTGCCATTGCCGAGATCGGTGATGCAGCTGCCGTACATGACCGAGCGGGAGTCTGCGAGTTGGCTGTAGTGCTGGTTGGGCGAACCACCCTGCCCCTGATCGTCTTCACCCGAGAAGCCACGGATGAAGTGCTGGCGCATGCGGCCGTCGTTCTGATCGAACTCGATGCCCAGCAGCCAGTGGTGGCCGTACTCGTGGCCCATCATCTCGATGCCCGTGAGGCTGGTGACGCCGGGGATCTGCACGCCCAGTGACGGCGACCAATCGGCGTCGGGGTTCGCCGGCAACGCTTCGGGGCCCTGGCCTCCGAAGAAGCTTTGCGTGCGGCCCAGCGTGCCCATGAACACGCACTGGCCCAGCTTGGTGGAGCTGTAGCTGTTGACCGAGGGGGAATTGGCGCGGCCATACCCCGAGCCATCGCTGCGAACGGGTGAGCCCTGCCAGACGTTGTCGAGATCGCTCAGCGTCTCGGACGCCGCGAAGCTGATCACCCCGTCGAAGTTGTCCGGCAGGCCACCGGCGCGGGCGGCGTTGAAGGCCGCGCGGCAGAATTGCTCCTGCTTGCTCGGGAAGATCGCCATGTTGTCCATGCCGATGAGCGCGTTGATCGAGCCGGTGGGGTCCTGCACCACGAGGATGTCGCCGACCTGCGCTATCTGCGCCTGTGAGGCCGCGGAGATCGTGAGGAGAAAGAACGTGAAGAGACGACTGATCATGAAACCTCCGGCGACGAAGGTTTCGGTGTAGAGCACATGCGTTTGGGGTGCGGCAAGTGGCTGCTCTCACTTGGGATTTTATCTCAAGTGGTGAGAATTGACGCCCCCCTCACCCTGACCCTCTCCCTCTTGGGGAGAGGGGATATAGGTGCGAAATGTCGCGTCTTGGCTGGCTGGTGTGCCTGTCGTTCCTCAGTGGCTGCCCTCCGATCAACTCAACGCCGTGCAGCGACGACTCGCAGTGCAGCGCGGCTCAACGCTGCCGCCGGGGCGCGTGTGGGCCCATTTGTCTGGATGATACCGACTGCGGCGACAGCCAGGTCTGTCTGACCAACGGCACCTGCGGCGCGCGACCCGAGTGCAACAGCGCCACTGAATGCGCCAACGGCTTCAGCTGCACCCAGGGCCGTTGCCAGTGCGAAGACGACAGCGCGTGCGCGGCCAATCAGCAGTGCACCAACGGCGCGTGCCAGACCCGGCCCCGCTGCACCGACGACGCTGACTGCATCGGCACGGGCGCTCGCTGCGAAGTGACGCAGGGGCTGTGTCTGCCCATCTGCAACATGCCGCAAGACTGCGCGCCCACCCTCGATCCCCGCGTCGCCTTCGCGCTCTACACCTGCAGCATGGGCACCTGCACCCGGCGCTGCACGCAGGATCTCCAGTGTGGTGGGCAGAGCCTGATCTGCCGCAACGGCCTGTGCACCAAGGCCGACTGCGCGCAGGCCAGCGATTGCCCCGCAGGTCAGTTCTGCACCTCGGCCACCTTTGGCCGCTGCGAGGCCTACAGCACGTGCACCAGCACCCCGGACTGCATGCGGAACTACGAGTGCAAACGCTTCCCCGACAACCAGTGCCCGCCGGGTTTCGATTGTTCGCAGTCGATCTGCCAGGAACTCCAGCGCTGCCTCGCTGATGGCGACTGTGTCTCCGGGGTGCCGGGCACCATGGGCTCGAAGCCCACCGGGTACTGCGAAGAAGGTCACTGCCAGCCGAGCCCCACCTGCGTGGTGAGCCAGCAGTGCGGCACGGGCAAGACCTGCATCGGGGGGCTGTGTGTTCCAGCCGTCTGCCGCGGTCACCTCGAGTGTGGCGCCGGCAAGGCGTGCGTCGATGGCGCGTGTGTGACCGCTCCAGACCCGGGAGACATCGACGGCATGCGGCTGTCGCCCACCACCGGCTTCCTCATCGAAGGCGACACGATGCAGCTCCACCTGATCGTCTTCCGCCTCGATGGCGCCAGCTTCCCGCTCGGGTCCGCGAACTTCGCAGTGAAGGACGTGATGGGCATGCCCTCGACCGGCGCGACGGTGAGCAGCTCGGGCCTGGTGAGCGCGGTGATGGCGGGTGAAGTGCGAATTCGCGCGTCGGTCACGGGCAGCACGTTGATGACCAACGAGGTGCAGTTGACCATCATCCCGCGCGTGATGATGGGAAGGCGGGTGATCATCACTGACACTTCCACCGGTGGCCCGGTCGCAGGCGTCACCGTGCGCGCGTGCCCGGCCAACGACTGCACCACGCCCACCGACGTCATCACCACCGCGCAGGGCCTCGCCGAGTTCCCGCTGCTCGACGGCACCGCGACCACGTTCACGGCGGTGCCCGCAGGGCTGAGGACCGACGGTCTGCCCGCGCTCGAGCGCGCGTCGATTCTCAGCACCACCGCCACCGACGTGATGATTCCCTTGCGGGAAAACCCGGTGCGCAACGCCGCGGGCTTCAGCGCCAGCGTGTCGTTCTCCGACGTGAGCACGGTCGGCACGTATTGGGCGGGCTTCGTCACCGCGTCGGCTTCAGACCTCCCGTCACTCACCGCGAACGGCCTGCTGGGCGACAACTTCCAGGTCGAGATCCCCGGCGTGGGCCAGCAGGTGCCCGTGCCCGGAGCGCTGGTGCTCTACACCTCGCCCGGCCTCGGCTTCCCCCAGGAGGTCAAGCCGCGCTCGCTCGCCTTCGCGCAGCCGGGCAACTCGCGCTTCGTACAGGCGTGGGCAGGCCGCGCGTATCTCGAGTCTGCCTTCGCGCTGCGTTCAGTCGACGTGCTCTCGTACCTGGGCGCCTTCGACTACGCGCAGCTGCCCGGCATCGGGTTCAGCGCGAAGCCCTGGGTGGCCGACGGCGCCGACGTCGACTCCGATGGGTTGTGCAGCAACATGCAGCGCTGCCCGATGGGCTCGGAAGACGTGCCCGACTACGCCCGGTTCACCCCGCTCGCCTTCCAGCCGCGCCGTCAGCAGAAGCTGCGCACTGAGGTGGTGATGCCCAGGGTGCCCAGCACCTTCGAGACCATCTTGATCGCGTCGGCCCTGTTCGATGAACGCGCGGGCATGCTGCCGACCGGCTTTGCTTCGAAGACGCCGGGTATGCCGGGCGCCGATGGGCTGCGAGAAGTCGACCCGGTGATCCTGCGTGGCGGGCCGGCGTACAACGGCCTCGAGGTCGCGACCCCGGGCATCTGGGTGCTGGCGGGCAATGCGGCCGGTACCGCGTCGAGCTCGCGGCTCGTTCGATCCACCGTGCTGGGCTCGCGGGTGCTCATCACGCCCCTGCTCCCCTCGCCTGCCATGGCGACCTACACGCCGGGCAACAGAACCCTGAACCCCGGGCAGCCTGCCTGGTCATCCGTCTTCTCGACGGGCGGTGAGCTGGGGCGGGTCGCACTTACAGGCACCGACACCCGGCACGTCATCTACTTCGCCATGTCCAGCGGCCAATCGGCCCTCACCTGGCCCGCCGCCCCCGTGGGACCGGGGCAGGATCCCTCGGCCCAGGCGATGACCAGACTCGAGGTCGTGGCGGTGGATCTCATCGGGGGCGTAGGGGTGGAGCAGGTCTTCGACGCGTCAGGAGTGACCCTCTCGACCTGGTCCTCGGTCATCGATGGCTACTCGCGCCTCGACAGGTGAAACCTTTCGCCTACACTCCGCGCCGTGAGCTCAGAACCGATCATCGGTATCGACCTCGGCACCACCAACAGCTGCGCTGCCTACGTCGACGGGTACAAAGACGGCATTCCGAACGTGAAGCTCATCCCCTACAAGGGGGGCGAGTACACGATCCCTTCGATCTTCGCCGTCGACGATAAGGGAAACGAGCTCATCGGCTACGAGGCCAAGCGCCAGTGGCAGCTCAACCCGCGCAACACCATCTACGGCAGCAAGCGCCTGGTGGGCCGTACTGCGACCTCCGACATCGTCGAATCGATGAAGAAGATCGTTCAGTACGGGGTGAAGGCCTCGGCTGACAACAAAGAGGTCACCATCGAGGTGGCCAAGAAAGAGATGACGCTGCAAGAAGTCGCTGCGCGCATCTTGAACAAGATTCGCGACGTCGCGAGCAACCACCTCAAGGTGCCCATCAACAAGGCGGTGGTCACCGTGCCCGCCTACTTCAGCGATCGCCAGCGCCAGTCGGTGAAAGACGCCGGCAAGCTGATCGGGCTCGAGGTGGTGCGCATCATCAACGAGCCCACCTCGGCCGCGCTCGCGTACGGCCTGGGCAAGTCGCTGCAACAGAAGGTCTGCATCTACGATCTGGGCGGCGGCACCTTCGACGTCTCGGTCATCGAGATCCGCAACCAGGTCTTCGAGGTGAAGGCCACCGGCGGCGACATCTTCCTGGGCGGCATCGACTTCGACAACGCGATGATTCACTACGTGTTGACCGAGTTTCAGTCGAAGACGGGCATCGACCTGTCGACCGACCCGGTCGCCATGCAGCGCATCAAGGATCTCGCCGAGCGCACGAAGATCGATCTCTCGGCTCGTGAAGAGGCGCCCTTCAACATTCCGTTCATCACGATGACGCCGCAGGGCCAGCCCCTGAACATCGAGATGAAGTTCAGCCGCAAGCTGCTCGAGAGGCTGACCTCTGGGCACGTCGACCGCACGCTGAAGATCGTCGCCAAGGTGTTGGTCGATTCAGGCCTGTCGACGCGTGAGATCGACGAAGTGATGCTGGTCGGTGGGCAGACGCGCATGCCGGCCGTGCAGGATCGGCTGACCAAGTTCTTCGGCAAGCCGCCCTCGAAGGGTGTGCACCCCGACGAGGCCGTGGCCATCGGCGCGGCGCTCTACGCGTTCTCGCTGACTGACAACACCAACCTCAAGCTGCAACTGCTCGACGTCATCCCCATGGGCATCGGCCTCGAGAAGGCCGACGGGCAGATGCACGTGGTCTTCCCCCGCAATTCGCCCATTCCCAACGCCAAGCAGATCACCGGCACGACGAGCGTGAACAACCAGTCTGAGTTGATCATGCGCATCTGGCAGGGCGACCACGAGGAGGCCAAGGCCAATGAGCAACTCGGTGAGTTCACGTTCTCAGGCATTCGCCAGGGGCCTTCGGGGAACGTGAAGGTCGAGATCACCTTCGACGTGAACATCGAGGGGATTCTCACGATGACCGCGAAGGATCCCGATACTGGCAAGGACATGAAGACGACGGTGCGGGTCACTCAGAGCTAGTCTGACCAATCGAGAACCGCTCACCGCTCTTGAGGAACAACCCACCGTTCACATCGACAGGGTTGATCGAAATAAGGACGCCCACCGTTCATCCCGAGCGGAGTCGAGGGATTACCTCGCCTTCGAGCGGTAAGTGCCCCCTCGACTGCGCTCGGGGAGACCGGTGATTGGAGTCATGTCTATTTCCGCCAACCCTGCGAGCGCAGTCGAGATGCCACTGCTGAGCGATGCGAACGTGCCCCCTCGACTTCGCTCGGGAGGACCGGTGTGAACTAGGGGATCCAGCGGACGCTTCGTTTCGTCCACGAGTTGCCGCCGCGGCCGTCACGCACCACGAAGAAGAAGTCGACGTCTTTCTCGGCGTCATCGACCGGGTCGGGGCGCCACGATGAAAAGTGCCGCTCTGTTTCGCCGTCGAACCCGGTGCCTCCCGAGTTGTACGTGCTCATGGTGCCGCTGGTCGTCATCCAGGAGACCTTCCAGCTCTCTTTGAGCGCGACGGGCTTGAGCTCGAGGCTGGGCACCACGTAGTCCTCCTCGAGGTCGGTGAAGTTGACCGCGACGAACGGAAGCTCTTGCTTGCCCTTCACCTTCTTCACGTCGCCCTCGGGCCACGGGTCGCCGTCGAAGGTGAGCCCCGGAAGCACCGGGGTCACGTTCTGCTTCATCGTGGGGAAGAACTGGCAGGTGTAGACCATCAGCTTCTGTGCGAAGATCTTCTCGCCGGTGTCAGCAGCCGAGAGCTCGAGCACCACCGGCACGCGGATACCGCCCAGGCCCTTGAAGGTGTCCTGGTTGATCACCTCGAGCAGCAGCGGCGTCGCGAGCCCGTCATCGAGGAACTGAATGCCAGGCGAGACGTTGAGCTTGAGCTCTCCGCCGGTGGTGGTGCCACTCTCGAGCTCGACGTAGTCACCGTCGTTGTTGCAGTCGCGATCGCCCCGGTTCGCGCAGGCGAGCAGCCGGTAGTCGAGCGAACGGCCTGCGCCCGTGGGGTCGGCGATGAGCGCGGTGAAGTCGACCGGCGTCGACGCGTAGAGCGCGAGCAACGCCTGGAACTGCGGTGGCAACATGATCGTGCCCCCATCACCCGCCCCCGCCGCCGCGCCGAGAAGCAGGTTCACGTTGCAACCGCGCATCAACACCTCCGGCGGCTCCATGCGCATGCCCAGCACGCGCAGGTCGTGAACGTTCGTCGGGTTGTCCTGAGGGGTGACGCAGGCGCAGAACGTCAACACGGTGCTCAGAACGAGGGCACGCTTCATAACGAGGCCTTGATGCCGAGCACCGGGAGGATGGGAAGGCCGGGCACGTCGTACTCCTGACGCTGCCGGTAATCGGTGAACGAGGCCTCGACGTTGGCCTGGTTGTAGACGTTCTGAACGTCGATGTAGACGCTCAGCGTCCAGCTCTCGAAGAGGAAGTTCTTGTCGAGGCGCAGGTCGAGCTGGTGAAAATCTTTGATCTTGCTCGCGTTGGTCGCGCCGAACTGGCCCGAGTAGCTGTTCGAGTCGGCCTGGAAGATGTCGAACTGGTGCAGCAGCGCGGTCTTCGGGCGGCCGGTCACGTAGCGGAACCGCGCGCCGAACTCGAAACCCCAGGGCAGCTTGTAGCTGCCGACCGCGGTGAGGATGTGCGTCTGATCGAAGGTGCTCTGAATGTACTCGCGCCCTGAACCTGCCCTGCGCTCTTCGGAGCGGTTGAAGGTGTACGCGATCCACCCGAAGAAGTTCTTCGAGACCTCGTGGCGCAACATCACCTCGAGGCCGTAGGCGCGGCCGAGGCCTAAGTTCGCCGCACGCGTGGTGGTCACGCTGCCGTCGGGGTTGACCGTGGTGGTGCCCGGGGAGACCACGTTGTCGTAGCGGCGGTTGTAGAAGCCAGTGAGGTCCAGGTTGATGAAGTCGGTGAACTTGTGCGCCACGCCCAGTGAGCTCTGAAACGCGCGCTCGTGCTTGAGGCCCGGCGTGCCGAATGGGGGCGGCTCCATGTCGGTGCCCGCGGGCGGCTGGGTGTAGAGCCCGATCGAGCCCTTGAGCGAAGTGCTGTCGAGCAACTGCCAGCGCGCCCACAAGCGGGGGTCGGCCGCGTCGCGCACCTGGCCGTTGATCACCGCGTGGCTGACGCGCACCCCGGGCGTCGCCGTGAACTTGCCGATGGAGAAGTCGGCCTCGGCGTAGAGCGCGCCGTCGAAGCTGCCGATCACCGTGTTGATCTGCTGCGTGCCGACCTTGGGCTCAGCGCCGGGGAAGCCGATGAACTGCACCCCGCTGATCACCGGGAGCTCTGCCTTGCCGACCAGCGTCTGGTTGAAGATGTCGGCGCCCGCGCGCAGCGTGAAGAAGTCACTCAACTCGATGCCGAGATCGGCGCGCAGGCCGGTGATGTAGCGATCGACGTTGAGCTTCACGATGCCGAAGTCGACCTTGGCGAGATCGAGGCCCAGATACGGCGTGAGCTTGAAGGTGGTGTTGCCGCCCCGGTAGTTCCAGGTGCCGATCACGCGGTGAAAGGTGGTCTGCGTCTCCAACGAGACGTCGACGTTGCGGCCGCCACCGGTGGCGATGATCTTGAGCGTGTCGTCAGAGCCGAACGCGAAGAGTGAGTAGCTCGACTGCCCGTCGACCAGCTTCTCGCCCTTCTTACCGCCGACGTCGAGGCGCACCTGGTAGTCCCAGTACGCGGGCAGCACGAGCAACGAGCCGCCGGCCGGATCGCGCGGGAGAAACAGCGGCAACAGCACGTCGATGTAGCTGCGGCGCGCGGAGGCTGCGACCGAGACGTCTTTGGTCAGCGGCACTTCAACGAAGAGGCTGGTATCGAGCAGGTCGACCTTCGCCACGCCGTGCCAGGTGTCGGCTGCCCCCCTTCGGCTGGCCACGTCGACCACCCCACCGACCGCGCGGCCGTAGCGGGCGCCGAAACCACCGGGAAAGAAGTCGACCCGATCGAGGAACTCGCCGTTGACGATTGAGGGGCCACCCGCGAGGTGGAAGAGCAGCGGGATCTCGACGCCGTCGAAGAAGGTCAGCGTCTGGTTGGGGTTCGCGCCACGAACGATCAGCTGCCCCAGGCCAAACGGCGCGCGGGCCACGCCAGGGAAGTTCTGAATGACGCGAATCGGGTCGCCGAACGTGCCGGGGATCTTCTGAATCTCGGCGCGAGAGAGCGTGCGCCGCACGACCTCTTTCTTCTCCTTCGAGTCGCGCACCACCGTCTGGAACCCGCTGGGCCGCGGCAACACGTAGTACTTCACCTCTTTGACTTCGTTGGGCTCGAGCGGCTCTTTGGTCTTGAAGACCTCGAAGTCGGCGGCGGCGATGCGCACCTCACAGAGGCCAGCGGGCACCTCGAAGGCGAACTTCCCGTTTTCGTCTGAGAAGGTCTCGTGCTCGGGGGCGTTGTCGCAGCGCACGATGGCGCCCGGCACGAAGCCGCGGCTGCCGCGCGCGTAGAGCTGCCCTTCGAGTCTCGCCGTCGCGCCCGCGTCGGGCACCACTTCGAGGCCCGCGTCGACCACCTGCAGCACGAAGTTGTAGATGTATTCGAGCTGGACGGAGGCTGGGGCGAAGTCGACCTCTGCGGGGGTAAAAACGAACTGCAGCACGGCAGCCCTGGCGGCTTCGTCGAAGCCATCACCCGCGGGCCCGGTCACCGTCGCCTCACTCACCAAACCGTCAGCGCCGATGGTGATCATCAACTTCACCTGCGCCGTGCGACCCGATTTCTCAGCCTCTGCGGGGTATTGCGCGGCGATGAAGGTGACCAGCGTGGGCGCCTTGGTGAGCACCGGAATGTGAATGCCGGCATCGACCTCCTGGCGGCGCACCGTTTCTTCGAACGCGAACGCAGGCGCCGCAGCCAGCCCGACCAACACCCAGAAGACGTGCAAGCGACTCACTGGGTCTGGGGGATAGCCGAGCGTGGGTCGAAAACAAACCATGGGGATGGGTCTTAAGTGCGCGGAAGCGGGCTGCCGAATGAGTGGCACGACTGGTGCTGTGTAGCCGGGCTCACCCGAGGGAACACCATGAAGAACAGCAAAATGCAGGGCCGTCGACCGATGCCGAAGATCCGCACCAAGATGAAGGTCGCCGTGAAGGCGAAGACGTTGACTGTCGGCGACCTCATCACCGCCGCGTTCGACGCGCTGGGAGACGTGGGGCAAGTCATGCGCGTGCTTGGTTCTGAGCGCCTGTCTGAGCGGGTGGGCCGCAAGCTCGTCTTCATCTGAAGTGACGTGTGGTAGGTCGGTGCCATGGCGCTCGACCCCCGGCTGCTCGAGATTCTTGCGTGCCCTGAAGACAAGGGCTCGTTGCTGTTCTTCGCGACCGAACAGGTGCTCTACAACCCGCGCCTGAAACGAAAGTATCGCGTCGAGAACGACGTCCCCCAGATGCTCATCGAAGAAGCCAAACCCGCCGATGCGTCGGAGCATGAGCGCTTGCTCGCGCTCGCCCAGCGTGACGGCGTGAAGCCGAACTTCTGAGCCCCCAGCACCGTTCCCCCCTGAGAGAAGTCGAGGGGGCACTTGCTGCGCGAACCCGAAGTCATCCCTCGACTGGTCTCCCGAGGAACAGCCCACACCGTTCGCATCGAGCGAAGTCGAGATGCCACTTG
>JAYVFP010000276.1:0-9001 GCA_043773025.1 Archangium sp.
CATGCTGCGCAGCATGGCCTCTGCGGTGGCCCGGTGGGTGACGATGGCGCGCACGGTGCGGCGGCCGCCGCAGTGGCAGGTCCACACGTCGATGCCAAACGTACGTTGCATGGCTGTCGCAAAGGCCAGCCGCACTCGCTTCGGCCGCCCGTGGTGACGTTGGGCCCGGGCGAAGAGTCGCTGGTCGACGCGGTCTGCGCTGCTTGCCCCGGAGCGGTGCGTGCGCCCGCCACCAGCCTCGATCAGCTCGCGGCGTTGATGCGCGGGGCGCAGTTGACGGTGTGCAACAACACGGGGGCCGATGCACCTGGCGGTCGCGGTCGGGTGTCCCACGCTCGCGCTCTTTCTCCACATGGAGGTGGAGCGCTGGGGTCACCCCTACGCCCCGCATCACATGCTCGATCTCACGGGCGTGGCGGATGCCTCGACCACGGTGAGGAAGGCGGCGAGCGCGTTCGCGTTCAGAGGTCGCGCGCCGATTCCATGACCTTGTCTTTGAACTCCTCGCGGACCCTGAGGAGGCTCGCGTGCTTCGCGCCGACGTCGGACTTGAAGTACTCGACGTCGGGCTTGCTCAGGTCAACGTCATCGATGAAGTCGCCGTCACCGAAGATGATCTCCTTCGTGGCTTGTCGGGGCTCTGGCTTCTTCTGGGCGAACGTGGCCAGCGACATCGTCGCGACGATCAACAGGAGCACCTTGCGCATGAATCCTCCGGGGCTTTGGACAAAGAGGGAGCCTACCCGGTTCCGCGAGGCTCACGTCTGCACGGCATAGCCAAACAGTCCCACCAGACTGCCGGCGCGCGTCAAGGCGAGCGGGAGCCGCGGCAGCACACCCCCGGTCAGCTCCGTGCCGCGCGGATACTTCGCCTGGGGGATCTTCCAGAGGTCCTCGTCGTGACCGATGCGCACGAAGACGGGATCGTGCAGCTCGCCGTGTTCCCCACACCACGCGATCAGCTTTCGCCAGGGCTCGAAATACGACGGTGACGACTCGGCGCCGTCCTCCTCGACTTCGCTCCACCACTGGCCGGCTTCCACGAGCGGCTCGACGGTCAGCGTGACGAGCGGGAAGAGCGTTCCACCGAAGCGAGCACGCACCAGCGCCTCGTCGATCCGCGACGGCAGTGGATCAGTCGTGTTCGCGGCGATGAAGAACGGCTCGAAACCGGACGAGGCATTCGAGCCCATCCCCACCTCGACTCCCTTCATCAGGCGCGCAACCTCACTCGAGAGTCTTCGACAAAGGTCCAGCTCCGCGGGATCGGCGGAGCCCGGAACAGGATCGCCCCGGCGGGCGATCGCGCCGCTGGCGTAGACGACTGTGAGCCGCGAGATGATGTTGTTGGGCCACTCCGCGCTGTCTTCGCCCACCTCGTGGTGCTCGATGCACGGACGCAGCACCTCGAGCAACGTGGGATCAGGACGGTGGGCCTCAGTGGAAGTCGGATTCACGCTGGTTCCGCATTGTAAGGATGGTGACCACGTCGTCGCCCTCGATCTCGAAAAGCGCCACGTATCCCCGCCTGCCGAACGGCATGATCAGCTCACGGAAGCGGGTGCGCTTGATGACGGTCGAGGCGCGGCACGACCAGGGGAATTCCTCCAGGAACGCCAAGGCGCGCTCGATGGTGCCGATGGCCCGCTCCGCGGCCTCGATGGAATGCTCCGCCAGCAGGGAGTGAAGCTCGAGCAGGTCCTCGCGGGCGGCTTCCGTGAATCGGACTTCGTAGCGCCGGGTCACTTGCCCTTCGCGTGGTG
Organism: Archangium sp.; assembly: GCA_043773025.1. Taxonomy (GTDB): domain Bacteria; phylum Myxococcota; class Myxococcia; order Myxococcales; family Myxococcaceae; genus Archangium_A. The sequence goes on from JAYVFP010000276.1 coordinate 1,764, forward strand.
CCGACGCCGGGCGGCTCGGGTCTGGGCTTTGAGGTCTCGAAGCACGGTGGCGGCCGAGAAGTACCGCCCGGTCTTGCGGCTCGCTTCACGGGCGGCGAGCGCTCGTTTGCCAAACGCTTCATCGGCCGCACGAACCTCGACGCTCTTGCGGATCGCGTCCTCGACGAACGTCGAGAGGCTCTCGCCGGGCGCCAACAGACGCTCGACTTCCTTCCGGAGCTCGGGTTCCACGCGCAGAGGGGGCAGAGTGGCAGTCTTCATGGGCCATTTGTATCGCAAGTGCGATGCAGCCGCCTTCGTTTGCGTTTCTGCCTCCCTCCGGAACAGATGACCGACCAATCGCAATTCCGCATCATGGAAGGGCGGCGAGCGCCCGAAGCGCGGCGCGTCGCCACCACGATGACCGACCAATCGCAATTCCGCATCATGGAAGGGTTCGGCCGGGGGAGGAGGGAGGCACGCTGCGTCCACCCCGACCCGCGCAGTGTTTGTGATCTGTCAGCACCCGCGCGCATGACAAGATGGTCGGCTTCCCCATCATTCACAGGATCGCTCTTGCCCATCTCCGCTCGACTCGTGCTCGCTTCATCGTTGGTGCTGTTCTGCGCATGCCCCACCACCACGCCCCCCCCTGACGGAGGCGCCGGCGGGGGCGGCGGGGGCTGTACCGCGGCGCAGACCAGCTGCGCCGGTGCGTGCGTCGACACCCAGAGCGACCCGCGAAACTGCGGCGCCTGCGCGAACGCGTGCCCTGCGGGCCAGGTCTGCGCGGCGGGAAACTGTGCGAGCACCTGTATCGGCGCCGGCGGCACGCTCTGCAACGGGGCCTGCGTCAACACCGCCACCGACGGCGCCAACTGCGGCGCCTGCGGCAGCGCGTGCGGAGCGGGAGCCAGCTGCACCGCGGGCACCTGCGTCACCGCGTGCAGCGGCTCGCAGACCAGGTGCGGGACGGGCGCGACGGCCGTGTGCGCCAACACCCTGCTCGACCCGGCCCACTGCGGCGCCTGCGGCACCGCCTGCTCCAGCGGCGAGGCGTGCGTGGCCGGCGCCTGCGCGCTGACCTGCACGGGCGGCACCGGCACCGTCTGCAGCGGGCAGTGCGTGAACACCCGCACCGACAACGCGAACTGCGGAGCGTGTGGCGCTGCCTGCCCCGCAGGCCAGCTCTGCAGCAGCTCGGTCTGCGCGGCTTCCTGCGCGGCGCCCTTGTCGGTCTGCGGCACCGGGAGCGCGGCCCGCTGCGCGGAACTCGCCCACGATCCCGCCAACTGCCTGACCTGCAACAACGCCTGCCCCTCGCGGGCGAACGCGACCGCCACCTGCTCCGGCGGCTGCGCCTTCGCCTGCAACGCCGGCTCCGGCGACTGCGACGGCCTGGCCGCCAACGGGTGCGAAGCCGCCCTGAACACCGTCGCGCACTGCGGCGCGTGCGATCGCGCCTGCGCCAGCGGCGAGACCTGCAATGCCGGGGCGTGCGCTACGCCGCTCACTCCGGCGCCGCCGACCGCCAGCAACTTCATGTGGCAGGGGCTGCAGGAGCGCTTCAACGGCAGCACCTGCGTGGGCGCGGTGACGCTCGCCGTCACCTCGGACGCGGTCTGCTACGTCGCCGCCAACGGAAGCCTGATGTGCGCGGGCCAGGTTCACACCACGAACCACGGCACCTCCTTCGCGGCGGCGGGGCAGACGGGCGTCGATCAGGTGCTCCTCTCGTCGACCGTCAACAGCGCCACCGGGAGCGCCCTGTGCGTGCACAAGACTGACGGCACCATGTGGTGCCGGGGCGACCGCAACAGCGCTGGGCAGTTCGGCACGGGCAGCACCAGCCCCTCGGCGACCTGGGTGCAGTGGGGCGGCTCGACGCTCAACAACATCGCGCGCATCGCCACCGGGACCTGGGACCAGATGTGCGTGCTCGACCAGGCGGGCCTGGTGAAGTGCGCGGGCTACAACTTCGGCTCTTCGCCGGTGACCCAGGCAGGCACCGGGCATGTGTCAATGTGGATCTCGAGCTTCGGGACGGTGGCCATGGATGACGCGGCGGTGCTGCGCGCATCTCAGGGCCGCGCAGCCTGCACCGTGACGTCCGCCGGGCTCGTCTGCAGTGGCACCACGTATGGCACCGCCGGGCAGGTGGTGGACGGCAACGAGGTGACACCGCTCACCGCCCAGTACGATCACTGCTGGCTCACGAACGCCGGGGCGGTGGTCTGCAAGGACGACAACGCCGGCACCACCGTCACCCACTTCACGGGCGTCAGCGTGATCGCGCTGGGGTCGAGCGTGTACACCGACACCTTGTGCGCCGTGGGCGCGGACGGCTCGCTCTGGTGCGTCGGCGACAACAGCTACGGGAAACTGGGCAACGGGAACACCAACCCGCTCACCACCGATACCCGGGTCGCGCCGCCGGGGACCGTTCGCATCGGCTGCCCCTGAAGGTCATCACCGTCAACTCGTTCAACGACGCCCCGGTCAACGCCGTGCCAGGGGTGGTGCAGCTCGCCACCGAGGACGTGCCCTTCACCTTCGCGCTGCCGGTCCTCTTGATTGCACGAGGGCTCGAGTCTGCGGGGGGGCCTTATGCGGTGGAGTACGTCGAGGCGAACTCGGCCAGCGCCCAGATGGGGAAGTAGTGGCGGTAGCAGTCGTAGTTGATGAGGCAGGTGCGGTTGAACACGCCCACCATCGGCTCGCGCGCCCAGCTCCCGTCGGCTTCCTGCTTTGCGCAGAGCCACTGGGCGGCGCGGTCGAGCGCAGCGCGGTCGGCGCACTCTGCGCGCACGAGGGCCAAGAGCGCCCACGAGGTTTGCGCTGCGTGGCCGGCTTCACCTTCGAGCCAGCGGCGTTCGCGGCAGGTGTCTCCGTGTTCGCTCCAGCTTCCGTCAGCGCGCTGCTTGCTCAGCAGGAAGTTCACCGCGCGTTGAATCGAGGGATCGTCCTGTTTCACGCCGGCCGCGCGCAGCCCGGAGATGCCGAACCACGTGCCGTAGGTGAAGCACACGGCCCAGCTGCCTTCGAAGCTGCCGTCGGGGCGCTGCTGCGAGCGGAGAAATTTCACGCCGCGCGCGATGACGTCATCGAGCTGGAAGCGGCTGCCGAAGCGCTCCTTCGCTTTGACGAGCGCCTGCACGCACGCGCTGGTGCACTCGACGAAAGACGCGTCGATCATGATGTCGCCGAACACCTGTGAGGGGTTGAGCGCCTCGAGCCAGGTGCCGCCGCGCTGCTTCTCGTAGGTGCCCCAGCCGCCGTCTTCATTCTGCCACGAGAGAATCAGGCGCACCGCGTCGTGCAGCAGCAGCTGGGGGATCGTGCCCTCGAAGCGGCCCTCCAACGCGAGCGCACACTTGAGGCCCTCGGCGGTGCAGTCGGTGATGGGCCAACCGTGTTCGCGGTTGCTGAAGGGCCAACCGCCGCGGCTCGGGTGACGGTAATGGCGCGCCGCTTCAGGGACGTCTTCGAGGATCTGATTGTCGCGCAGGAAGTCGTACGCCTTGCCCAGCACGCGCTTCGTGTCGTCGGCAGTCAGCACGCCCGCACGTTCACTCGCGGTGATCGCCTGCATCGCGAACGCCGTGTCCCAGAGTTCGGCGTTGTTGTAGCCCTGCATCTTGAGGCCGTCGTGGCCGTCCCAGAGATACGCGTCGTCGAACTTGGGCCAGCCGCGCTCGAAGTCGGCGCGGCCTTCGCTCCCGCGGAAGTGGTGCACGAACATGTTGAGCACCGCGTTCACAGGGCCGATGTCGAGGTCATGCGTGGCCGCGTCTTCGTGGCGGATGAGCGCGAGGCACTCGTCGAGCGCGCGTTTGCGCAGCAGCCCGGAGAGCTTCTCGAGGCCGACCTGCGCGAGGTTGACGCCCTTGAGCGCGGCGGTGCTGGGCCGGTAGCTGTCGGCCTTCGCCACCACCTCGCGCTGCGCTTCCCACACGATGTCCTGATACTTGCCCTGGTACAGCTCGGTGCGCAGCGCACGCAGCAGTGCATCATCGGGCGCGATGCACTTGTTGCCGTAGAGCCAGGCCATCGGCAGGTACACCATGCGCGCGTGGCACCAGAGTCGGCTCGGGTGCAGCGGCGCTTCTGGCGGGAGAATCCACAGCTCGGGCAAGAGCGGAACGATGCCCTTCCAGTCGTAGAGCCCGAGCAGGCACAGCGTGAACTTGCCCCACGACGCTGCGCCGAGCGCGCCGCCGTTGGAGTGGATCCACCCGAGCAATCTGGTGGCGCGCGAGTCTTCAGCGCTCATGCCCAGCAGGCGCATGGCCACGTACGAGAGCGTCGAGGTGAACATGCTGCCGCTGGTCGACTCGGCGTGCAGGCCGATGCTGCCGTCGGGGCGCTGCACGTTGGTGAAGTAGGTGAGCAGCCGCTCGGTGCGCTGCGCGTTCGGCAATCGTTTCGTCGCGTACGCCAGCGCGACCCACATCGGCAGCAGGAACATCGGCCCTCCGTAGTCACTGGGCCAGCTGCCGCGTTCGGCCTGAAGTCGCTCAAGATTCCCGAGGCCACGCTTGATGGTCTGGTCGACGTTCATCATGCAGTGCCGATAACACTTTTCTCCCTTTCTCTGCGCGAGCGGGGAGAGGGAGCCGGTCGAACCCTCGCCGCTGTTGAGAATGAGATGAGGCTCACCAGCCACGCGCGTCGGTACATGCGGCGCTGCTCTGCAACTCAGAATCCTGCGGAGAGCTCGATGAAGAAGGTGCGGCCGTACTGAGGCACCTTGGAGAACGCCGTCTCGCTCAGCACCGGCACGGCGTACCGCTGGTCGAGCAGGTTCTGCACACCCGCGAAGTAGCGAATCGGCCCGTACTCACCCGAGAGACCGAAGTTCAGCAGGAACGCTTCACCCGCGTACGTGCCGTCTTGCGCCCGCCGGCCCGACTGAAAGACGCCCTGGCCCGACAAGCGCACGAGCCCTTCTTTCAGCGGCACCATCGCGCGCAGCGACGCGATGTGCATCGGGTACGCACCGCCGGTGATGTCAGCGCCACCGAGCATGACGAACGAATACGACGCGTCGACCAGCGTGAAGCGGCCCGGCTGCCAACGCAGCTCGAGCTCTGCGCCGCCGGCTGTCAGCCGCCCCGGCGAGTTCCCGTACGAAAGACACTGCGCGGGCTCGTCGACTGATCCACACGCGGGCGTCACGAGCGTCTCTTCGGTCAACACCACGAGTTGATCGATGAGGTTGAAGTACCCGCCCGCGGTGATGCGCAGCTCGCGCGTGAGATCGTGGGAGTGTTCGCCTTCGAAGGTGGTGATGAGCTCCGGGCGCGGCGGCGCGGCGGGCGCGACCAGCGTCTGTGCGTCGGAGAAGGTCGTCTCGTAGATGGTCGGCGCCCGGAAGGCGCGGCCCACCACCAGCTTGGTGATGCCGCCGTCATAGAGCTTCGCGACGATCGCCCCGCGCGGTGACAGCGCGAGGCCGTCGAGGTCGAAGTACTTGTCGACGCGGATGCCGGCCTGAATGAACACCCGGCTGATCACCTGCCACTCGTCGAGCAGCGTCGCCGACAGCAGCACGCGCGTGTGGGGATCTTCAGCGGCTGCCCGCTGGGGCCGTTGGGTGACGAACTGTCCTTGCGCCTCGAGGGAACCGGTCAGCCGGTTGCCCGCGAACAGCGTGGCAGCCACCCGCACTTCACCGCTCAACCAATCGGCGCCACCCGTGTCGGTGCTGCGCACCCTGTTGCCTTCAGTGTCCAGCTGCGCGAACCAGCCGCGATACCGGCTGGCGTCGTACGCGCCGCGAGCGGTGAGCGTGACGCGCTCCCAGGCCTTCTCGTAACGGAGCTCGGCGAAACCGCGCACGTCGGTGTACTCGGTGCCCGGCACGCCCACCATCGCGCCCAGCGGTGCGGTGGGGATCTGCTTGCGTCGCTGGTTCAACTTCCCGGAGAGCGTGAAGCCATTCCACTCGCCCTTCATCGCGGCGCCGAACGCGCGCTCTGCGTCGAGGCCGCGCACGGTGGTGTTGCCGAGCTCGGTGAACGGCGCACCTTCCGAGAGCATGCCCGCCCCGGTGAGCATGAGCGAGGTGCCGTCTTCGCCGAGGCTGCCGGTGACGCGCGCCTTCACGCCGTTCTGCCCGCCCGCGCCCAACACCGCCTCGACGTGTTTTTTGTCGCCGACCCGAGCGCGCGGCACCACGTTGATGACGCCGAAGAACGCGCCGGTACCGAAGAGAATCGACGCGGGGCCACGCACCACTTCGATGCGATCGACCGCCGAGAGATCGGGCTCGAGATCGCGCGCGGTAAAGGCCTGCCCCGCCCAGACATCGTTGATGGGGTGGCCATCCCACAGCACGAGGATGCGGGTGTTGAGATCTCCCGGAGGCTGAAACCCGCGCACGCCCACGTAGGTGTAGATGCGATCGTCGGCGAGGAAGAAGCCGCGCACCCCTTGCAACGCCTCGGCGAGGGTCTGGTAGCCGAAGGCACGCAGCTCTTCGCGGGTGATGACCGTGACCGAAGCCGGCGCGTCATCGACGGACACCGCCTGCTTCGACGCAGCGCCGACCTTGGGCGGTGAGTACCGCAGCTCGGCCGTCACGCGCGTCTCGCTGTTCTCGGTCACCTTCACCGGCTGCACCAGGGGGGTCACTTCTTCGCTGCTGACCTCGACCGTGTAGTCGCCGACCGCCAGCGTCAGCACCGTGGGGGTAAAGCCGAAGTCGCGACCGTCGACCCGCACCACCGAGTTCTCCCGGTTCGAGGTGACGACCACCTTGCCGGTCGGCCTGGGCTTTTCAGACAAGGCGACCTTCGCGGCGATCGTCTCGTCGGCCTTCACGTCGACCAACACCTGTTGCGCGGTGTGACCCGGCGCCTGCACCACGAGCAGCCGTTGCCCGGGAGGGAATGACAGGGTGGCAGGTACGCGGCCGAGCTCAGCGCCGTCGGCCGACGCGCGAATCACGGCGCCTTCCGGAGTTCCGCTGAAGGCGACGCTGCCTTCGACGCGAACGAGCGGCGCTGCGAGCTTGGTCTCTCGCCCGCGGGCCGCGGTGAGCTTCACGCTGCCGGGCCGGTAGCCGCTGAGCTCGAGGACGAGCGTGTGCGCGCCGGGACTGACTGCGATGGTCTGCGGCGTACGGCCCCGGCTGCCGAGATCGGTGCGATCGACGTACAGCTCGGCGCCCGGCGGCGTTGAGGTGATGGTGACCAGGGCCACCTTCGGGGCGAGCCGCACCAGCGCCTGCTTCACGTCGCGGCGATCGGCCTCAG
>JAYVFP010000277.1:0-3105 GCA_043773025.1 Archangium sp.
GCAGCGCCTCCCGCGGTGACGCTGAGCTGGTCAGGCGAAACACCCGCGGGCGCCCGCGTGCAGATCGCGCGCGACCGGCTCTACGCGTTCGTCGACACCGAGCTTCCCGCGAAAGGCGGCAGCCTCACGCTCAAGGAGCCCTCGAAGGGCGTCACCTGGTGGCGCATCGTCGACGCCGAAGGCCACCCCATCTCAGAGGCGCGCCGCTTCACCTGCGTGGAAGACGTGGCCCCGGTCGCGATGTACCCGCGCAGTGGTGAGGTGCTGCTCGCCCCGCATGGCACCGAGGTCTCGTTCGCGTGGGCGCCGTTGCCGGGCATCAGCCGCTACCGACTCGAGATTTCCCCCAGCCAGGGCTTCGAGCCGGTCACCGTTTCCGAGGTCGCCAACGGAGCGACCGCGCGCATCGCGCTCTTACTCAACGAGTCGATGTGGTTCTGGCGGGTGAGGGTGGATGACGAGACGGGCCTGGGCGCGCCTTCAGCGCCGATGCGGTTTCGCGTCATTCACAAGGGCATCCCCGAAGCGCCAGAGCTGTTCAACCCGGAGATCGAGGTCACGCCCTGAAGCTGGGAGCGTGGGGCCTGCTGCTGGTGCTCTTCTCGTCGGGCGTGAGCCAGGCGCAGAACGCGCGCATCGTGTTGCGGTGGAAAGACGTGCCGGGTGCGTCTGCCTACGAGCTGCAGATCGCCAGGGACCCCGCCTTCGTGGAGGTCGTGCTGCAGACCCGTACCACCAGCGCCGGCTACCGCTGGGAGCAGCTGCCCGCCACCACGCACTGGTGGCGCGTGCGCAGCTTCGACACCGAGAGCCGCGCCAGTGAATGGAGCGCGCCCCGCACCATCGCCGTCGACTCTGCGGTGCCCACGCAGCTCAAGCCGCCCGATGGGCAAAGCCTTTCGTGCGGGGCGACCGTCAACCTCGAGCTCGACGCGTCGGCGTTGATCAAGGAGTACCTGGTCGAGCTCTCCAGCAGCCTGGAGTTCGTGAGCTTCCGTACGTTACGTTCGCCCACGCCTTCGCTCGAGGTGAAGGCGCTCTCTGCGGGCACGTGGTGGTGGCGCGCGCGCGCCATCGACTTGAAGGGGCGCACCACGGGCGCGGGGCCAGTGCGCACCTTCGCCATTCGGGTGAGCCCGCCGAAGTTGAAGCAGGTCAACGACGTGCCGCTGGGCACTGCGCAGGTGCAGCTGAGCTGGGCAGAAGCGTCGTGCGCGAAGAGCTACCTGGTCGAGGCCACGCAAGACGGGCGCGACAAGGTCACCATTCCCGCGGCGGGGCTGACGCTGGCGTTCAAGGCCGGCGTGGCCGGTGAGTATCGCTGGCGGGTGGCGAGCGTGGATGAGCGCGGTGCGCCCGGTGAGTTCAGCGCCGAGAGTGTGTTCAAGGTGAAGCTGCCGGCTCCGACGGGCCGTACCGAGAGCGTCGGCCCGCGCACCGACTTCTCGTGGAGCGCCGTGGTGGCGGCTACCGGTTACAAGGTCGAGCTGTTCCGCGCGGGGCCCAAAGGCAACGAGGCCGCGGGTGGCGCGACCGTCACTGGCACGTCGTGGCGCACGCCCGAGCTGCCGCCGGGTCAGTACCTGTGGCGGGTCACCACCAAAGACGCGCTCGGCCACACCTCGGCACCTTCGGAGTCCCGCACCTTCGTGCGCGCGGCGGGTGTGCCGTTGGCGATGGTGACCTGGGTCTCTCCTTCGGCCGACGTGGTGGTGGCCCCTGGAACCGAAGTCGACTTGAGCTGGTCCGACGTGAGCGAGCGGAAAGACTTCGAGGTGCAGCTCGACGGCGTGAGTCAGCGGGTCAGTCAGCCGTCACTGCGCACGGCTGCGCTGAGCGAAGGCACGCATGAAGTTCGGGTGCGCGCGGTGGGTGAAGACTTCCGCATGTCACCCTGGTCGGAGCCGCTCGAGCTGTTCGCCGGCGTGCCGACGGTGACGCGCGCTGAAGTGGCGGTGGTCGGTGAGCTGTTGCGAGTGCGGCTGTTCGACGTGCGTGGCCGCGTGGTGCTGGGTGCAGCGCCGAAGCTCACGGTGCGCGATGGCGGTTTGGGAACGCCTGAGTTCAAAGAGGAGAGCTGGCAGGCGCAGTGGACTCCGCCCGCCTCGGGCGATGACGTGCTGACGGTGGAGGAGCGGGGCTTTCGCGTCGAGCGTGCTCTGAGGGCCGCGATGGATCCCACCTTCACGCTCGCAGCGCGCGGGGGCGGCATCTTCAGCGGCGGCGCGGTCGCCTCGCCCACGGCGTTGGTGAGCTTCGGGGTGCGGCTGCCAGTCTTGCGGCGTCGCGTGGGCGTGGAGCTGCGAGCAGGTGGTTATCGCGCGGGCAGCTCCCTCGAGCTCGGCGGCGCCACCTTGAGAGGAGAAGCCTTTCTGCTCCCCATCTCGCTCCTCGCGTCGTGGAATCAGAACGTGGGCGCCTTTCAGCTCAAGGCGGGCGCTGGGTTTGCGATGCAGCTCGCCTGGCTGCAGGTGGGGCCTGACGCGGGCTTCGGGGTGTTGCCCGGCTTCGAGGTGGTGGCCGCTCTGTCGCGTCGCCTGGGTCCGGGCAGGGTGGAACTCGAGTTCAGCTTCCTTTACGGCCGGGTGGACGACGCGCTGGCGCGGTTGAACGCTGGCGGGCTCGCGGTGCGGGTGGGGTACGCTTTCGACTTCTAACTGGGGGTTCTTCAAGTGCAGTCGTCGCTTCGCACGCAGATAGTCTTGCTCGTCGGCGTCATGCTCGTCGGTGCGATGGGCGTGTATCTGCTGCTCGCGACGCGGGTGGTCAGCGCCGACAAAGAAGCCTCGGTCTACGACGTCAACGCGCTGGTGGCCGGTACGGTGGCTCAGCAGATCGAACGCACCGTCGATGGCATCGCCGACAAGCTCCGCTACTTCGGTCAGGAGTACGAGATCACCCCAGGTGACGCCGAGCGGCGCGCGCGCAGCCTCTTCGATGCCGACGCGGCGGTGCTCTCGCTCGAGGTCTTCAAGCGCACCGAAGGCGGCTTCGAGCGTTCCTTTCTCTTCGTCGACAACAAGCGGCTCGCCGCGCTGAACCTGACCGCTGACGATCTCACCGAGGCGCGCAAACGTACGCCCGCGCCGTTGGATGCGGTGCAGC
>JAYVFP010000278.1:0-8920 GCA_043773025.1 Archangium sp.
AGCAGTCGAGGGATTGCCTCTCCTTCGCACTGCAAGTGCCCCCTCGACTGGGCTCGGGGAGACCGGTGATGGAACCCGATTCCTATTTCAGCCAACCCTGTCGATGCGAACGGTGGGCATCTCCGTTCACCCCGAGCGGAGTCGAGGGGTCACATCGCTCAGCGATGCCCACGCCGGTAGACGACGATCTGCGGCGTCTCATCGAGGTACAGCCCGAACACCGGCCGCGTGGTCCCGAACACCTGCCAGATGTTGAACTCCTGTTCCCGGAATTCCTGGTGGTACTGGTAAATCGCCAGCTCCGCTTCGTTCGGTGATCCGACCGCCACGATGTCAGCGCGCAGCATGCCGTTGCGTTGGTTGTCGCGGATCTGCCCGCTGTGGTTCTCGTGGAAGTACACCCGCTCGCCCTGCTTCGCGTTCGCGTTGAGCCAGGGCAGCACGCCGGTGAGGTTGTTCGCCCAGTACTGACGCTGCATGCCCAGCGAGGCCGCTCCGGGCACACCGCCAGCGAGGTCTGAGTAGGCGCTGGTGCCGAACTCGTAGACGCGCGCGGTGGCGATGATCGCGGGCGCGCAGATCAGCACGGCCATCACGGCCAGCACGCGTGGTTCGGTCGCGGCCTTCAGCTTCGGCGCAAGCCAGCTCGTGAGCCCCCGCGCCCCGCGCTCCAACGAGCCCGCGGCCAGCACCGCGAGGAAAGGCATCGAGGGGAACCAGTGCTTCACGCCCCCGAAGTGCGGCACGTTCGGATGACTGATCAACGCGATCGACATCACCGCGTTCGCCACCACGATCCACTCGAAGTTGGTCACCTGGTTGCGCCCGGCGCGCACGAAGACCCAGCCGAACCCGAGCACCATCGGCACGAAGATCGAAGTGGGCACCGTGAGCGCGGTGAGGTTGACCACGTAGAGGAGCGGGAACGGCGGCGCTCGCAGCAGCTCTCCGAGGTAGTACCAGGTGTAGTGGTTGTGGGTCAGGTGGAAGGACAGGTACCAGGCCGTGCGATCCACCGGGTGGTGCCAGAGGTAGGGCCAGTGCAGGTAGAAGACGATCGGCCCGAGGATCGCCATCGCCACCAGCGGCGCGATCGTACGGAAAGCGTCGAGGTGCAGTGAACGCAACGTCCACGTGAGCCACGCGCCGACCGCGCAGACGATCATGAACAGCCCCAGCTGCGGGCTCTGGAACTCGAAGGTCGAGAGAATGCGCTGCGGGCCCATCGCGGCGACCATCACGCCGTAGAGCAGGCCTCCGAAGACGAAGACGCCGTTGATGCCGAAGAAGATCTTCCGCGCCTCCGGTGCGCTCCTGGTGAGCTGCCAGCCGCGCCAGAGAATGAACGGCACCAGCGTGACGGGAATGAACCAGGCGTTGTGTTTTGCGCCGAGCGCGGCCCCGAACGCGAGGCCGGTGTAGAACCACCAGCGCGGTTTCTCGAGCGCCTCGACGAAGCAGTAGACCGTGAGCACCCACATCGTCGCGATGGGCACGTCGAAGCACGCGAGGTGGCTGTGGAAGAACTGCCTCGGCACGATCAAGAACGAGACGGCCGCGAAGATCGACGCGCCCTGACCGAAGAGGCGCCGCGAGAGACCGAAGATCAACGGCAGCATCCACGCGGCGAAGAGGAACGCGGGGAAGCGGAAGGCGCCGGCGGGGCGCAGCAGGCCCAGCTTCTCGTGGAGCACCACGTACGAGATCCCGAACAGGTTCTTCATCAACGCGGGGTGCTCGTGGTTGAACTCGAAGTGCTGAACGATCGCCGCGTCTTTCACCGCGGTGCTGGGTGAGCTCACCAACAACTGAAACCACCGCGCGTGAGCCTCAGCTGCGTGGAAGTAGACGCTCTCGTCACGCCCGAAGCCGACGTCCTTCTCGGTCGCGAGCAGCGCGAAGAAACCGGCGAAAAAGAGAATCCACGCGATGCGCCGATCGGTGAGCGAACTCAACAAACTCGAGAAGCTGCTCCCTCTCCCCGAGGGGGAGAGGGTCGGGGAGAGGGCAGTCGCCTTTTCACTCATGACGCGATCCCGTCATCACCGCACACACCACGCGGCCCGTCGGATTTTGCGAGCGCAGCAAGATCCGAACGCGAGACCCCTCTGTCAGGGCCGGTCCCTCGAGCCGGTGCATCAGCTCATCGCCGACCGGCAGCTCCATCGACTGCGCCTGGCCATTCACTTCGAGCGTCACACTCGTAGGCGTAATCCCCTCGCGGTACGCGCCGTATTCCCAGATGTACCCCGCCGACAGACTGCTCGAATCAGCCGCGGGAGCAGTGAACTCGACCACCACGCGGTTCGCACCACCGGGCGCCTCGAGCTTCACGCACGTGTACGGAGCGAAGTGCACCTCGTGCCATTCCTTGCCGACGATCTTTCCATTCCCACAGCGATATGCCGCGCCCGTGAAGCTGCAGGGCTGGCGGTTGCCGTCCGGTGACTCGAGGTAGACCTGCGCCTGACCTGCTCCGATGAGTTGGGCGGCGTCGACGACGACGGGGCGATGACGGCCGTTCTGGTACAGCCGCACAGACAGATTTCCGAAGCGGCGTTCTGCGCCGATGGCCGTGCGGGAAGCAGAAAATGCTTTCTCGAAGTCGCCCATGCCGGCGTTGGGCTGGTGCGGTTGAGCGAGCACCCAGATGCGCCCGTAGCGTTCGAGTGAGTCGGAATCGCTGCCCTGGTAGCCCACGACCGGAAGACCTTCAGGCGCGAAGATGCGCGCGCGTTCGGTCCACCAGGGGGCGAGCAGCACGACGTCGCCTTGCTGTTGTTCGGCGAAGAGAACTTGCGCGACTGATTGGTAATCGCTTTCGGCCACGTGTGTCGTGGGCAGCCAGAGCTGGAAGACGAGGCAAAGCGCCGCGACTGCGACGAGGAAAATGCCCTCTCCCCGACCCTCTCCCCCTCGGGGAGAGGGAGCTACGGTTTCGGCTTTCACGACTTCGTCGTGCGGATCTTCGCGTCGCTCGAATCGCGGCAGTACGTGCAGAAGCTCGCTTCACCCAGCGCGTACGACGGAGTCCACTGCGGGTACATCGCGCAGCGCGGATCGAGGCAGTGGTGCAGGCCGTACGTGTGCCCGACTTCCTGCATCGCGTACCGCGCGAGCAGCTTTACGTTGTCGGGCGCCAGGCCCTTGATGGTCGAGGTGGTGACGACCGCACGCTGCTGCCCGTAGCGCGACAACCCGTACGTGGGCGCTTCACCCGACACGAGCTTCCGGGGCGCGAGCTTGCGGCTGGTCAGAAAGAGCACCTTGTCGTCAGCGAGCGCGTGCACCTTCGGCATCGCGTCGAGCAGCTTGTTGGCGTCGTAGGGCTCCTGCTGCCCGTGAGGCACGGTGACGGCGCCGCTGTGTTCGGAGCCCACGCCGAACGCGGTGTAGAGCGACTTGGTGAGCGCCTTGAGAAGCGCGGGATCGAACTCGTCGAGCGTGAAGATGCGGATCACGATGATCTCCGGAAATTACTTGGCCTTCGGCGGACGCCCGCGCTTCTTCGGCGGCGGAGGCGGCTCAGTCACTTCGGGCTTCGGCTTGGGCGGGCGGCCGCGCTTCTTCGGCGGCGGAGGCGGCTGCGTCACCTCGGGCTTCGGCTTGGGAGGACGGCCGCGCTTCTTGGGCAGGTTCTCGGTCAGCGCCAGCGACGCAGGCATGGTCACCTCGACATCCGAGATGAGCGTCTTCTTGCCCTTGGCCGCCTTCGCAGGCGCAGCAGCCGCCGCCTTCGGCTTCTTCTTGGCGCCTTCTTCTTCGTCGCCGCTCTCTTCCGACTCGCCCTCTTCGGGCTTCTCGGCTTCAGACGACTCTTCGGCAGCCTCTTCGCCCCCGTCGATGCCGATGAGATCGCCTTCCATGCCGAGCTCATCGCCTTCTTCACCCAGGCCCGCGAACTCCTCAGCGGTGCGCTTGGGGCGATCTCGGCCGGGAATGAACAGGAGAATGTCGAACGCGTCTTCGGCGTCGGCCGCGGGCACGCCCATCGCCGCAGACAGCTCGTCGACGAACAGGTGGCGCGCGTCGTTGTAGAGGTCGCGTTCTTTGGGGGGCAGCGGGCGGAGCTCGGAGAGTTCTTGCAGACCCTTCACCACTTCAGCCAGCCCGAGCAGACCGCCTTCGGACAGGCGCGCGGTGTTCTCGCGAGCGCGTTTCTTCCAATCGAGCGACGCCTTGTCAGAGGCACCCTTGAGATAGTCGACGACCTTCTTCACGTCGTCGGCAGTCGAGACACGGCGCACGCCGTTCTTCTCGAGCTTCTCGCGGGGGACCTTCACCCTCGCGCCGGTCTCGATGATGACCAGGCTGACGAAAGTGAGCTTCTGACCGGCGATCTCCTCGGTCTTGATCTCGGTGACGGAGCACAGGCCCTGGTTCGGATACACCAGCCTGTCGCCGACGGAGAGCGACGTCATGTCGGGCATGGCGTGACTTCCACCACGACCGTTTTGCGAAGTCACTCGTTATCCAAGCAGGTCACTTCTTGGTGGCGTTCAGCTTCACCAGCATCGCGTGAAGCCTTGAGTCGATCGCCTGCTCGACTTCGCGATCGCTGGGCGTGCTCATCGAACCTGCGGCAGCCACACCACCAACGACCACCGTCATCACCGTCAACACTGCGAAAATGAGCTTCTTCATGGGCGTTCTCCGTGTGTGGGTCAGCTGCACACACAGAGTAGGCGCACCACGGAGCTGATCAATTTTTCGGCTACAGGATTCTACGTAGCGCTCCCCTGGGCTCCCTCTCTCCAGCGGGGGAGGGCTAGCGTTTGTTTCTTTTCTTGATCGGCCGCACTTCGCGCAGCTCGAACTGCAGCCGCCCCGACTCAGCGTCATTCAAGTCATCGATGAACGTGACCCAGAACGAGGTGAGCCCTTCGAGCCGCAGCGCCTGATCGATCGGCGCGATGATGAGGCCACTGGGCGCACCGACCACCACCAGCCGCAGCGGCGCCCCGCCTTCACGTGCGACGGCAGGCGGAGTGCTTTGCCGAGGCGTCAATTCATACGCCGTCGCCGCATTGAGCCCGGTCACCGTCACGCGCTGCGACGACGGAAAGTTCAGCTTCGCCGACACGCTCTTGAGCTGCGCCTTCTTCTGCCCCTCGATCAACACCGACAACGAGCGAGCCCTGGTCTCATCCTTCTCACCGGTACCCAGCACGCTCGCCGGCACGTGGAACGCGTAGAACTTCGAGGCGCTCTTGATCAGCAGCGGATCCGCCCCGAACGTGCCCGGCTGCGCGCCACCATCGCTCACCACGTAGAACGCCCACCCCGGCGTGATGGCCTTGCCCAGCAGCGACACGCGGTACGTCTTGTTCGGCTCCAGGCTCACCTGGACAGCACCCGACGTGGACAGGTCCAACCGATGCCGCGTCGCATCGAGCGCGAACTTCGCCGCAGGCCACACCACGAGATCCGGCGCAGGCGGCGGCTCAGGCGGCAGGGGAGGGGGCTCGACTTTCACCGGTACCGGATCAGGCAGTTTCGGCGGCTCGGGAGGCGGCGTCAGCTCGAGCTTCGCTTCGACCAATAAATGCTGCCCCGACTTGAGCGGCACCTCGTTCTTCCACACCCGATAGCCGGGCGACTTCACCTCGAGTCGCAGCGTGCGATCGCCCGGCAAGCGCGCCGCCTGCGTGGGCGTCTTCGACGGCAGCACCTTCCCGTCGAGAAACACCTCAGCGCCGCTCGGCACGCTGGTGATCTCGAGCGTGCCTTCATTCATGCGCTGCATCACGGTGACCCCGCCGAAACCCACTGCAGCGGCCGCCGCCAGCAACGCGAGCGCGCGCACCCAGGGAAACTTCGGAGGCGGCGCAGGCACTTCATCGAACTTCGGTGAAGGCCCGAAGTGGAGCTTGGGGTCTGACATCGCCACCATCTCGGTGGGATCTTCCGCCTCGTCACGCTTGCCCGGATCCTGCGGCGGCGGGAGCGGCTGCTTCCACTTCTGCGCCCGCTCCACGAACTCGCGGGGGATCTGCACTGGCCGCCCATCCTTCACGAGCTCTTCTTCGAACAGCAGGTGAAGGAAGAGGGTCACCATTCCGCCCGTGAACTCCGGGTGGTTGTTCGCGAGGAAGCGGTTGAGGTCTTGCTGAAAGGCCTCGGCCGTCTGGTAGCGATCGTTCTTCTCGAGCGCCATCGCCTTGAGCACCACCCGCTCGAGATCCGGCGGAATGCGCGGGTTCAACTCACGCGGCTTCTGAAACTGCCCCCGAACGATGCGGGCCATCACGTCCATCAAGCGGCCCTGAAACGGCAACTGACCGGTGAGCAGCTCGTACAACACGATGCCCGAAGCGAAGACGTCGGTGCGGGCGTCGAGCTCTTTCGCCTTTGCCTGCTCAGGCGCGAAATACGCGTACTTGCCCTTCACCGCGTTCGCTGCCGTCTCTTCACTGCTCGCGTTGCGCGCCTTGGCGATGCCGAAGTCGACCAGCTTGACCTGGCCCTCGTAGCTGATGAGCACGTTCTGAGGGCTCACGTCGCGGTGCACGATCTTCAGCGGCCGGCCAGTCTCATCGAGGCGCGCGTGGGCGTAGTGCAGCCCCTTGAGCATCTCGGCGCAGACGAACGCGCAGAACTCGGGCGGCAACACGGGGATGCCCAAAGTGCGCGCGCGCTTGACCACCTTCGAGAGCGGGTGCCCGTCGACCAGCTCCATCGCGAGGAAGTAGTCGCCGTCGATGGCGCCGAAGTCGAAGACCTGAGCGATGTTGCCGTGCGACAGGCCCATCACGATCTTCGCCTCGTTGGTGAACATGCCGATGAAGGCCTTGTTCTCCGCGTAGTGAGGAAGGATCCGCTTGATGACCACCTGCTTCGTCACGCCCGGCGCCGGCTCGTAGCGCGCACGAAAAATCTCGGCCATCCCGCCCGCGGCGATGCGGGCGAGCAGCTCATACTTTCCGAATCTGGTGGTTTCGGCAGGTGACAACGTGGGCGTCCGCTCGGGCTCGCAGAAGGTACCACGCCGCTCAGCGTGCTCACTGACTTGTTGAAGGCAGGCGCAGCCGACCGTTCGAGTGGGACCCGAGTGCCCCCGCGCCGCACGAGAGGTAGGCTGCCGCGCGAATGCGTTCTCTGACCCTGGTTTTCTTAACTCTCGCCGCGAACTCCTGGGCGAGCGCGGCCGTGCTCCTCTTTCCTGCAGTCGGCACGCCGGGGCAGGTGACGCTCTCGGGCCGGGTGCTCAAGCACGCGCCTTCGACGGGCAGCTCGACCTTTTCGAAGAACCTGCGAAGGCTGACCTCTCCCAACTGGCAAGGCGCGCGGGTCGAGCTCCGCTACGCGGGCCGGAGCGTCGAGGTGGTCAGCGGCCACGATGGAAACTTCAGCGTGACACTCTCGGGTGACAAGGAACCCTTCGAGGTCGGGCTCACCACCGCCGAGGCCCACGTGATGGGCGCCGACGCGGGTATCGCCACCGTCGACATCGTCGCTCCGGCCGCCGAGTTCTTCGTGGTCTCCGACTTCGACGACACGCTGGCGGTGACCAACGTGGTGAGCACCTCGAAGCTGGTGAAGGCCGCGCTCATGCAAGACGAGACCAACCAGCCGGTGGTCGAGGGCATGGCGGAGTTCTACGGCTGCCTGAAAGAAGACAAGGTGGCGCGCCCGGGCTTCGCGTTGGTCAGCGGTTCCCCCGCGCAGTACTTGAGCCGCGTGCGTGCGTTCTTGAACGGCCACGGCTTTCCCGTGTTCGGCATCTACCTGCGCGATCTCGGGCCCTCCACGATGTCGAACTACAAGCAGCCGGTCATCCGCTCGTTGCTCAAAGAGCTCCCTAACCAGGTGGTGCTCGTCGGTGACTCGGGCGAGCACGACCCCGAGGTCTACGCGCAGATTCGCGCCGAGTTCCCCGAGCGCGTGAAGGCGATCTACATCCGCAACGCGGGCCACGCAGTTGACGCGAAACGCTTCTCCGGCATGGTGCTCTTCAAGAACGCAAAGGAAGCAGCGTACGACGCGGTGACCAAGGGGCTCGCTTCGGCGCAGTGTGTGTCGCGCGCGTTCCCGGAAGCGACCGCGGTGCTCGAGTGAGGTGGTTGGGCCTGCTGCTGGTGCTGGTCGGTTGTCAGGACCAGAAGCCTGCCGCCCCGATTCCCCGCGCGCAGCCCAGGCCCCTCGAGCCCCTTGAGCGGGTGGTGGTCGACGCAGGTGATGCTCGTGACGCGCTCTATGAAGTGGTGCCGTTCACGCCCGTCGGTCCGGCGATTCCTGCGGGCGCGCGGCTGGTCACGCTGAACGGTGAGAAGACGCTGGTGCCTGAAGGCACCGGGCCCGTCGTGCTCGTACCCGATGAGGAGACCTACCTCGCGCAGCTCGCTGGGCTGCTGGCGACGTTGGCCGATGCGAAGGAAGAGGTGTGGCTCAAACATCCTGAGGCGGCGATCGCCTTCAAGCTGAAGCTGCGAGACGCGCCGGACTTTCAGGCGTGGATCGATGAGCCCGTACCGGGGAAGTTGCGCGTGATTCAGCGCGCCGATGGGTTCGAGCTGCAGACCAATTTGGGCAAGTTGCCCGGCGGCGACCCGAATGGCCCGACCGTGCCGTTGCGCGGCGGCAAGTTGGATCTCACGACGTTGCAGCGGGGCTTTCAGCGCATTCAGGGCAAGTTCAAGTCGGCGCCCGACGTGTGCTTCGTGCCTTCGTTCGGTACCGAGCTCGCGAAGACCGCTCAGGCGATGTCGGTGAACTACGTCTCGCCTGAGTCTGCTTACTTCCCCGAGACCTGCCTCGTGTACCCGCGGCCTCCCCGACAGGGTTGGCCGAAATAGAAATGACTCCAATCACCGGTCTCCCCGACAGGGTTGGCCGAAATAGAAATGACTCCAATCACCGGTCTCCCCGAGCGCAGTCGAGGGGGCACTTACCGCCCGAAGGCGAGGTAATCCCTGTCGAG